>JBAXHG010000265.1:0-1504 GCA_037139015.1 Actinomycetes bacterium | reverse complement strand
ATTGACCGCGCTGGTAAGGGCATCATTGTTTATGACGGACTGGGCGCAGACGGCTACAAGATCCGGGCACGCCGATTCTCCGGTGTGACAACGCGCTTCAAGCTTGCCACCACGACCGTGGCCCTCGGGACTGACAGTGACTACAACCAAACCCCATCAGTTGGGCTTGGCTCTGACGGAGTCGCGACCATCGCCTGGCGGTCTGGTGTTACCTCGCGTGTGAATGTCTTGCGCCTTCGCCCGAACAACACGACGCTCAAGGATTTTCAGACAGACCTGTGCAAGGCAGACTCAACTACTTGCCTTGACCCTCGTGTGTTCACTGCTTCGTCAGGAGTCAGCACGATCATTTGGACAGAACAGTTCTCAGGTGACTCAACGCCGCGCTATCGCCTCAATCAGATCAGCGCACTCGGCTTCATCACCAACGGCACATCCAAGGAACTTTCCGACCTCTCCCGCACGCACTCCTCAGTGCAGGTGGTCCAAGCCAGCGGCGGCAGTCTCTTCGCCGCTTGGACGTCCTGCCAGCCCCTGCTTGCGACCCAGTGCCGGATCGACGTTCGCAGGATCTCCTCGACGGGTATCCCGGCTTCAGCAAGCGAAGTGGTGGCAGCTGAGGACGACATCCTCCGCTCAACGACCGCTCTCGGCGTGAGTAACGCGGGGGCGGCAATTATTTCGTGGATTGACTTCAGCCCAAAGGTGATCGTCAAGTTCCGGCGCCTGACGACAGGAGGAGTCAAGGTGGGGGCAGGCCCGGTTCCCGTCTACGAAGGCGGGGGAATGGATCGCGTTGCCGTAAGCCTCTCGTCAAACGGGGCCGCGCAGTTCTTCGTCGGTGAGGGCACCACTGCAGTACACGAGGTTGGTATTACCGGACGCGACCTGCCCGCCGGCAGCAAGGACTTTGTGGCCGGAACCGGTGCTTTCTCAAGGACTCCGATGGTCACAGTCGGACGAGATGGAACACTCGCAGCAACATGGCTCACTACTCCGGGTGGAGGAATCAAGCCACGTCAGTTCGTGTCCCAGCTCCATGCTGGTAATCCAACTCTGACCTCACTTAAGTTCCCAGCCCGATTCAAGAGCCGCCAGCGCACTGGTCAGGTGAAGATCAACTCTTCCAAGTACGGAACGGCGGTCGTGACCATCGCGCCAGCTTCCCGGAAGGTTCGCTTCCGCACCCGCGTGACGCGCATCGCCGTTCCATCAGGCTCGACAACCTTGAAGTTCAACACCACGGGTCTCGTGCGCGGCAAGTACACCGTGACGGTGCAGCTGCTCGACTACGCAGGCCTCAAGGTCACGAAGTCAGCCAAGCTGCTCGTTACTTCCTGACCCCTCGTTCGACCAACAACGGGTCTGCCCGGCCCTCGGTGCGACTCTCTGAAGGAGAGGCGGACTGCGCTAGCTCCGTTTCTAGTGGGTTCGCTTGTGAGTCTTAGTCTTGTGTGGCTTGGCCGTACCGCGCTTCGCAGCGTGCTTCCTCGCCTTGGAGCGA
>JBAXHG010000264.1:0-1507 GCA_037139015.1 Actinomycetes bacterium | reverse complement strand
ACCTTGTTCACTATAGGTGTGACAGTGGCCGATGACACGCCCGACTACACCGTCTACCGAGCCAGGCCCCGCGGCCTGCGCGAACGCCTCCGCGGCGAGGCAGCCCCTGCGGAGAATCCCGGTCGCAAGCCTCAGCGAGGCAGCCGTAAACGCAAGACCCCGTGGAGTCCAATCCGGGTGCTTAAGTTCGCACTCATGGGAGCAGTCGGGTGGGTCTTCCTTGCGGCGCTCCTGTTCCTGATCAGCGCCCATTCGCAGGAGGGCAAGGGAATTTCCCAGGAGGCCAAGTCGACACTTGCCAAGGGAGGCTTTCCACCGCTATCCCCCACAACAATCCTGGTGCTGGGTTCCGACAAGCGGCCCAAGGGCAGCAAGGAGCCAGGTGCGAGGGCCTCTGGTCAACGCTCCGACACGATCATGCTGCTGCGCGTTGGCGGCGGCGCCTCATCCAAACTTTCAATCCCCCGTGACACGGTCGTTCCAATCCCCGGCCATGGGGTTGACAAAATCAACTCGGCTTACGCATACGGCGGTGCAGCCCTTTCGATCAAGACCATCTCCAACTGGACCGGGATCAGCATTGACCACCTGATTGAGGTCAACCTTGAGAACTTCCCCAAGTTCATCGACGCTCTGGGCGGCATCACGGTGAAGACTCCGTGTGTCATTTCTGACATCAACGGCGGCAGGCGCAACGGCGGCGTGTCGATCCGCCTCCACAAGGGAGAGAACGACCTGACTGGCAAACAGGCACTTGCTTATGCGCGAACGCGTCACAACCAATGCGATCCTTCCTACAGCGACATTGACCGGGTTCGGGCTCAGCAGCAGATCATCGGAGGCATGCGTGGAAGCCTGCTGTCACTTGGTGGATTTATCCGCCTGCCTTGGGCAGCATGGGCGGCACCGCAAGCCATCAACACTGATGTTGGAGCCGTCGAGCTATCCGGAATCATCGCCTCAATCGTTGTTTCAGGCTCACCACCACCAAAGGTCCTCAAGCCCACAGGCGCAGTGACACTCTCCAACGGTGGTGCTGGATTAGTCGTCAGCGACAGCGCCAAGCAGCGTGCCGTTAATCAGTTCCTCAACGGCTGATCGGAGTCAGTCAGATTTCTTGGATGAGCCGGAGTCGCTGCTCTTGGACTCTGACTTCTTCGGCGAAGCCTTGTCTGAGCTTGAGCTCGACTCGCTCGACTTAGGAGTGCTGGAACCCGAATCACTCGATGCGGCGCTGGAATCCTTCTTGGCCTTCTCGCGAGCGCGACTCTTAGTTCCATAGTCCGTGTTGTAGAAACCCTTCCCCTTGAAGTGCACCGCCGGGGCGAAGAGAATCCGTTGCGCTGGTGCGCCACATTCCTGACATTCAGTCAGTGGATCTTCAGCCATCCGCTGAATAACTTCAAACTGATGGCCCTTCTCACACTTGTATTCATAGACGGGCATTGGTCCGCGAGTATAGGCGGGCCCGGGCAATTACATGCGGTCAGCGAGTATGTACCCTCCG
>JBAXHG010000263.1:0-1543 GCA_037139015.1 Actinomycetes bacterium | reverse complement strand
GCGTCAATCACGGAAAACTTCCGCTTCCACTCAATCGCCGGGTCACCTTCCATCCCGCGGGACACGACAGGAAGCACCACAAGCTCCACACGGCGGCCCTGGAGCCGCTCTGAGAGGCCGATCAGCGCAACGGCACTCAAGGGGTCATCCAAAGCGCAAAAGAGCTCTACGCGCTCCCGTCCACCAGTCTTTCGAAGCCTTGCTGCGGCCATTCGCTGCGGGGCCTTGACTCCAGCCGACGCGATGATCAGCTTTGGGCCTGTCTTACGGGTAAGCGTGTCGCGAATTCCTGCCATCAGACGCTGGAGCCTACCTCGTGCGCACACGTCGCATCTCAAAATGCTTACCGCTGAGCACCACATCCGGGCACTCTGGAGTTAGAAGCCACAGCACTTGGCGGAAGCCAAGTCGAGACGACAGGAGACAGGCAAGATGCCCCACACCAATGGCAACCGTTCAAAGTCCGGCGAGAAGCGCAGACGACACCTGCTCGCAATGGCAAAGTCCGGAGGCGCCTTGATGGGAGTGGAGGCCCTTCGCAGGGCAAGGAAGAAGTCACGCCACCTGCGTCATGAGGAGGACGGCCGCCTGAGACACAGACTTGAGCGCCACCATGTCCATCAGGACCTTCAACAGGGCAAGTGGGACTGACCATGTCAGACCTGCACAGATGAGATCCACCCCGTCCCATCGGGCGGGCTTCAAGTCACAATCGGTCTGTGTCCGACGAACTGATCATCAACGACCGAGTTGCAATTCCCCGCGCGGAGCTCTCCCTGAGGTTCTCTCGCTCCTCCGGGCCAGGCGGACAAGGGGTGAACACCACTGACTCCCGAGTGGAGCTCTCGTTCGCCCTGTCGAAGTCCACCTCCGTCCCCGACTACCTGAAGGACAGGGCGGCCGAACGGCTCGGGTCACGGCTGGTTGACGGCACAGTGACCGTCACATCATCCGAGCAGCGCTCTCAGCTGCAGAACAGGCAATCGGCAGAACGGCGCCTTGTTGACCTGCTGACAGAAGCATTCGCACCTCCCGCTCCACCCCGTCGCAAGACGAAGCCAAGCAGGTCATCGGTTGACAAACGCATCAAATCCAAGAAGCGCCGAGGGGAAACCAAACGGCTGCGCCGCAACACCGACGACTGAGTCCGAAACCGAGTCGCGAACGACAGGCTGGCGCGTTGGAAACGCCGCCGAGCTAGCTGACCTTGACCGGCACGGCCCTCGGCTGGTTTGCAAACAGCGACCGGACAATGCTCGGCTCCCCCGCAAGCTCCAAGTTGGGGAACCTGGCGAGGGTTTCCTCAAAAAGGATCTTCAGTTCAAGCCGAGCCAGCGCCGTCCCAAGACAGAAGTGCCTGCCGCCCGCACCGAAGGCCTGATGGTCAGGGTTTCTCTCCACATCCATGGTGTGAGGGCACTTGTGGAGGCTCTCATCGCGGTTCGATGACGGGTACCACATGATCACCTTGTCTCCCTCACGAATCTTCTTGCCTCCGAACTCAACATCACGGGTCGCTGTCCGACGGAAATGAGCGAACGCA
>JBAXHG010000262.1:0-1553 GCA_037139015.1 Actinomycetes bacterium | reverse complement strand
TCCTTGGAGGCCGCAAAGGTCTCCTTGCGCCAACGCTCTAGGTCTTCAGTGAAAGGTGTGACTGCCATCAGCTGAGAGTCTACGGACGTCCCAGCCGATGGCGCAATCAGACGCTCAGCGACGAGCTGCGTGCGCGCTCAGGCGACGGCCGGCTCGAGCCCGGTGGTGCCTGCTTGAACGGGCCGGCTTGCGGACGGCTGCCTGAGCGCGGGGCCTAACCGCAGCGTGGGGCCTGACGGCAGCTCGCGCCCGGCGGGAGCTGCCTCCCGCGCTGGCGACCCTGGACCAATTGGCCGAGTCTCCGTCTGAAAGGGACAGAACTGAAGTGCTCATCCCGTAGGTTGTGATTGTCCTCACTGCGAACAGGTACTTACCAGCGTCGTTCGGACCAGGCGTGTACCACTGGCCGCCGGTACCGCCCCCGTTGGACGGGTCGTACTCCGAGACAGCGCATGTGCTTTCGTCTAGCTCGGAGCAGACCATCCAAGTGGTCTGCGTCGTGCTTACGCCTGGAATCCACCCGGCAAACTGGCCGAACGATGAATGTACCTTCACCCCAACCTTTGGGCTTGCCGTGCTGAGGGTCCCGTTTGTAATCCCAGCAGGGCCAATCAACCCGGAGAGTGGTGAAAAAGCGTCAATCCTTCCCTGCACCGTGTCCCAGCCCACTGTGAGCCGCACCTGCTTCCCGATGTCAGCATCACGGGTACCCCACCAAGCGCCGTCGGCTCCCGATTCCGAGATTGCCTGACAGGACGACGCGTCGTCCTTGGCTGAGCAGCGCTGCCACTGAAAGACCGGAGTCGGCTCGGGATCCGTTCCTGCCAGGCCAAGGAGTCCATAACCCTCGCCCTTGATCACGCTGGGCTTGGACACATCATTAACGCCAGTATCAAGCGTCGGGTCAGTCGCGCCGATCTCAATCGTGAAGGTCACGTTCGCAGGATCTGAAGTCCCGGTGCCGTTTGTTGCCCTGACCGCAAGGGTGTGATCCCCAGCCGCAAGTTCTTGAAGAAGGTCACCCGTCGAGTACTTGCTCGTAATGGAGCAATCCAAACCGAACTCATTGGTTAGCGAAGTAGGGGTCCCGTCGGCGGTCAGAACAACGCCGTAAGCCCCACCGTATTCATTTCCGTAGGGGAAGCTGCTGCAATTGCTCTGGTCTGAATCCCACCACATGGCGTCCGCAAAACGGGTTCCAGCGTCCTGCCCATTCAGATAGCTCGAGTGCGATCCGTAGTGAAGCTGACCAACATCAACCCTGGATGTGCCGAGCTCCTGCCCGAAAACGAGGCGCGTCCGCCAACCAACCGCAATCTTCGACCCGTCGCCAGGCGTGTAGTTGACTGGACAGCTACCCCAGCTGCCGGAATCAAGCTTGCACTCCAGCACCGAACCAGTGTCGGCAGTCGCACCGAACGGCACGATCGCACCAAAAGCGAAAGATCCCTCATCGAGCGGAGCGGTCACCACGGGAACACTTGGCGGACCAACAATTGTGAAGGTCACGTTCGCAGGATCTGAAGTCCCGGTGCCGTTTGTTGCCCTGACCG
>JBAXHG010000261.1:0-1563 GCA_037139015.1 Actinomycetes bacterium | reverse complement strand
GCTCGGGATGGGGCTCCGAGCTCGGTTGGTCACGGCGGTGGGCCTGGTGGCTCTGTATGTCCCGCTCGCGGGTGGCGAGGCGCCGATCAGACGGGCTGCTGTCATGGCATTGGTCGGCTTGGCGGGGCGCGTCCGTGGAAGCCAGGCTGACGCATGGCATGCCCTTGGGGTTGCCGGGACAGTCACGCTCTTGGCGGACCGCGCATCAAGCGCGTCACTGGGTTGGCAGCTTTCGTTCGCGGCCGTCGCTGGAATGCTGGCGCTCGGTCCACCCCTAAAGAACCGACTTGAATCTCTGAGGATTCCCCCTGTTCTCGCGGAGGCAGGAGCAGCAACGATCTCCGCGACGATTGCAACTGCACCCTTGATCGCTTGGAAGGTTGGACGCCTCTCATTGGTTGGGATCCCCGCGAACCTTCTGGCCGCCCCAGCGGTAGCTCCGGCAATGTGGCTGGGAATCACTGCCGCCGCACTCGGTCAAATCTCCACTTCACTTGCGGCTCCCCTGGCGATGTTGGCTGCGATCCCCGTTTCAAGTGTCCTTGAGGTGGCTCATGCGATGGCGTCGCCAAGTTGGGCAAGTGTTGGCTGGCATCCCTCCGGCTCGCTTGTAGCGACAATGTTGATCCTCACGGTCTTTGGGCCACTTGCCATTGGACGCGGCCGGAAGGCTGCCTAGACTCACTGACAGATGATCGAATTTGCTGCCTCCTATCTGATTCACGGCGATGACCACGGTCGAATTGCTGAGCGCAGAAACAAACTCAGGCGCCTCGCTGAATCTGAGAGTGGCGAAGGCGGGCTTGAGATTCTCGATGGGGACAGAGCCACAGTGGACGACACGGTTGCTGCCCTCTGCGCGATGAGCCTCTGCATCGGGCGTCGTTTCGTGATCGTCGATGGTGTGGAAAAGTGGAAAGCGGATGAAACCGAGCCGCTTGAGCGTCTTCTGGGCTCAATGCCGCCCGATACGACCTTGGCCCTGTTTGCGCGTGAGGATGGCCGCCAGACCGTCCCCAAGGCTCTTGTCGACGCGGTCAAGAAGAACAAGGGGAAGATTCAGGAAGAGAAGGCTGTGAAGTCCTGGGACCTTCCCGCATGGACTCGCGACCGCGCCTCAGAGATGGGGATCAATATGAACGCGGCCGCGGCAAAGACTTTGGTCGGTGTTGTAGGGGAGAGGCAGCAGAGAATCCTTAGGGAGCTTGAAAAGATCTCCCTGTCGCTTGAACCAGGGGACCCTGTTGACTCCGAGACCGTGTTTGAACTCTGCGCTGGCTCAGCGGAGAAGAAGGTCTGGGGGCTTGCCGACGCACTCGTGGGTGGCCAGACTCGACGGGCCGTTCACTCGTGGCTTGAACTTGAACAGCAGGGAGAAGGAGCAGGTGCTCTTGTCGGAGTGGGGGCGAACCGTCTGCGGATGGCCGTCGACGCGGCCCAGCGACTTGAGGCCGGCGAGGCCGCGGGTTCAATCAAGGGCTCATTGCGAATGCCGCCCCGAGCAGCCGACCAGTTCCTCCGGGACATTCAGTCGACAGACAGCGAATCCTTGAGGGATGCGCT
>JBAXHG010000260.1:0-1577 GCA_037139015.1 Actinomycetes bacterium | reverse complement strand
CTGATCAACACCTCCCCGTCCTCTGCGATCTTGATGTCGGCGCCGGGCGAAGGTGCCCCCACAGTCCCAATCCGAACAGCACCAGCGGGATTGAGCGTCCCGTAGCCACAAGTCTCTGACATGCCCCAAAGCTCGGCAAGCTCAATACCTATGGCGTGAAAAAACTCAATTACCTCGGGTGGAGTTGGAGCTGCCCCGACCCCCACCGTCCGAACGGCATCCAGACCAAGCATCGAGCGAAGGCCCTTGAAGTAGGTCTCGTCTGCCTCGCTGACCTTCGCAGCAAGCTCCGTAGGGACTGTCTCGCCGCGCTGACCCATTCGGATTGCCTCAGTCGCGTCTTGCAGCGCCTGCTTGAGCGGAGCAGACTGGTCCGACGGCTGAGCCTCAAGCATGGCCTCCAGACCCGCTTTGAGCTTCTCCCAAATCCGCGGAACAGCGAAGAACCAGTTGGGCCGGACCTGGGGAAGGAACTGAATAATTTGGCGAGGGTCAGGGCAACATGTAATGGATGCCCCATAGACGATTGGGATGTAGTGGTTTGCATCACGCTCGGCAATGTGCGCCGCAGGGAGCCAGGAGATCAGCCTATCCCCGGGCTCGAGGTGTACAAGCTCCGCCACTCCTCGCGTGACTGGCAGAAGATTCGCGTGAGTGAGCTCAACTCCCTTAGGAGGCCCAGTGGTTCCAGATGTGTAGATCAGCGTCAATACATCGCCCTCATCGACGGCTTCTGCTGCAGCCTGAGCATCAAAGGACGGATTGGAGTCACGCACCTCCGCCCAGGCTTTGAGAATTGGCCGCGCCGGGTCTGTTTCGCCGTCAACGGTAATGATCGTCTCGAGGCTCGTTCCTGCCTGTGCCTCCAGCATCACTTCTAGGTACTCGGACGAGACAATCGCCACCTTTGGGTCTGCGTCCTCCAACAGGTACTTGATCTGATCAGCCGTGTAGGTCTGATAGACCGAGAAAGGCGTTCCTCCGGCTGTGACCACTGCCATATCCGCGATATGAAACTCAGGTCGATTACCCATCATCAATGCGACCGTGTCAGGACGCCCGACTCCGAGTGCAACAAGCCCGCCAGCCAGAAAATCTACTTCCTCAAGCAGCTGAGCCCACGTAAACGAGACCCCGTCGTCTGCAGTACGGACCGCGACAATATCGCCGTGGTTGGCCGCTGTTTCCCTGATGGCAAGCGCCATTGTTGCGCTGGCTGATGAGTTACTCATTTCTCCTCCTAGAGATCGATGCCGAGCCTATCGCAAGACGTTCTCAATGAGGCTGCGAAAATCCACCTGCCCCCAGACGCCCAATGTCATTGGATAACCCGATAACAAAGAGGACCGCAACCAAGCCAAACCCGATCAGCGCTGCCCTCTCGAGTGTTTCGGTGCTGGCTGGCCGACCTCGGAGCTTTTCAATGAGAAGCCAGAGGAGATGGCCCCCGTCGAGTGGAAGCACCGGCAGAAGATTCACAAGGGCAATTGAGAGGGAGATGAAAGCGAGCAGCTCGAGGGCATTGACGAGGTCTTCAGAGAATGCCTCCTGGGTAACGGCAACACCGCCCACTATTC
>JBAXHG010000259.1:0-1582 GCA_037139015.1 Actinomycetes bacterium | reverse complement strand
ACGATGATGGCCGACTACCCACAATTGACGGAATTGAGTGAGGCAGAAGATCTTGAATCTACGGTAGTGGATGACCTGAGGGCGCTGGGTCATTGTGTCTATCCAAAGAAGCTGGGATCAATTGAGTTTCAGGCCTACAAGCAGTGCGACTGAGCGAACTACCTTTAGACGTAGGCTGAGCCCGCCGCCGACTGACGCCTATGATGTATGATGCGACTAGATTTACAGCAGCAAACCAAAACCGCCTGCTAGTTATTCGGGGCACGTCAGGAGAAGTCAGTGGATCGACTTGAAGCGGGAGAACTGCCAGTTTCGAAGGTTCTTTCCAGCGACTTCGATTTCCACATTCCCAGCTATCAGCGGCCCTACTCGTGGGGCGCGGATCAGGCCTTGCAACTCCTAGACGACCTGCTGGGAGCACTCGCGAATGAGGAGAACGACCCATATTTCCTAGGTTCAATAGTGCTCGTGAAGGAGAGCGGCAAACCAATCTCGGAAGTCATTGACGGCCAGCAGCGTCTCACGACCCTCACGATCCTGCTTTCGATTCTCAGAGATAACGAAACGGACCCGAAGATCGCCGACCCGCTAGACGCAATGGTCACCGAGCCGGGAAACGAACTTGCCGGCTTGAAGCCGAGACCTCGCCTCACCCTTCGCGACCGCGATAACGCCTTCTTTGAGAATCACATCCAAACCAAGGGTGCGACCAACAACCTTGACTCAACCACTATTGACGCTAGCCAGCTACAGACTGACCCGCAGAGGCTCATAGTGGAAAACGCTTTGGCCCTGAAGGCCGAACTCGCCAACCACCCGGCGGAAACCGTGCGGGCGCTTCAGCGACTGGTCCACAATCTCACTTACCTCGTGGTTGTGACTACCCCCACTAAAGAAAGCGCCTTCCGCATCTTCAATGTAATGAATGCGAGAGGTATGGATCTCACCCCAGCCGACATCTTCAAGGCAAAGATCATCGGGGCTATGGAAAGCACGGCGCCCGGCCAGATGGAGGAAGCCACGGCCGCCTGGGAGGACGCGGAGGAGATGCTCGGCCGAGCAGACTTCTCGGACTTGTTCCTGCACATCAGGATGATCTTTGCCAAGGAACGTGGACGACGCGAGCTGCTTGTTGAATTTGAGGAGCAGGTCCTGAAGGGCTTTCTCCCCAACGATGCCGTCAGATTTATGGACGATGTGCTCGTTCCATACGCAGAGGTTCACGCGGACATTCGCGACTGTAGCTTTAACGGAGGCAGCCGCACGGTTCAGATTAATCGATGGTTCCGGTTACTTGCCCGAATCGATAACAACGACTGGCGGCCCCCCGCCCTGTGGGCGCTGAATGAGAAGCGCGATGACCCGGCATGGCTAGACGACTACTTCCGCAAGCTGGAACGACTCGCGACCAGCATGTCAATCCGGAGGCAGAACAACACTCAGCGCACCACCAGATTCGGTCATCTGCTGCGCCAGCTCGGCGAAGGTAAGGGGCTTGACGCGCTGGCACTTGATCTTGACTCAAAGGAGAAAGCTGAGACCTTGGCGCGCCTCAACGGTGACGTCTATGGCGTTCGCGGCC
>JBAXHG010000258.1:0-1603 GCA_037139015.1 Actinomycetes bacterium | reverse complement strand
AGGAACCTCAACATGGGGTTCGAGGAATCTGGCATTGTGTGACCTATGACACTTAAAAACACATTGGCTTCGACCATCTGTCTGCTCGCAACGGCCTCACTTTTCGCAACGGGCACGGCCTCAGCAACAACCAAGTGCAACGGCTACGCAAAGCTCTGCTCCCGCACGCTGGACAAGGTTGTTCTTCCGGGCAGCCACAACTCCATGTCAAGCAAGGAGTTCGGGTTCGGAATTCCAAACCAGCAGTTCGGAATTCCCCACCAGCTCACAAAGGGCATTCGGGCCATGCTGATTGACACCCACTACGGGAAGCCAAGGACGATCATGTTCCTCGGCAAGCTAACAACCGTGATCGATGACGTTACGGAGGGAACTCCTGGCCGACTGCCTTACCTGTGTCACCTCTCATGCCTTTCGGGCGCCATTCCGCTCGCCGACGGCCTCAAGACCGTCGCTGACTTCCTCAAGACGCACACGAGCGAGGTAATGGTCTTCGTGAACGAGTCGTACATCACTCCAGCTGACTTCTCCGCAGCAGTCACATCCAGCGGACTGTCCAAGTACATCTACAAGGGTTCAACCACTACATACCCAACGCTGTCGAAGATGATCAGCACGAACGGCCGGGTGGTCATGTTCTCCGAGGGTGATACCGGTTCAGTCGCTTGGTACCACCAAGGTTATGCGGGCTCACTGCAGGAGACCCCTTACTCGTTCCTCACGACCAATCTCTTGACTGCGCCCGGAAGCTTGGCCGCCTCATGTGTGACCAACCGTGGTGGGTCAACTGGGAAGCTGTTCCTGATGAACCACTTCATCACCCCCGCTGTTACCGCCTCATACGCTGCCGATCTCCTGACAACGGCTGCTGCCGTCAATGGGAAGGCGACGATTATTGCCCGCGCAAATGCGTGCAAGACAGCCCGGGGCAAGTATCCAAACATCATCGCCGTTGACCAGACACAACTTGGTGATGTCATCGGCGCAGCTAAGACACTCAACGGCGTCTAGTAACCCGCCGGAAGGCAACACCTTCTGAAGTGCCAACACCCTTCGCGAAAGCGGAGGGTGTTTTCTTTTGGGCAGATCCCGGGCGCCTTAGAGGCGTCTTACCTGCGACCGCCACAGTAGGTCCTGTAAACGAAACGCAACCAACAGGATTCACAAGAAAGAGGCGATTGGAAGATGGGCTACACATACCGGCCAGCAAAGAACAGCAAGGGCAGAGCAGACGGAGGACGGCTTGCAAAGAGCGCTCTCATCACGCTTACCGTGATGGCGGGAATGGTCGGCTACCAGTCAACCTCAGGCGCTACAACAGGCCTCGGGAGTGCTTCAGCCAAGACTCAAGCAGTCGCCAGCACCAAGATTGTCAGCAGCCCGGCCACAAGCAGCAACCCGGCTCCACACATTTCAACTGGCGCCTCAGGCGGCTGATCAAGCCATCGCCGGCCGCGCCGCAGGCGTGGCCATGCCAACACCTCGCGAGGGGTCGAATCCCCCGTCTATCAGGGGCAACAAAGCGGAGGGGGAGGGATTCGAACTGGACGCGCCGCAGGCGTGGCCATGCCAACACCTCGCGAGGGGTCGAATCCCCCGTCTA
>JBAXHG010000257.1:0-1611 GCA_037139015.1 Actinomycetes bacterium | reverse complement strand
CGGTGTCGACTGCGGCGACCGAAGCACTCGTCGCGCCAGCCCGATAACCTGACATGAAATGCAGGAATGGGATCGCTCACCTGGCCTCTCCGAAGGCCAGATCCAAGGAACCTCACTTGAAGCTCCGCCAAAGCGGAAGCTGACAATCCTCACGTGCATGGACGCACGCATTGACCTCGACTCTCTCTTCCACCTCGAGCTCGGAGACGCCCACGTCATCCGTAACGCTGGAGGCCTTGCCACCGACGATGCAATCCGATCCATCGCCGCCTCGCAGAGACTTCTGGGCACCGAGGAAATCCTTGTCGTCCACCACACTGACTGTGGAATCCACCGAATCCCACCCGCAGAGTTCCTCGACCAAATTGAAGCTGACACGGGCACCAGGCCTCCATGGGAAGTTCCATCCACCGGGGAGCCAGAGTCAACGCTTCACCTGACGCTCGAAATCCTTGCCTCAGCAACAGCGATCCCACACCGGGATCAGATCCACGGCGCAGTCATCGAGCTCCACACGGGCAACCTGCTCAAACACGGCTGACCCAAGCAGCACAAGGGTCAACTACTTGGACAGGTAGCTGCTCAATCCGGCAAGTGCCTTCTTGGCGATCCCGTCAAACGCGAGGCCCAAGATCGGGTCGAGCAAACGAAGTGGGCCCTTGAGAGTCAGATCGGCTGAATAAGTAAGCCGACTTCCTTCTCCATGAGGTTCAACGGTGATCTCATCCACCGAAACAACCGTGGCGTTCTGACCTCGGAGGAGGACCCTTCTGCCCGGCTCAAACTCTGTGATCTCATAGACAAGCTCACTCTTGCGCCCCTTGAAGAGGGCGACAATCCGAAACCGTGAGCCGATGTCAATGGACTTGCCCGTAAGGCACTCCCCTTCGACTACGCCGGGATCCCAATCCTGTGTCGTGGAAAAGTCCGAAACACGGCGGAATACCTCCTCAGCGGGAAGGGGACTGTCAACAATTCCGTTTGCTTTGGCCATGCATCTAGGTTATCCGAAACAACGCTGCCCGCTCCGAGCCTTCGGTCGGTCGGGTTCCCCCCCTACCCTTGTAGATAGATGAGCATCAGCGGCCACGAACGAAAGAACCCACTTGTTCTTGTCGTTGACGATGACGAAGGAGTGCGCCGCGCACTGGAGATGGCACTCAAAGGCGAAGGACTTACCGTCCGCGCCGTGCAAGATGGAGTCAGAGCGCTCGCCGCAGTGGAGATTGACCCTCCCGCAATGATCGTCCTTGATGTGACGATGCCGGGAATCGACGGCGTTGAGGTCACCCGCCAGCTGCGCGGACGAGGAGACAACATGCCGATCCTCATCCTTTCCGCAAGGGACGGAGTCGACGACCGGGTTGTAGGCCTTGAAGCAGGCGCTGACGACTACTTGGTGAAACCCTTCGCACTTGAGGAGCTCCTCGCCAGAATCCGCGCTCTCCTAAGGCGGCAACCTGAGCATGCAACCCGCATTGTTCGTGAGATTGGACCGCTTCGAGTTGACCCTCAGAGGCGCAAAGCCTCGCTCAATGGCAGAGAGCTGGACCTGACAGGCAGAGAATTTGACCTGCTTGAAGTGTTCGCCTCCAACCCTGGAATTGTCCT
>JBAXHG010000256.1:0-1612 GCA_037139015.1 Actinomycetes bacterium | reverse complement strand
CCCTCGATGTGGCAATGGGTTATTCGGGTGGCCTGTACGCGAACCAGATGCAGACCGTCGTCGAAAAGTTCGGCAGTTTCAGTCCCAAGAAAATCCTCGACGTAGGCTGCGACGAAGGACTTCTGACCTGCTTCTACGCAATGCTCTGGCCAGACGCAGAGGTTGTGGGGCGAGACCTGCTCCCCGAAGGGATTGCGCTTGCCACTGAGCTTGCTCAGTCACGCTTCAGCTTCGGTGACCGCGTCCGATTTGAGAAGTCAAGCATCGCGACTGCCAAGCAGCCCGCCGGTAAATTCGATCTTGTCTTTGCTTCGCGGGCACTGCTGGCCGAGTCGATCCCTACTACACGCAGGGGCAAGTCATTCAGGGTTGATTCGCCCACAGGCATTAACGAAGACCGCGCCGCAACAGTTATTGGGAATCTTGTGGCGACCCTAAACCCCGACGGGCTTCTCTTCGCCTTGGACCGGATGAGGGGGCCGAACGATGCTCACGCGCTCGCGAAGATCATTGAATCTTGTGGAGGCTTCGTCGACTGGGAGCAGTCTGAACTGGTCATCGCGAAAGAGCTACAGAGCGCCGACCAACGGATACCCGCGCTTCTGGTGTCGCTCACTCAGCCGGAACTTCGACTGCCGGCTACATGCGGGGCATTGGCTCTCTTTGCCGAGCCAAACACGGAAGATTCGAGGGAACTTGAGGGTGGAACTGCCGAGGCCATCGCCACTGCACTCAACAAGGATCGGCTTCTGCTCAGTGCTCGACTCACAGAGTATTCCGGCTACAGCTTGGACGAGAGTGAAACCGGGTCGTTCGAGGTCTGGGCTTGCGGGCCACTCGTGCTGGAATACCGATCGTGGACGAACGGCGCGCGCAGAGCGACGCTCCACTCTGCCCGAGTTGCGCGCCAAATCGTTGAAAAAGTCCGAGGAGAGTTGGAAGAGCAAATGTACGACCTCCCGGGCGAGTTCGACACCGAGCCTGTGCTGTCTCAGGCGGCCTGACGTTGTCACGGAAGAACACAATGCTTCTCAAGACCTCCGGCTCCCCATTCCGATCACCTCGCTGTGCTTGGTGATCGCCTTGCTATAGGCCACAGGCAAGTGCTGGCGTCCACTATTGTCCGCGAAGTGAACTTCTTTTTGGTGAATCGTGACCACGTCAGCCGCTGACTTTGTTGACAGCCTCGGCATGGACGGCCACGAGTGGGAGCCGACTGGCGGGCACACTGCCCCGTTCAAGGCGGCCCACTACGGCTACGGGGCTGGGGATCACGGCTTTGAGGTTCTGGCGGTTGAGGTAACGAAGCAGCCGGGCGACGGTCAGGTTCGTGAGCTTTGGAAGGCCCGCCAGATGAACCAGGCTGTGCCGCTGGTGGTTGTCGTCTTGCCGGCGCCGTCACAGAGCGACGCGCTTGTCGCCGGCCCGGCTGAAGCTGACCTGTCGGTTCGCGCCATGCCACTGAAACAGATCACTTCGCTTCTTCAGGAGGCGCTGAGTCAGAAGACGAGTCAGGCCGCCAGCCGTGCCCTGCGCGAGCATTTGGTCACAGCGGGCGATTCGCCGTTCGCTGGTTTGGTCAACCAAGGCCTGTTCGCAGACCACGCGCTCT
>JBAXHG010000255.1:0-1618 GCA_037139015.1 Actinomycetes bacterium | reverse complement strand
TGACCTCTTCCTTACCATGGAAGCGCTCTACCGACTGAGCTAGGAGGGCAATTCGGAGAGGGTATCGCGACTTGACCTGTGGCGGTCTGCATAGTGGGGCGCTTGCCTGGCCTGTGGCCGGGCCATCTTCTGCTCCCGGTGCGCTCAGGCGCTCAGGGGCACTACCCACCCGGCGATAACGCCGAAGTGGATTGCTGCTGCGACAACGACGAGGACATGGAAGATCTCGTGGTAGCCGAACACTGTTGGGAACGGATCCGGCTTCTCTGTTGCGTAAATCGCAGCTCCGATGATGTAGAGCAAGCCTCCGAAGGCAAGGCAGCCGACGGCGATCAGGCCAACTGTGCCGGCGAGCTGGCCGACGGCCATGACGCCCAGCAGCCCTGCGACAACATAGATGGAAGCTGTAACCGGCTTGGGGGCAGTGATCCATGCGAGGTTGAGGATTGTTCCCGCGATCGCAACACCCCAAACAAGGCTGAGCAGGACGATTCCCATCGTTCCCTTTACTGCGAGGAGTGCGATCGGGGTCGTTGTGCCGGCGATCATCACGAAGATCATCGAATGGTCAAGTTTGCGCATCCGGGTGCGCGCCACTTCCGACCATGTAACCCGGTGGTAGAGGGCACTGGTGCCAAGCAGGCCGGCAAGCGAAAGGCTGTAGATGATTGCCGCAGTCCTGGCAGTCGCCCCGTCAGCGAAGATCGCAAGGAGGACACCGAGGGCCAAGGCGACAAAGAATGCGTACTGGTGCACATAACCGCGGAGCTTTGGCTTCACGCGCTTCACAAGGTCAGAACCTGGGAGCGTCATGTCAGATGCAGTTGGAAGGTTCATGACTCCAGAGTGACAGGTCCAAGGCCGTTTGACAATGTGTCAGTTCACAGTTGGCATGCGGCTGAACCGCTGTCACGAACTGCACCACTCGTGGTGATGAACTTCCAGTCCCACCCGCGCTGTCGCAGAGTCAGACTCAGCACGCCTTCCATCCCCTGCACGGAAGCCTTTGTGCCCGGCGTGGTCTTTACGAGTGGATAAAGCGCTTTTCCGCCCGTCCCCACAACCATCTCCGTCATACCCACCTTTGCGGGGTTCGCACTTGCGTTCATTGGTGAAAAGCGCTCGTAGTCATGGTCGTGGCCGTTGAGGACAAGATCCGCGTGCTTGGCACTAAGCGCAGCCCACAGCGGTTGGACAGAACCGTTGTCACCATGCGGACCGGATGACCTGCGCGGGTGATGCCAGATCGCCAGCACGCAGCGTGGGGCTGCGGCAAGCTGGCCTTTAAGCCACTTGCCCTCAGGCGAGGCGGCGCCACAGCCACCAATGTCGCCGCAGTTTGAGTCAAGCCCGAGGATCAGCCAACCGCCAATACGGGTGGAGTGCCAAGTGGTTCCCTTCGGTGTGGCGATTGAGCCCCACCAGGCGCGGTAGGCCGTAGCTCCACTCGTGTTGTACTCATGGTTGCCCGGAACCGGGAAAGTCTTGGACTTGAACTGTCCCCACGTCGGGGCGTAGCCGTTGGTGAACTCTGCGGTCGAGCCGCTGTCATAAGCGAGGTCGCCAAGCGCCAGAACCAACTTGGGATTCAGACGCTTGACAAGCGCTGCGGTGTCCG
>JBAXHG010000254.1:0-1629 GCA_037139015.1 Actinomycetes bacterium | reverse complement strand
GCAAAGACCTTCTGAATCTCGGCCCGGACCCGCTCGTCGATCTTCGGAGGCAGAATACTGGCGCGGCGGTCGGCCAGCAGCTTGTTGAGGTTGGGCGACAAGCTAAACCGATAGCGATTTCGCTCGACCTGCATGTAGTAGCACGACGTACCCAGCGTTTCCAATACGGTCTCGATGTTGCCAATGTCTAGCCCTGGTTCTGCTACTGCTAAACGAATCTCGGGCACAGTCGCTTCGGCCTTGGCCTGTCCGCCATTGGACTCGAAGAAAATGGCCGTGGCGATCTTTCGATGGAGCCGAGCTTTCTTGATCGCATCCACCGCCACCGTCGCGCTGCCGTCCGCTTCAACGTAAAACGTCGGAATCGGCAAACCGCCCAACAGCGCTCCCCCTGCCGGGCTCGACTGGGATCGCTGGGTTGGGCCTTATCCGATGCGGGCCTACAACCCGCTGATCGTCAACGACGCCTATACGAACTGCTCGTTCATGTCATTTAGCGGCGGCTGGACGCCGGGCATGGCCCCGCACATCATTGACCTGCCGGTCTGGGCCCTCGACCTCGGCTTCCCGCTCAAAACCAGCGCTTCCGGCGGACGCTACTTCCTCAAGGACGACGGCGACGCCTACGACAACCACGAGGTGGTGTGGCAATATCCGAACTTCACCATGACCTGGATGTCCTCGCTGACCAACAGCTACGGTTTTGACTTCGAAGGCGACACCCAGCCCAGGCGGCGCCTCGGGATCTATTTCCACGCCGCCAATGCCACCGTTGCCGCCGACTACGGAACGCTCAAGATTATCCCCGAAGGCGACCGAATGAAGGGCATGGAAACGCCCCCCAAGTCCATTCCGCCTTCTCCCGGGCACGAACGCGAATGGCTCGACTGCATCAAGTCGCGCCAGCAACCTTCGTGCAACCCCTCCTACCACGTCCGCGTGGATGTGCCTCTCCTGCTGAGCCTGCTCTCCCTCAAGCTGGGCCGCGCCATCCAGTTCGATCCGGCCAGCGAGAAGATCGTGGGCGACAGCGAGGCAGCGCGCCTGGCCGTGCCGAAATATCGCGCGCCCTGGAAGTTTCCCAAACAGTATCTGAAGGCGTGACTGTCACCGGAATGAGCGACCCCGCGACCAGCCATGGTGTTGACTCGCTGGCGTGCCGGTAATACTTTGATTGCATGGAAGCCGTCACGTTGAATACAGGCGTAAAGGACGGAGGCTGATTCCATTGCTTGCGCCATTTTGAATCAGTTCACTGGCGGAGGGCTTGGCGAAGGGGGAAAGAAGGGCCAAAGGGAGGCTGGGAAGATTTAACGCAGAGACGCGAAGAGCGCAGAGAAACGCAGAGGGTTCTTCTTCTCTGCGCGATGGCTCAGTTTCGGGCTTCCGTGTCGGACTTCCGTTGCATGACCTGCGACTTCTGCTAGTTTCAGCTCATGGCTTTCGATTCCTTTGGTGCTTTTCTCAAACAGCTTGAGGCAGCGGGCGAACTCAAGCGCATCGCGCAGCCCGTGGCCACCGAACTCGAGATCACTGAGTTGGCCGATCGGGAAATGAAGCAGCCGGGGGGCGGTCGGGCGTTGCTGATCGAGAACCCCACTGTCAACGGCCAGGTCTCTCCCTTTCCTC
>JBAXHG010000253.1:0-1640 GCA_037139015.1 Actinomycetes bacterium | reverse complement strand
ACCCCAAGGGCAAGGCATCCGACGAGATTTATGAGCCTGGAGTCTTCTACTGCAAGGACGCATTTGCAGGCCTTGGCGTGATGGACCAGCTTGTCGATGACGAGCAACGCCCTGCCCTGCTGAGCGGGATGCGCGAAGGCGCAGAGACATTCCGCAACAAGCCTGTGGTCATTGATAATTCACCGCCTGTCACAGATAGCTCGGTGCGTTCGACCGTCGTCACAGACAACCCCATTCCAACGCCACCTTTCTGGGGTGTCAAGGAACTCGCTCCATCGCTGGACGAGCTCTTCCCCCACCTCGACCGCCACGTGCTCTTCAAGCTGCACTGGGGCGGCCGCGGCAAGAAGGGTGAGGAGTGGCGTGAGCTGATCGAGGATAACTTCCAGCCGCGCCTTGAGCGCATGTGGGCCGAGCAGGACTGGATCAAGCCCAAGGCCCTCGTCGGGTACTTCCCCGCTGTCTCCGAAGGCAACGAGGTTGTTGTCCTTGACCCCAACGACCACAGCAAGGAACTTGAACGCCTTGTCTTCCCACGCCAGCCAAACCATGACCGCATTTGCCTAGCCGACTACTTCCGCCCAGCTGACTCGGGCGAGGTTGACGTTGTCGCACTGCAGGCTGTCACCGTTGGAGATTCGGTCAGCGAACTGCTCGCCAAGCTTGAGACCGATGGCGAGTTCGCCGAACAGCTCTACACCCACGGCCTTGGAGTTCAGGCTGCCGAAGGTACGGCCGAATGGCTCCACCAGAATGTGCGCGCGAGCCTTGGCATTGGAGAAGGACAAGGTCGCCGTTACTCATGGGGTTACCCAGCCTGCCCAGAACAGTCTGAGCATGAAAAGGTCTTCCGCCTTCTGGGCGCTGCGGACATTGGCCTCTCCTTGTCAGATGCCTACGCGGTCTCACCAGAGCAGTCAACACTTGCCATCGTCACTCACCATCCGCAGGCCGTCTACTTCGGCATGAAGAGTGGGTTCGTTCCTAAGGACCCTGTGTCCGACGAGGTCATCGCGCTTGGCGAGCGTGGCGGCGCACTTCCGGAGTTTGATCCGGAAGCTCTTGTAGCTGACTGACCCTCAGGGCAGTTCAGGCTCGCTAGCTGCACGCCCGGGGAGCTCCACTGGGCGGCTGTGCATTGCCCGCAGGCGCACCTCACGCCAAGTGATTCCCTCGCCAACCAGGGCAGGCATTCCCATCAGGAACGCTGTAGCCAGCTCAACCGCTTGGAGCACAATGCCGTAGCCAAGTGCATCCGCTGACGAGACTCCATAGCCACCGGCAAGTACTGCGACGCAGGCGGCTTGGAAAACACCAAGGTTTGCCGGAGTCGCTGGGATCGCAGCGGTCACATTGACTGCAAACAGGACGGCTGCTGCCGCGCCTGGCCCAGCGTCACCCAACCCCATTGCCTCGAGCAGAACCCAGCACGAAAGCCACTGCAGCACCCACGCAGAGAACTGCATGGTCGTGGCAATAAATGCTGGCTTGGGCTTGCGAAACACAGTCAGGCCGCGCCTGATGTCGACGAGCAGCGTGCGAGTTTTGATCGAAAGGTCGGCGATGCGCTCAGACCTTGCGTTGTGGCCGCGGGCGAGGACAATTGGAGCAAGGAGCACACAGATGGCGATGACCATGGG
>JBAXHG010000252.1:0-1671 GCA_037139015.1 Actinomycetes bacterium | reverse complement strand
ACCGCCGGCTCGGCATGGTCAGCACGCAAGTCAGACCAGGGCGACGAGTCGGCCGCTCCTCCCCGGCGCAGCTATGACATTGACGGGGTTGTGGTCGACGTCGACCCGCCCACACTCGGCCGTTAACCGGACTTTTTGGAAGGTTTTCTCGACTCTCTCTTTCTCACTGCTATCTTCGCCCAGTTGCCGCGTGCGGCGTCGAGGCCGGTGGAGGACTCGACACTCGCCGATAGCCGCGTGGAAAAGGACTCGCAATGCCTCAACCGAATTTCAGGTCTGAAGAGGATCTGTACGCATTCACCCCCGAGGTGTTGGCTCACCTGTTCCTGACCGCCCGCAGGAAGGGCGACGTCGAGGCGGCTGCCGCCTCGGCCAAGGCGATGGCCTGGAAGATGCGTGGTCAGCTGATCCGTCATGCCAAAAACCACACGGGAGCTGATGCTGATCCAGAGCTGATCGCCGACCAGACGATCAGCCGGGCTCTCCAAGGTGCGATGAAGATGGCGCAGACATTCAATGGAGATGCGCCCGGCCAAGTCTTTGAGTACATGATGACTATCCAACGCCGGGTGATTGCTGATCACATGAGGCGCGTAAAGGGTCGCGAAAGCATTGTCAGGATCGAATCGCTCCAGTCTGGGCCTGATGATCAGCACGGGCCAGACGGACGAGAGATTGCCGTCACTGACGATGATTTGATCGCCGTCCACATTGATGACCTAACCGACCAAGTGATGTCAGGTTTTCGCGCATCGCACCGACAGATCATTCACATGCGGCACATCGTTGGCTATTCGTCAAAGGAGACCTCGGATGCCACAGGAGCAACCGTGAGCAATGTCGACAAAGTAATGGAGCGGTTCCGTAAGGCGCTGGGCACGGCCTACCTAGAGGCCGACTCAATCCCCGTAGACGACTCTGAGTCAGGGCATAATGGGAATCACTCCAAATGACCAACGTTGACGACCGATTCGAGCAGTACTCAAGCGCCGCCCGTGCAGGCGATGGAATTGAGCTCGCTCCCCTCTTGGAGGGACTCGGCCGGGTGGAGAGGGCTGAATTGACAGCCCGAGCACGCCGCTTCGACGCTTGGAACGCAGAGGCATCGGAATATCGCAATGCCCTCAAAACCAGTCCCGAGCTAGAACGCCTAGGCCGCTCCGCCGCAGGCGTCTCGGGAGTATGGCCGTCCCTGCTTCCTCATCTGCGCAAGGAGGCTGGGGTAGACAAGACCCAGCTGGCACAGCAGCTGTGCGACCAGCTAGGGCCAGCAGACGACGCCGCGAAGGTAGGCAATTACTACCATCAGATGGAGTGGGGAACTCTTCCTGCCAGCGGTGTCAGTCGAGAAGTTATTGAAGCCTTGGCAAACATTCTTGACACAGACCCAGACCAGCTCCAAGCATCCGGCACCGCAGGAGCCCAAGAATGGGAGCGCAAGATCAGGAAGGCTCAAACCGGTCGCCTGCCAAAGAGAGTATTTGCCCGCCTTGTAGGCGAATCCAAGTCGCTCTCAATAAACGACGAGGAGTTCTCCCCTCCCAGGCCTGCGGATTGGGACGAGACCGACAGGCTCTTCCTCGGCGGATGAGGAGCCGCAGTTTTGCCGATCCGGCTGGCGGCCCCGCAGTACTAACTGATCGCCACGGGGCCGATGTTGCAGCGATGGAG
>JBAXHG010000251.1:0-1681 GCA_037139015.1 Actinomycetes bacterium | reverse complement strand
CAAGAGCGGTTCTTGACTCAATCAACTCAAGCAACTGCCTACGACGCATGGGCCGAAGCTCAGCACTCAATCTTCGATCAGTGAACCGAATCGGCCAAGGCCGGCCCAAGAGCTGGAGGGATTCAGATACCGAAGGCAATGCGCGACGCAGCTGAACACGTCGCCAAGCACGTGCCGCCAGGCATGACAACCGAGGAGAGCGACGAGCTGCAGGCGCGCCTTACGGTCAACTGCCTCGCGCGCGTCTGGCGGCGATTCAGGATTGCCCTCGCCGCCGACACAGACCCCGACTCAATCAGCCAGAAGATTGCCGAACTCGCCGACGAGGAAGGCCTCGAGAAACCAGCGCCCCGAGTGCCATTGCCGGGGATTGAGCTAGACGACGTGCACCTCGTTTGTTGGATGGGGATTGAGGCGGCCGGTAGCGAGACACCCGTCGCGGCTCAACTTTGAGCCACCGCGAGTAGTACCAGCGCAGGGGAATCAAGGCTGGACGGTACATTTATCCGATGAGCATTTCTAGTAATCAATCGACCACGAATCTCGGGCTTCTGACGAAGGTCGACGACGTGCGAACGATCTGGGGCGATGAAGCCAGAGACCTCACCCCGTGACTTGCCGAGGCAGAGAACCTTCAGCTTCTCTCAAACGCAATCGACCTTGACTTAGAGCCGTACCGGACTGAGGAGCCGGTCGGCTCATTCCGCGCCGACATCGTTGCGCTTTGCGAGGGCCGCTACGTAATCATCGAAAATCAACTAGCGCCGACGGACCACAAGCACTTGGGCCAAGTGATGGTCTACGCAACTAACCGAGAGGCAAGAGCCGTCGCATGGGTAGCCACGAGATTCACCGATGAACACAGGAAGGCCCTTGACTGGCTGAATGACAACACGCCCGAGGACATTGCCTTTTTCGGCTTGGAGATCGAGGTGTGGCGCATTGGCGACAGTCCGCCAGCGGCCAAGTTCAACGTCGTTTGTAAACCAAACGAGCTGAGCAAGTTTGAGGCCTCGGGTGGATCGCAGTCACCAACTAAGCTTTTGCAGCTCGAGTTCTGGAACGCGGTCAAAGAGCTGGCCGAGGCAAAGGGCTCTCCGGTGAGATGGAGGAAGCCCCTCCCGCAGCATTGGTACGGCACCGCCGTTGGGCGCTCCGGCTTCGCTATCGATTTGACAGCGAATTCGAACACTGACGAGCTGGGTTGCCAGCTCTATATCGATGGCGGCGCCACATTCGACGCCAACGACGCGCTCGAGTCGCTGGCCAACGAACGGCAGGAAATCGAGTCAGATCTGGGCGAGCTCGACTGGCAGCCCCTGTCGAACAGACGAGCGTGCCGGATCATTCAAACTCGCCCAGGCTCACTGACCGACAAGACAGCGTGGGATGAAATGGCAGCTTGGGTCGTCGACCGTGCCGAAGCGTTCCACCGAGTCTTTGGCGACCGAGTGCGTTCACTTGAGCTCGACGCGCCCCCGGACAACAACGCTGACGACTGAGCCCACAAGGCGGTTCCGCGCTGAAGCGGGTTGAGACTTCAGATGATGTTTGTCAGGTCAATCGAGGCGCGGTACGTGTCTGAGGGCGCGATTTCAGGGTGGCTAGGTCGTCAAGCGTGGAAAACTGTAAAGGGACTCAGAATCGGTGATAGCGAAGAGTACCTCCGGTTTCTCTACCC
>JBAXHG010000250.1:0-1688 GCA_037139015.1 Actinomycetes bacterium | reverse complement strand
GAAACGGCGTTGGGATCTCCGGGGTTGGTGCAAACTGACCCCTGATTATCTGCCGTGCTCTCTCAGGGAAGGGTGATGGAAGCACGAGCGACGTGGCCGCTTGCATCACTTGGGCTGCCGCTAAGGGCGCGCGCGTCATCAACCTGTCGCTCGGTGGCCCTGACTCCAAGGCCTTGCATGCAGCGGTAAGGGCGGTTACCTCTGCTGGGACTCTGGTCGTTGCCTCCGCTGGGAACGGAGGCCCTTCAGATACTTCATGGCCTGCTGCCTATCCAGAGGTGGTCTCGGTCGCCGCGTCAGACCAGCGCGGTCGGCGGGCGGACTTCTCTAGCACTAACCGTGATGTGGAGATCACCGCTCCCGGTGTTGGAATTCTCTCGCTCAAGGCCGGGGGTGGCTACACCAGAATGTCAGGGACCTCGATGGCCGCTCCAGCTATCAGCGGAGCCGCCGCACTCCTGTGGGCAACAGTCAAAACGCCGTCTATCGCAGCCGTCCGCAGGGCCTTAGACAGGAGCACTCACGACCTGGGATCCAGAGGCCGCGATTCGTCTTACGGGTTCGGTCTGTTTGATTTCGCTCTGGCCGCGAGCTCGGGATAAGAGCGGCTAGCTAGACCAACCAGTCTGGCGCGTCACTGGGCGGCCGAAGGTGCCACCATCACTGATGTGGATTCAATGCGAGGACAGCTCTTGATCGCCAGCCCGGCGATTCTGGACCCCAACTTTCGGCGGGCCGTGATTCTGATCGGCCACCATGATGAACAAGGCGCATTAGGCGTAGTCATCAACCGTCCGGCAGGCGCAACTGTTGCTGACGCTGCCCCTCCTGTTGCGGAGATGATCGGTGATGGGGAGCTCCACCTCGGCGGACCAGTAATGCCAGAGGCTGTCGTGATCCTTGCTGAGTTCGAGCGACCAGAGGACGCGGCGATGCTCGCCTTCGACAATGTGGGAGTCCTAGCAACGGACACGCCAGCCGAGGAGGTCGGTGAAAAGACAAGCCGAATCCGTGCCTTCGCTGGCCATGCCGGTTGGAGCGCTGGACAGCTGGACGAGGAGATGGAACGCGCAGACTGGGTAGTCACACCGGCGAACGCAGACACGGTGTTTGCTGATGACCTTGAGGGGCTTTGGGCAACAGCTCTGACCGAGCTGGGGGGCAGCTACGAGCTCCTTGCCCGCATGCCCGACGACCCAAGCCTCAACTGAGCCAAGACAATGGCCTTGACCGTCACACACGGCCCGAGCTCCCGCGCTAGCGTGTGACTCTCAGATGACGAACCTCTCACCGACAGCCCTAGGTGCCTGGAGCGGAGGCCGCTTTATGCGGTTTGGCCACGCGATTGAAGGTGACCGCTTCTCTGAGCTGATGCAGCCAGATGGCCTGATTCCCACTGTGATCACGGCCGATGTCTATGGAACCGGTGAAGCAGACACTGCCATAGGCGAGGCAGTCTCAGACCTTGACAGGGATTCCTTCAACCTTGTGGGCGCTATTGGCCATGACTTCATCAATGGTGAACGGCAAGGAGCCAAGGTGTTCCCCCGCTTCACTAACCCTGACCTGCGCGGCCCAGACCAATACGCGAGCTTCCTACGTGAGGCAACCGAGGCCAGCCTTACCCGCTGCGGAACGGATCGTTTTGACCTGCTGCTGCTTCACAACCCAGACCGCATCGGCTACTC
>JBAXHG010000249.1:0-1725 GCA_037139015.1 Actinomycetes bacterium | reverse complement strand
GTAGATTTCTGCTGCATTCCACAATGCCCGCTTAACGCTGGTCGCCTCGTACATCTTTACCCCACTCGTATTGAGCTCAGCGATCAATTCCCGAGCGTTGAACAGGTAGACCGCGTTGATCAACCAAGGGCGCACCGTGTCGCGAGAGCTCTGTGCCGGACCCCTTGGGCCTGTCAGCACGAGGTAGTAATCGCACGCGGCCTCTGGATTCACGGATAGCACGCCTTCGTTCTTCGGGTACCACTTCACGTTGACCGAGCAACCGTCCAGGGTGCCGCCACGGAATACCCCATCGCTACCCTTGTGGACCGCCGTGCGGTGAAGCTGCACACCAAAGATCTCTTGCGCAAGGAACTCACCCACGTGCCCCAACTGCACGGGCCTGTGAATCAGACCGGCGATAATGCTGTCCAATGCATTGTGCGCCTTGAGTAGCTGGCTCAACAGTACCAAATCATCCACGATAGCGTCTCCTTCTCGCCTGTATCTTGTTTCCGGAAGGCCCGCGTTGGCCTCCTGGTTTCATATTCCTCCCTCCGTCAGCTTCCTCAACATCTTCTCCGCTTTCTCCCCGGCGATCGCCGACGGTGCCTGAACCATGAATGCCCTCAGCGTCGAAATCACTGTTCCCCACCGACCGGCGCGGCCGTGGAAGTGAGCGTTATATGCGCCCGCGTCAGGCCTGCACTCGGCATCGCCGCACCCACACCCCGGGTCAGCCCACCAGCAGGACGCACAATCCCGCGGTCGCCTAGCACCTGGCACCTTGCTGGCGCAGTGTCATGCATTCCACTCTCGGACGCTATCGCCTAGCATCCGACCTGCAACCTTCGGCCTGGCAATCTTCGCTCAATGCCTCACAGACAGCGGTCCAGAAACGCTTCCAAGTCGGTGTCGCCAGGCCGCCAGTCGCTGCCTGGGTTGCTTCCGGTTGAACCCTCCCGATACATTCGTCGAGAGCCCCTGTGGCGGTCGGTGGGCATGGACTGCGAAGCAGACTAGCTGTCACGACTTGCCGCAGCCGAAGCTGCACTGAGCGTCTTCACCAATTCTCGGGCTTCGCCCTTCAACTGGTTCAGCCGTCCAACAAGACTTTCGCGTTTCTCGCCCGCTATCTTCAGAAAGAAATCGTTGCTCGGATCGGGAGCCAGTCCAGGTTGATGTGCTAGCTTGAGCAGCGGAGCCCAGGGAAATCCGTGTCGCCGCAAGCCCAATACCGCCTGTTCATTGAAATCCGATGGGTAGACATCACCGTCAAACAGGCCGGGACTTTGGCCCAACGCGATCTCGACCAGCGCGGCGCGTAGGAGCAGGAATTGGGCCTTGGAGCGAATGGTCAGGTAGTGTGCCGTTCGCTGCCTGCGGACAATGTCAGCATGGCGTTCTGCGGCCTGCGCGAGTTCGAGAGCGAAACAGGCTTGGGCTTCGGCGACCAGGGAGCTGTCGGAGGTTTCCGCTTGGGCGTTGGCCTTCAAGTGATCGACCAAGGAGACGAAACTCGCGATCAGTGCGGGAGGCGCCGCTGGTTGCGGGCGCCTGTACCAGCCGCGCAGATCGAGGTCGCCTGAAGCCGTGCAGCGTGCCAGGCCTGCGCTGGGCAGGGATTCATCCTCCGGTGCGGCCAGGCCGCTCAAAATCTCGGCCAGCAATGGGGAGCCATAGGACAGAAAGCGCACGCTGGTGGGATGTTCGTCGAAGCAGGCCGGCGAGAAAGTGACGGGGAGC
>JBAXHG010000248.1:0-1730 GCA_037139015.1 Actinomycetes bacterium | reverse complement strand
AAGCTGTCCAGCAGCACTGTTGCGCTGGACAGCTTGGTCGGCGAATTGTTTGCCCCGCAGGCCGTCAACGCCAGTACACATGCGGTTACGAGCGCTGCTGTGAGAGAGCGGGTGGTCACCCAAGCAACAGTAGGGATGGGAGGACACAAGCGTCGCGCGTCGAAAAAGAAGGGGCCTTCTGTACAGCAATAAAAGGAGATGCCGTAATGAAACAGAGTGAAATCAAGCCTTATGTAGCTGAGTTTGTGGGGACGTTCTTCCTAGTTGCCTTCATCTGCGGGTTGCTTGATGTCTGGGGTACAGGCGACAAGTCGCTTTCTGCCACTGACCTTGGGTTCCTCCACGGGTTCCTCCTGATGGCGATCGTCTTTGGGATCGGTCGTATCTCAGGCGCGCATGTAAACCCAGCGGTGACAATTGCAATGTGGTCGATCAAGAAGATCAGCCAACGCGATGCCGGTGGCTACATTGTTGCCCAGCTTCTCGGCGGTATTGCCGGTGCTTTCCTGATGAAGGCTTTCTTCACGGGACGTGGCGAGGTTGTCAATTACGGCGCCGCTCATGTGAGCAACGCCTATCTCCATGGCGGCAGCCCCTGGCTGGCACTGATCGCTGAAGCTCTTGGCGCATTTGTCCTTGTCTGGGCGATCATGGCGACGACTTCGGGTAAGGACGCATCACCAACTAACGCAGCGCTTGCCATTGGTCTCAGCCTTGGCGTGGCAGTAATGGTGCTTGGTCCTGCGACCGGTGGGTCATTTAACCCAGCGCGTTGGCTTGGCCCAGCATTGGCATCAGGCACCTTCCCTGACTTCTGGCTTTACATCGTTGGTCCGATTGCTGGCGCTGTGCTTGCCGCATCGGCATATCAGTGGCTGCTTGGCGAGGGCGACAAGTCCGAGTCAGCAAGCGCTGCTAGCTAACCAGCAGTCCTGAGTACACGTCTGGCCCGGCCGCTCACCTAGACTGAGCGGTCGGATGGCCGGCCGTGTCACATACTCCAAGAACGTGACCTTGTCACTGTCGCGTTCCTGTGCATCGCACTGCAAGTACTGCGCGTTCGCAACGCACCAGGCTCACTTGCAGCCACCGGCAGAGGTCGAGCGTATTCTTGACCGTGCTGCACGGCAGGGCGTGAAAGAACTACTCGTCCTTACGGGGGAGCGTCCAGAGAGCGTTCAGGGCGTTCAGGAGCGACTTGATGCCCTCGGACACGCAGACTTTGTCGCATACGTTGTGTGGGCCTGTGAGCAGGCTCTGGCGCGAGGCATTCTGCCCCACACCAACCTTGGTCCCCTTACCTCCGAGGACTTGGCCCGCTTGCGCCGCGTGACCGCGTCACAGGGCCTGATGCTTGAGTCATCGGCAGCACGGCTACTTGAGACGGTCCATGCCGGATCGCCCGGGAAAGACCCTGCCGTGCGACTCGCAACGATGCGTGCCGCTGGCGATCTCCGGATTCCATTTACCACAGGGATTCTGGTTGGGATTGGCGAGACCGCGGCGGAGCGACTTGAGTCGCTGGATGCAATTGCCGAGGTTCACGCCGAGTACGGCCACATCCAAGAGGTGATCCTTCAGAACTTTGTTCCCCACCGCAAGTACTACGGGGAGGAACCGGCTGATATTGCTGAGGCGGCAGCGGACGACTACTGGCGCACTGGGATTGGCACGCATCCGTCGCTTGACCTGCCAGCGTGGGCATGCGAAGTCACAGTTGAGGACATGGT
>JBAXHG010000247.1:0-1744 GCA_037139015.1 Actinomycetes bacterium | reverse complement strand
CCGCGATACGTGAATGTCCATTGAATCAACGCCGATTGGCTTTGCCTTGCGCATGTGGTTAAGCGAGCGGTTACGCGCGATCCTGTAGAGCCAAGGCTTGACCATGATTGGTCGGTTGTCGGCGAGCATCGCGGTGTACGCGGAGGCGAACACCTCCTGCAGGACATCCTCGGCGTCCTCACGGTTGCCGAGCATGTGACGGCAGAAGCTCAACAGCTTGGACTGGTAGCGGCTGACCAAGAGCTCGAAGGCACCCTGATTGCCACGCCGCGTCATTGCGACTAGACGGTCGTCTGACTGAAGACGCAGAAGCGGGGAAGCAACGCTTTCGCGTGTTGCTGTTCCGACGCTGTCTCTGAATGTTGCTGCTTCCATGGTGACCCCTCTATCCGTGTTCTGTAACCCAACTTGTGAGCGTAAGTTTCGCAACCCCCGTTTCAGGGGCTGATCAACGGTAGGCAAAAAGCCCGTAAAGCCTTTGTTGACGGTTGATTCAGGAGTCAACGAACTTTTTTGAGGGCAATTGGGCGAAGGCCTCAAAGCGGGTCAATGTCCGGGGTGGGGATCGAACCCACAAGTCCCAAATGGGACAGCCGATTTTAAGTCGGCCGCGTATGCCAATTCCGCCACCCGGACGGGTGATCTGAGGATACGCCTCGGGGTCAGTGTTCCGAAGCGGTGAAAGCTGCGGCTAAGGGAACAAGCGTGGCGACACCATCAGTACTGAGGCGCAAGGCTGACTCACAGCCCATTGCTTCAGCTGTCTTAAAGTCATGAGCAACCATCACCGTTGGGATGGCATTGGCAGTGGCCTGAAGTCGGACAAGGCGGATGCACTCGGCCGCGGTTTGATCATCGAGGGCAGCGAAGGGCTCGTCAAGAAGTAGTACATCTGGCATCTGGGCGAGCGCCCTTGCGATTGCGGCCCGCTGAGCTTCTCCGCCGGAGAGGCTGGCTGGTCGATCGTCAGCCCGGCCGGAAAGGCCAACTGCTTCAAGTAGGTCGGCGGAACGCTCCGGAGCCGCCCGCAAATTTCCGCGGACGGTCATGCGGGGGAAAAGATTCAGGTCCTGAAAGACGAAGCCAATTCCGCGGTCCTCAGTGCGGACCTCCGTGCCTGTTTCGGAGTCAAACCAAGCGTCGTTACTCGCGAGGCTGATGTGCCCGCTTGAAGGGCGGGTGAGGCCAGCGAGCATCCGTAAAAGGCTGGTCTTCCCGCAACCTGATGGGCCGGTGACAGCGAGGCACTGGCCCCCTTTAACTGACCCTTCTGCCTTGATGCGCAGACCGCCGACCTCGCCGGTGATGTTGAACTCAAGCACCGGAGGTCTCCCAGCGGCGTGACAGTACGCGTGTGGTGACAAGCAGGGCCGCGGAGGCTGCAACAAGAACAGCGGCCAAGGCCTGGGCCCCAGCCAAGTTGCTGCCAAATCCCTCGTAGATGGCCAGCGGCGCTGTCTGCGTGACGCCACGCAGCGACCCGGCAAACATCAGCGTGGCACCGAATTCACCCAAGGCGCGAGCCCATGCGAGCGTCGCTCCAGCAGCAAGCGCTGATCCTACGGTTGGAACCGCCACCTTCATGAACGCGGTTGCGTCGCTCATCCCCATGGTTCTTGCGGCATCACGTAGTCCTGGGTGCATACCCTCAAAGGCCGCCTGCGCCTGTCTTATATGGAATGGGGCTGAAACAAACACCAACGCCACCACGACCCCGGCGGTTCCGAGTACCAGACGAATGCCT
>JBAXHG010000246.1:0-1747 GCA_037139015.1 Actinomycetes bacterium | reverse complement strand
GGGCTGTAAACCCGTTGGCTCTGCCTACGCAGGTTCGAATCCTGCTCCCCCCACTGCCGTGACTGAGTATCAGCCCACGAACCAGCTGTCCAGAAGGGCCGCGCTCGCGCTGGAATTCCCAGCCCTTGATGAGTTCGACGACCCAAAGCTTGAGTGGCGTCGCCTTTTCTCTGAACTGCTCGGGACATTCCTTCTGGTGCTCGCCGGGGCAGGGGGCGGCCTGCTCAATGTCCAGACGCACGGTCAAGTAAGCCTTGCTGCAGCGGTCATCGCCCCGGGGCTGATGGTCATGGCAATCATTCTCTTCATGGGGGCTGTGTCAGGAGCGCATCTGAACCCGGTCGTGTCAGTCGCCTTCGCGCTCCGCAAGGATTTTCCATGGCGGAGAGTGCCTGGGTACATCTTCGTCCAGCTTCTCGGAGCGGTACTTGCCTGCCTCTTCCTGAAAGCCGTCTTCGGCGATGTCGGCAATGTCGGGGCAACAGTCCCAGGCGCCGGCTTCGAGCCCTGGCAGGCTTTCCTTATTGAGGCTGCGCTGACACTCGGGCTTGTGAGCACGATCCTCGGGACCTCATCCGGCGCACAGAACGTAGGCTCACTGGGTGCCCTTGGAGTGGGCGGGTACATCGCATTGGCTGGACTCTGGTCGGCTCCGGTCAGCGGAGCATCAATGAACCCAGCGCGGTCCTTTGGACCAGACTTTGTCCTCGGAGACTTCACGAACTACTGGGTCTACTTGGCCGGCCCATTATTGGGCGGACTTGTCGCCGTTGGCGCCGCGTGGATTCTTCGCGGCCCCGGTGGTGGACCAGTCGGCCGAGCTGCCGGATCCGGTCGCCTTGAGGGATAACCTCAAAGGCTGATGAGCAAGATGAAAGTTGAAATCTGGTCGGACATCGCTTGTCCCTTCTGCTGGATAGGTAAGCGCTCATTTGACTCCGCCCTTGCCCGGTTTGAACACGCGGATGAGACGGAAGTGATCTGGCGTTCCTACCAGCTTGGTCCGAACATGCCGCGGGAGATGGAGGGCGACATCTATGACGTGCTCGCCGCAAAGTACGGCGGCACGCGCGAGCAGGCCAAAGAGATGAACGTGAGGGTCAGGACGATGGCAGAAGGCGTTGGCCTTGACTGCAACTTTGACGCGATCCGGCCAACGAACACCATGGACGCCCACCGGCTGATCCACCTGGCCCGCAAGAGTGGCGTTCAAGACGAGACCAAAGAACTTCTTTTCAAGGCGTACTTCCACGATGGAAGCAATGTGAGCGACATTGGCGTACTCCGCAGGACCGGTGCTGAAGTTGGGCTGGACACCACTGAGGTGGCGGAAATGCTCGACACGGGAGACTTTGCCGTGGCCGTTGGCCTTGAGCAAAACGAGGCTCAGGAACTTGGCATTTCAGCCGTACCAACCTTCGTTTTCGACCGCAAATCTGCGGTTGCTGGAGCTCAGTCGGAGGACCTTCTGCTTGACGCTCTTAGAACCGCCTGGGCTGCCGAGCCCCGCTGATAACACGATGGTGACTCGTTGTCACCAGAACTCCCGGTAGGCTCCCGCCTGGATGGATTTGACGTTTTCAGAGGAGGAGACACAGTTCCGCGACGAGCTTCGCGCGTGGCTCGCTGCGAACCATCCCGGTGAGGAACCTCGGGGTGATGAGGACAAGGAATTTGAGTGGCGCCGTGATTGGCAGCGTCGCCTCAACGAAGGCGGCTGGGCAGGTGTCCATTGGCCAACCGAATA
>JBAXHG010000245.1:0-1772 GCA_037139015.1 Actinomycetes bacterium | reverse complement strand
GAACTCAACACTCGCGGGTCAGGACAGTTCTGACACGTGGTGTTTCGACGTCCAATATCGGGAATCGGATGAGGTGGTTGACGATGTGCGTCTCACTTGGGAGCTCAACCGCCTGACCTGGCTCCTTCCTTTGGCAGTCCAAGCGAACTACGCGCACGACGAGAAAGCTTGCAATTTCGTGGTTGACGCCGTGAAGAGCTTCCTAGCATCAGACCGCGTTGGCTACGGTGCTCGATGGAACTCGATGATCGAGCTTTCGATGCAATCCCTCTCGCTGATCCTGCTTGATTCGATGATGAGCACGGTCAGATCTTGGGAGCCCCTCAGGGACGACCTCTCCTTCGCATTGCGCCAGAGGTACAGATGGATTGAGGCCTTGCCTTCACTCCACTCCTCAGCTAACAACCACCGGATTGCAGAACTTGCAGCCCTGAGCGCCACAGCCCATGTCCTTTCAGAGTTGGAGTCTGAATGCCCAAATCACCTTGACGAGCTCGCGGCGGAGTCCCGCAAGCAATTCGGCAGTGACGGATTCAACGCCGAACTCTCGTTCGACTACCACCTCTACTCGCTTGACCTAATCGTCACCGTCATCGAGCTTGTCGGCCACACCGCCAAGGAGCGCCTAGGGCCATTAGCCCTTGAAGTCAGCCAGCTCACGCTAGACCTATGGAACTTCACGGGCCTCTGGCCGACCGTCGCAGATTCAGACGAGGCTTGTCTGATATCAGCTGTGACCCGACCGGTAGACCGGCCAATCTCGATTGCCAGACTTGCTGGAGGCGTCGAGTCGCAGCCTCCTCCCGAAGAAAATATCTTCTCGCTCCCCTCGGCCGGTTATACGTTTCTGCGCGACAATTGGGGAGATCACGAGGCCCTCCTGCTCTCCGACCATGGAGAGCTTGGTTACGGAAGGATCGCAGCCCACGCACATGCCGACACCCTTGGGATTTGGCTCTGGGTGGATGGAGCAGCCTGGCTAGCGGACGCGGGTACCTTCAGCTATCACTCAAACTCGGAACTCAGAGACAGGCTGAGGTCGTCTGATATGCACAATTGCATCACCGTCAATGGGGCAAGTTCAAGCGTCCCCGACGGCCCTTTCCTTTGGAATCCAAAACGCACTGCAGCGGATGTCGCACTAGACGCGATATCTTCAGATCCCGAGCTCCAAATGACAACGAAAGCAACACTCCCGAAATTGAAGGGCATTCGCCCCTCGTGCACCCAGCTCCGGCGGGTTACGCTCCACCACGGTCAACTTAGGGTTGAGGACAAGGTCACATCGCGCACTGGCGTTGAATCCGCTCAACACTTCCTCCTTGCCCCTGGATTTCAGGTCGCAGATGCGGGCTCTGGCCCAACCAATTCGATCAGCTTTGTAAAGCAGGGGACTGGAACGATGGCCTTCAGTTTCGATGAGGGGTGCGTGACCCTGACCGTTGATGAAGTACCAGTCTCACCTTCCTACGGAAAGCTAGAATCGGCGGTCCGTGTAAGCTTTCACTCAGTTAAGGCCCAAAAGAATTTTCTCGCTGAGACAACGATCAAGCTAATCCCTGAAGTGCCTAAAAATACGGACATTCGATGATCATCAGCATCATTGGACTCGGATATGTGGGCGCCGTCACCGGCAGCACACTCGCCGACATGGGGCATTCGGTGACGGTGGTTGATCGTGACCAGACCAAGGTTGACCTACTCAACCAAGGACAGTCACCGATTCCGGAGCCAGGACTTCAGCAGCTCGTCACGTCCGGTCTTGCGTCGGG
>JBAXHG010000244.1:0-1800 GCA_037139015.1 Actinomycetes bacterium | reverse complement strand
CCGCCTGGCTGGTTCTTCCTCTCCAAGGAAAACGCAACGGGTGCTTATCTTCGGAGGAGCAGGAATCGCAGCGTTCTTGATTGGATCTCTGATTGCCATCACGATGATGGGAAGTAGTCCATCTAATGGTTCCCTTCGCTCTGGGCCAATTGGTGCGGATCCGGTAATCACAGCGGATGGGATCAACTCCGTGAGGGTTGGAATGACACTTGAGGCGGCGAGCAGGGCCGCTGGCTGGCCGCTGAAATCGGGCTATTACAGCCCCAGCGGCGACGCTGGACAAGGCTGTGGCACAGCGTCTCTTGATGGAGGCCCTCAGTCGGTCAACTTCATGATCGCGTACGACAAGATCAAGTCAGTGTCTGTCTACAAGGGATCTGGCGACATTGCCGCAACAGCGCATTCGCAAGAAGGCATTCGACTTGGTGACCCAATGTCCAAGGTCCGTGAGAAATACGCGGGTAAGTACGTGGAGCGTCCAGACGAATACGTTCGAGAGACCCCAAAGCTCGAGGTGACTACGAATGAAGCCAGCACGGCAACAGGGAATGTCCTGCTCTTTGGCGGAGACAAGCAAGGCCGCGTAGTGTCCATCTCTGGAGGGCAGAAGACCTGGGTTGAGCTGGCCGAAGGCTGCTTATAGCCTAGAGCTCAGCAAATACCGGTGTACTTCGTTGGCTGATTGCCCCGAAGGAGCTTAGGGTAGCCGACCGGAGGAGCTGTTGCGAAGCGCGCGTCCAGTTTCGAGTACTCAAGGCGTCCCCGACAAGCTCGGGGGGCATACACACGCACATCTACAGGGACCTGAATGAACTTTCCATTTGGGCTCGGGTCTTTGGCGGAGGGATCTGTCATCAGCAACCCTGTCGCGCCAGCTTCAGTGCCTCCCCAGCATCTCCAGCGGAGATTCTTGAAGGTGAAATGAACCGCCGAAGACATCTCCACGGGACGCTGAACGAATTGGAATCCGCTCACGCCGTACTTTGCCGTCTGGACGTAGACACTCTTGGGTAGCGCGGGGTTGGAGACTCCACATCCGTAGCTGTGATCCGCTTTCGAGGCAACCGGCGCTCCCCCAGCTGTTGGCGCATTGCTCCCCACACCACACCCTGGAAGGAGTATCGCGAGGACGAGAAGCACAAATCCCCCACACCTCATGAACTACCTCAGGCCCCGACGCTAGACACTTGGCGAGACACCCATGCCCGAACCAATCTCATCTGGTGAGACTCCGTACTGATTCGTGGCATGCGAACGCTGAGCATGCCAAATAAACAGGACGATGAAGCCAATAAATGAGAGGAGTAGGAGCAGCATCCACCAGCCTGAGCGACCAATGTCGTGCAGCCGTCGCACAGAAACTGCCAGGCCGGGGATAAGAAGCAGGGTTCCAACGATCGTAGAGAGTGAAGATTGCCCGCTTGTGTCATTCACATCGATCAACACGGCACCCATGTACGAGATAAAGAACATCAACGACCACCACCAGTATGCCGATCTGGAAGAGCGCCCCTTAAAGTCAAAAGCTCGACGGAAGCCGTCTGCAATTGCCCCACCGAACCCGACCTTGCCGGTCGTCTTTCCCCATCGCGGACCGTTAGTCGTAGAAGCGTCGGCGCTGCCATCAGAGTTCGGCTGTTGATGAAATGGATGCACTCGGGCGGCTTGTAGCTCACTTTTAGTGGGCATTGAGGACTGCTGGTTTGCGACCGGGAGGACGCCTGCCTGCTGCGCGGGGACAGTTGCGCCCTGATGTACTCCCGCACCATCTATTGCCGGGCCTGCCGCACAGCCGGTGAC
>JBAXHG010000243.1:0-1802 GCA_037139015.1 Actinomycetes bacterium | reverse complement strand
CGATCTGACGTTCCACCGAGGCCAGCCAGACAGCATGTATGTGGCTTTCGATGAGGTCACGGTTGCAGAGGTCCAGCGTGGGAGACTTGACAACACCATGCACCATTTCGTCCGAGTGATGGAAGAACCACTGGTCATGAGGGCTCATGGCCGCCGAGTAGGTGACGACAAGGGCCGCCTGACCCGAACGGCCCGCCCGCCCGCTTCGCTGGGCATAGTTAGCCGGAGTGGGCGGGCCATTGCGAAGGTAAACGGTGTTGAGCGCCGAGATGTCCACGCCCAGTTCCATGGTGGGCGAACAGTAGAGAACGGGGAGGCGAATGAGCGGCCCCTTCTGACCCGACTCGGTTTTCCACCACTTATGATCGAGGTCTGACTGGCGGAATCGCGCCTCCAGAACCTTTCGCCGGTCCCCCTCGACCTGGGCAGTGTGCTCGTGAGCCTCGAAATCAAAGAAGTAATGACTTGGAGTGCCAAGCAGTTCTGCCACCGAGGTGTAGAGATTCCGGAAGAAGACATTCACTTTGACCCTTGTTCCAGCGGGCTCGGCATTCAATTTCCAAACAAGGGCGGTGTCCTTGAGCGCCCAGCCTATGAGGGATTTATCCCTGGAACTGCTGGTCACGTAGCCTCCCTTGGCGGCTGCGGCGAGGAATGCGCGGATCAGCTCCACGAGAATCTCGCCGGGCGTGTTACGAAGATCGTGTTGGTCGGAGATGCCGGAGTAGCGAATCTCGCGGACCAAGCGTGAGCGTGCCCCGCCACCGATGAGGTCGTCGCGCTTCTTCTTGCCCTTGGTTTCGGGGCGCCTGCCAAGGATCAGATATTTCGTCGTCGCAAGTGTCTCGTCCTGACCGAACGCCCAGCGCTCGGTCAGATGACTGGCGATGGCGGCCTTCATGCTGTCCTGCTTGGTAGGATCGAGGTATTCAGACTCCACACAAAGGTCGCGGAGCATTGCCTCAAAGATGAGCCGCCCTAGCTTTGCTCGCACGGGCGGAGGCATCGAGCGGAGTAGTGACCAACCCTGCACAGCCGCCGGACTCAGGTTATCTGGCTCCTTTTCCTTGGCAAACAGTGCCTCTCTGGCGGCAAGGTCATCGAGTCCCCGAAAGTCGATCTCAATGAGCTTGAGTTGAGTGAGGTTGGGATTGTTGTAGCGCCAGCCTTTGCGAAGGTCTCGCAACAGGCGGTAGCCGAGCACGAAACGGGCGGCGCGGTCAGCCTCTTCCTTGTTCAGGCCGAATGTCTGCGGCTCCAGGAGGTATTCGGAAAGAATGCTTTCGTCGGAGGTCTCGAACCCAAGGGCGCGGAACACCTCCACGCCTAGATCGCCAGCGTGCAGGCTGCCCCCCTTTCGACGAAGGGCCGCAAGAAGACCGGATCGAATCAGCAGTAGGTAAAGGAAATCATTGAAGTGCCCCGCCTGGAGTGCCGCGTCCTGCCTGTTGTCGGTGAAGCCAAGAAGCTTGCGCGGATCAAATCCGGCATTCTCAGGAAGTGGTGTGGCGAAATGCTGACGCAGTATCGCCAGGGTGAGCACAGTGGTGGCGGAGGAACGGCCTTCCCCCGAGAGACTGGAGAGGCGGTTGATGTCCCGTCCATGGGCCTGGTGCTCGTGACCGCAGCAGAGACAGAAGCGGAATTTGCCAGGGATAAACCAGTGTCGTCTGCCACCGCCGCGGTGCCCCCGCTCATCGACCGATTCATCCAGTGGCTGGGCGTTCTTGTAGTTGGCCTTCACTTTGTCTCCCGTTGTCCCCTGCTCGATCCACGAATCCGGGAGGTCCTCCAAGCGACCT
>JBAXHG010000242.1:0-1823 GCA_037139015.1 Actinomycetes bacterium | reverse complement strand
GTTTGCCAAGAAACCGCTAACGCATTCATGCCCCTCCACGCAGGCGATCAGAGGGTACGATCGGGTGATGAATTCGCAGACGCCTGAATCAGGTCTCGAGCCTGTTGAGGAGCACCGTGGAGGGCGTCTTGCCGCCAATGTGCTGATTGTCATTGCGACAATCCTGAGTGTTATCTCACTGTTTGCCGTCTGGGCGGACCGTCAAATACTCAACGCTGACAACTGGAGCAACACCTCCACTCAGCTGTTGAAGAACAAGACGATTCGTGACCAAACAGCCTTGTTCATAACCAACGAGATCTACAAAAACGTTGATGTTCAGGCGGAGATAGAGAAGGCACTGCCCGACCAGGCGCAGATCCTTGCCGGTCCGGCTTCGGACGCCTTGCGCAACCTTGCCCAGTCGGGCATCGAGCAGGCTTTGGCGACCAGCGCAGTTCAGTCCGTCTGGAAGGCAGCCCACAAGGAACTGAGTCAGCAGGTGATTGACATCGTCAATCAGAAGGACACCGGATTCCTTCAGTACCAGGGGGACAACGTGCAGCTTGACCTTCGGCAGGCGGCTATTGACATCGGCTCGCGTGTTGGGCTGAAGTCGCAGGCGGAGAAGATCAAGCCCGGCCAGGCAAGCGTGACCGTATTCAGCTCCGACCAGATCGGCCAGATCCGTAGCGTTGCCCAGTTCCTTGAAGCAGTGTCAGTGATCTTCCCTCTGCTCGCGTTCCTCCTGTTCGGATGTGCTGTGGCGGTCAACCGTGGGCGTCGCAGGAGGACTGTTCTTGTCAGCTCATTCGCATTGATTCTGGCCTCGCTCATTGCGCTCGCCACCCGCGGCATCGCTGAAGGGATATTCATCGATGCAGTTGCGCCGACGGACGCTTCCCGGCCATCAGCCCAAGCCACTTGGAACATCGCCACGGACATGCTCCAGTCGATTGCAGCGAACACGATCACTATCGCGGTGATTGTCATTCTGTTCCTGACCCTCGGTGGACGCTGGAAGTTTGCGACTGAGTTCCGGCGGCTTGTCGCACCTTGGACAAACCAGCGACCAGAGCTGAGCTACGGGTTTGCCTACACGCTGTTGCTTTTGTTCCTGATCTGGGGGCCAATTCCATCAACCCGTCAGTGGGTCACGGTGCTTATCTTCATCGCGCTTGTCGGCGCGGGCGTGTGGGGTCTGAGGCGCATGACTCTTGCGGAGTTCCCAGAAGCGAATTCTGATGAGGCAGTAGAACGCCTTCGGACTGCATGGGTTGAGCTCAAGGACACTCTGAGCAGCGGGGTATCGAGTGGGGCGGAGTCAGCTGCAGCAGCGGCCCGCCAGGTTCGTGATCGCAAGTCTTCACCGGGGGATGCGGTTCCGGCTTCAGAGGAGACAACGCAGGTGATGACTCCTCGGGAGACCGCCCCGACCGAAACAATGAGTTCCGGGAGCGAATCCGGTGTTGACGCTTTGGTGCGCCTTGCCGCGCTGCACAAGGATGGCTCTCTCACCGATGAGGAGTTCACTTCAGCAAAGGCGAAACTTCTTTGAGCTCCAGTGTTGGAAAAGTCGCTGCCGAACAAGGCGATGATTTGCACTCTGTCTAGCGAAACCTTTACCCCGCGGCAATAGGATTCACTAGATGAATCGCCCTTCCCCCCGATCGCGGGCCTTCCTGGCAGCAGCAACCGTTGGGGTACTTGTAACCGGGGGCCTCACATTGGTGGGTTCCGGCGGCACTACAGCGCTGATTCCCTCGGGCGCGAAGGTGGCCAAGCGACCTGTTGTCGCTCCGAATCACATCAGGGCTGTTCGGCCAAAGGGCATTACCTCTGGG
>JBAXHG010000241.1:0-1832 GCA_037139015.1 Actinomycetes bacterium | reverse complement strand
GCAAACGCAAAAATTGGAGAGGGCGCCACTATCGGGCCCGATGTAGTGATCGGCGAAGGGGCAGCAGTCCCAGCCGGTGAAACCCTTGAGCCGGGCGCCAGAGTTGCGCCGGAGATGAGCTGAAAATGGGCGACTTGAGCGCTGAACGCATAAAGGAACTTGACGTGAGCAACATGGCAGAGGACATTGCCGCCATGCCGGACCACCTTCGTGACGCGCTCTGGCGTGTCGAGTCGGCTGCGATCGCGCCGCAGGACAGTCCTGGGGGATTGATCGTTGCCGGAATGGGCGGTTCTGCCGCGGGTGGAATGTTGGCCGCGACGGTCCTCGGCGACAGGGCAAGCAGGCCCGTTGCCGTAAGCCGCGGTTACATGCTTCCATCGTGGACTTCAGCTGACACGACCGTGCTTTGTTCTTCCTACTCGGGAACGACCGAGGAGACTCTTGCCGCGTTTGAGGCAGCGGGCGTAATTGGCGCTCGTCGGATCGTGGCCACTACGGGTGGTCCCCTGGCCGAGATGGCTCGCGCTGAGGGCGTCCCGGTCATTCCAATGCCGGCAGCCTTGCAACCTCGCTCAGCCATCGGTTACATGCTGGTTGCGGCCCTTGAGGCTGCAGCACTTTGTGGAGCAGCAGACCGGATTCACACTGAGATTGATGTTGCTGCTGCACACATGGAGCCACTTGTTGCCGAGTGGGGGCCTGGTGGACCTGCAGAGTCTGAGGCTCGCGCACTTGCAACGGCTCTGGACGGGCGAATTCCCGTTGTTGTCGGCGCCGATGCGACCGCATCAGTTGCGTATCGCTGGAAGACGCAGATCAATGAGGACGCTGAGATCCCGGCTTTCAACTCTGAACTCCCTGAGGCGGATCACAATGAGATCGTCGGCTGGGGTGGGGCAGAAGGACTGGGCAAGTTCGCGCTTGTGGTCCTTGGAGACAGCGACAGCCACCCACGTGAGCGTGCCCGACTCGACATTACGGCTGAACTTGTTGAGCAGGCTGGGATTCCCGTTCACCGGGTGGAGAGTCGTGGCGAGACGCGAATTGAGCGGATCCTCTCGTTGGTGCTGCTGGGCGACTTTGTGGCTTTCTACCTTGGAATCCAGCGTGGCATTGATCCAACTCCCGTTGATGCGATCTCCGAGTTGAAGCTCAGGCTCTCACAGGCGTGAGAGGGTTGGCGGGTTCAAACCGGCCAAGTTGACGGCAAAGGCCCAAACCCTGACACAAGCGTGGTAAGGTTGTTCGTCAATGGACGGACTGACAATCAACCAAGCAGCGGAAACAACGGGATGGTCCCCGCGGATGCTGCGGTACTTGGACGGAAGCGGGCTCGTCAGCCCCAGCCGCACCGGTGCCGGCTATCGGATCTATGGACCCGGAGAGCTCCAGCGGCTCCGCACCCTTCGTGAGCTGCTTGACACGCAAGGCCTCGAGATCTCAGACGTTGGCTTCGCGCAGCGGATGCGTTCAGAGCCTGAACTTCAGACAGCCGTCGAGAGCTGGTTTGACGCACCCGTGGCTCCGCCCGAAGGAGTCGCCGGAACTGCCGATTGGCTCCGCTTTGAGCAGAGCAAACACGAGCGACTTCTGCAGCTTGCAGGCGAGACCCGCTAAAGCGGCGAAACACCAAAGAACTTCACCAACAGCCCAATCAACAACAGCTTCAACAAGAAGAAAACAACCGGAGGAACAATGAGCGCAACAGTACCCCTGACTGACGATTACAAGGTCGCTGACCTAGGACTGGCCGAATACGGTCGAAATGAGATCCGTCTCGCCGAGCATGAGATGCCAGGACTTATGTCCCTGCGCGAAGAGTTCGGTGC
>JBAXHG010000240.1:0-1844 GCA_037139015.1 Actinomycetes bacterium | reverse complement strand
GGCCTTTACTCAATGGAAGGTGACGTTGGGCCACTTCAGGGCATTGCGGAGCTGACAAAGCGTTATGGCGCTCGACTGATGATTGATGAAGCTCACAGCGTCGGCGTGCTCGGGGCTCGCGGCACGGGAGCAGCGGAACTCTTTGGGATTGAGGATCAGACGGACTTGAGGATGGGAACGTTCTCCAAGTCCTTCGCTTCCTGTGGTGGGTTCATCGCAGGCACCGCCGAGGTAGTCGACTACCTGCGCGTCTCAAGCCGCTCATACATCTTCACTGCGTCCGGAGTTCCTGCAGCAATCGGCGCTACCCACGCAGCGTTGAAGATCATCGATTCGGATGAGGGGAAAGAACTGTTCGCTCTACTCCTCGCAAATGCCGCACGGCTTGCCGACGGATTGACAGCGCTCGGCTTCCGGGTGATTCGAAGTGAGGGCGGGGTTGTCACCCCTGTTGTCCCAGTTCTTGTCGAGGACGACTGGAAGGCAGTTCTGCTCTGGAAGGCGCTCTACGACGCTGGAGTATTCGTCAATGTTGCGATCCACCCGGCCGTTCAGCCTGGAGGGGCATTACTTCGCACCAGCGTGATGGCCACTCACGACGAGGAAACGATTGACCGCGCTCTTGGCGCGTTCGCTTCCGTCAAGGCCAGTTTCGAGGCCGAGCACGGGCCGCTCCCGGCTGCCTGAGCTTCGGCCTTTCCGCAAACCATCGGCTTTGACCAGCCATTACGCACGGAATACCCGCTAAGAGCGGATGTTCTTCCTTCGCTGAGCTTGCATGATCGCTCTACTTGGATTACGTTCACGGTCTGCCAACGAACCGGCCGGAGGATCGGATTCGAAGCAGACAATTCAGCAGTACAGCGCACGGACGCCCCCGCCATCCGCTGCTTTGGCAAACCCAAATTGGGTTGCCTGCACCATCCAAAGACCACCCTGAGGAGACCAAAGATGACGCAGAAGACAGCCACAGCAACCGCCCCCGAGCCACAGCACCTAGTGGCCCTTGCACGAGCCAACAGCGTTCGCCTTGCCCGAGCGGCATTGAAGAGAGAAATTGCCGCAGGAGAAACGCTTGTCGGACAGGTCCTGCTTGACGGACCATGGGAAGTCGAAAGCATGACCGTCGCCGACCTTCTGGCCTGCCAGCGTCGTTGGGGCGTAACCCGATGCCGCAGGTTCCTTGCGAAGTCACGGATTTCCGAAACCCGCACAGTCGGAACTTTGACTCAGCGTCAGCGTGGCGAGCTTTCAGACCGCCTGTTCGCGGAGCCCAGCCTCAGCGCTGTTGGTTCCTGAGCTCGCGCTCAGCTTTTCGCTTCACAAAATCAGACCTGATCGGCAGGAAACAGGCGATCAGGACGCCCACAGCCGCTACGGGCATCACAGCGCTGGGTACGTGTAGGAGTGCAAGCGCTCCTACTGCGACCGCGGCGGGAAGTCCCGCAAGTACGGCAGCATGCGAGCGGAAGCCTGATCGGTGCTCCCGAAGAGCCTGTTCAAAGCCTGCCGCCGATCCGAGTAACAGCCCAGTGACGAGAACTGTGGTGCCAGTCTTCCCCCCGGCGACGAACCCGCCAACGGCTAGAACCAGTGCGACCACAACAGCGATCTCGCTTAGTGGAAATGGCGCCCAAGGTGGCTTCGGCGGAGCGTCCTTCTCAGCCACCTCAACAGGTTCAGGTCTGACACGCCCAGTTGGTTCTGCGGTTGGCGCGCCACCAACCCGACGCCGAGAGCGTTTTCCCAAGGTCAGTCCCTCACAGGACTGTCAGAGCGCGGCGCTTGCCGCTGTCGCAAATTAGGGGACACCCTGAGGAGATCTTCACATGCCACCAACCCGC
>JBAXHG010000239.1:0-1855 GCA_037139015.1 Actinomycetes bacterium | reverse complement strand
CTTCCGAGGAAATAGATATGAGATTCGGACTCGACGACGACCAGGTTGAAATTCAGCGCACCGCCACCGCGCTGCTGGAAGCACGTTCTTCACTGGAGCGTCTGCGAGAGAACGCGGAGTCAAACAAGGACGACGACGGGCTTTGGGCTGAGCTTCGTGAACTTGGTTGGCCTGGGATTGCAGTGTCCGAGGAATTTGGCGGGCAGGGCTACGGCCTGGTTGAACTGGCGGTCCTGCTTGAACAGGCTGGTCGTACCCTTGCCGCAGTTCCGCTCTTTTCAACTGCTGCCGCAGCTTTGGCAATCGAGTCAGCCGGCAGTGATGAGCAGAAAGAGCGGTGGCTTCCAGGACTTGCCAGCGGTGAGAGCATTGGTGCTGTTGGAACCGCCATTGGCGGTCGCTCAGAGCTTGCCGCCGGCGCACCAAACGCTGCGGTTGCCGTCCTCTTTGATGAGGAGGGCGGAGCGCGCATTGTTGATTTGGCTGACGCACTTGTTGAGACTGTTGACACGATTGACCCAACGCGCCGTTACGGAAGCGTGGAGGGCCCGGGCGCTGACATGCCAGGGGATACAGACGCTGCGTTTGACCGTGTGATCTGTGCTCTGGCAGCGGAGCTGACGGGGATTGCTTCGCGTGCGATGGAAATCACGCTCGCTTATGTCAAGGAGCGCAAGCAGTTTGGGACGCCGGTTGGTGCCAACCAGGCCATTCAGCACATGTGCGCAACCATGCTGCTCGGAACGGAGAGCGCACGGTCTGCCGCCTATCACGCTGCTTGGGCTGCTGACGCTTCAGAGGAGAAGCTTTCCGAGGCTGCCGCCGTTGCACACATTGCATCTGTTGAGGCCGGCCGTGATGTGACCTCCGCTGCCATCCAGGCTCATGGGGGAATTGGTTTCACTTGGGAAGCTGATCCGCACTGGTTCTTCAAGCGGGCTCAGCTCAACGCTCAGCTTCTTGGTGGCACGGGAGAATCCCGTGCACGGCTTGCCGACATCGTGGCTGACCACCTCGCCAACGGCGACCTCGACGACTGATCACCTCGCTCCGCGTTTAGGCGGGTTCAGTGTGAACGACGACCTCGTCAAGTGACGGGTCGAGCTCTTGCGCGCGGGCTTCAAGTTGGCTCGCGAGGGAATGTGCCTCGGTGAGTGGCAGGTCGGCCTTGATGGCAATTGTGATCATTGCGACCAGTCCGCGACCAGTCCGGCGGAGTTTGACATCGCGTGGCTCTGCGCCTGCGACTTCCAGCGCGGCCGTGTGAAGTGCCGCGAGAGCGTTGGGGGCGTCAGAAGTGGCCACGGATTCCCCATCAAACTCATCTGCCAAGGGCTCAATGTGGGAGTGCACTGCGGAGACTTCCGGCACGGCCACCCGGATGGCCTTCTCAGCCCTGTCAGCGGCATCGTGCGCGCGCTCAAGGGAGAGAGAGCGGGGGAGCTTCATGTGCAGTGAAAGCTCCGTGCTTCCATCAACATGCACCAGTTCAACGTTGTGCACTTCCCGGATTTCAGGGACGGTGAGGGCGGCGGCGCTTGCTCGGGCTCGGGCGCTGGCTCCTTCCTCATTGGGCTCAACGTGGACGACCACATCTCCGTCGCCAAGCGCAGCGGTCACGACCTCTTCGACAGCGTCAGCCATCGCATGCCCGGCTGCGAGCCCCGCGTCCGGTTCAACGGCCACGACAACATCGGCGAATGTGCGACCGCCAGCGGAGCGCATCCGCAGACGCCTCAGGGTGACTCCAGATCCGAGTGTGGCGATCGCCTCACGCGCAATTTCCTCAGCCCCGGCTGGGGCGCTGTCCATCAGGACTTCAATGTTCTCTCGCATCAGTCGGGTCGCGGCGAGG
>JBAXHG010000238.1:0-1862 GCA_037139015.1 Actinomycetes bacterium | reverse complement strand
CCACTCACAGCAGCACAGGCAGAAACCCTCGCGATCGTTACGTACTTGCAACCGGTCTCCCGTCCAGAGATCGCGAGGATTCGAGGTGTCAACGCTGAATCTGCGGCGGCGACCCTGCTTGAGCGCGGTGTGATTGAGGAAGCAGGTCGCTCTCCGTTTGGCGCTGTTCTCTATCGCACCAGTGAGCTCTTCCTCCGGCTGTTCGGCCTCGGGTCCATCGAGGACCTGCCAGACATTGGCGCTTGGGATCCTGCCCCAGAGGTGGAGGAGGCGCTGCGGGAGAGGCTGCTTAAGGTTGGCGCTGAGCGATCGGGTGATTCGACTACTGAGGGTCAGGGCACGCTTGAGAACACTGAGGACGACAGGGAGCTTGCTGCTGTCCCGTCAGTGCAGACTGACGAGGCTCAGAATGAGAGCGGCTTGGAGTCTGAGACGTTGGAGACAGCGGACTCAGATGAGAATTCGTCTGGCGTTGAACCGGAGCTCGATCCGGACACTGACTTGCCTGCAGCGAGCTGACCGCAGGCGGCCGCAATGTCTTGGCCGCGCGTCAGGCGCACAGTTGCCGTCACGCCCTTGCCGTTGAGGATGGCACTGAAGTTCTCGATCGTGTCCTTATCAGAACCGTCGTAACTGCCAGTCGGGTTGTAGGGGATGAGGTTGACCTTGTAGGTCTTCGAGTTGAGCAGTTCGGCCAGCTCTAGGGCCAACTCCGGCGAGTCATTTACGCCTTTCAGCATCACGTACTCAATGAACACCTTGCGGCGATGCTTAGCCGCGTACTCGTCGCAGGCGTCGAGGACCTCGGCAATTGGATGCTTGTCATTGATCGGCATGATTTTGGACCGCAGAGCGTCGTTGGGCGCGTGGAGGGACAGCGCCAATCGGATCTGCCCTCCTTCCTGAGTGAGGCGACGGATGCCCGGGACCCAGCCGACGGTACTGATTGCGGTGTGGCGGGTTGAGATCCCCAGGTCGGGAAGGCGTTCGCAGGCCTCAAGAACATTGTCAAGGTTCATCATCGGTTCGCCCATGCCCATAAAGACGCAGTGGTCAATGTCCTCGATGCGACGCAGATGGAGGGCTTGGTCGAGGATCTCGTCGGTCGTCAGGTTACGGCCGAACTTCATTGTTCCCGTGGCGCAGAAGGTGCATGTCAGCGGGCAGCCGGACTGGGATGAAACGCAGATCGAGCGACGGCCATCGCCGTAACGCATCAGCACTGCCTCAACAGGCCGACCGTCCTCAGTGTTGAACAGGACCTTGACAGTCCCATCTTTGGACTTCGCCTCATCTGTTGCATGGAGTGTGCTGAGGGGAACAGCTTTACTGAGATTCTGTCGGAGGTCTTTCGAGAGGTTTGTCATCTCGTCCCAACTGCTTGCTCCACCGGCCAGCCAAGCCCAAATTTGATCCGCGCGGTATGCGGGTTCATTCTGGGCCTCGAGCGCCGAGGTGAGGAGTTTGTGGTCCATACGCCTATCGTTGCACCCAATGCGCCTAGGCAAGTACCTCGCACACGCAGGCATCGCATCCCGACGTGGGTCGGAGGATGTGATTCGTGACGGCCGCGTCAGCGTCAATGGGCAGATCGTTCTTGATCCGGCACGCGGTGTTAGCGGAGAGGAAGACATCCGTGTTGACGGCAGCAAGCTCAAGGGCGCGGAGTCGCGGGTTGTGTATGTCCTCAATAAGCCGGTGGGGATTGTCTCCACGGCTTCTGACCCTCAGGGTCGGCGGACAGTCGTAGATCTGGTCCCCGACACAGGCAGGCTCTATCCGGTGGGCAGGCTGGACTCCGACAGCAGTGGACTTCTTTTGCTCACCAACGATGGCGAGCTCGCCACCATCCTGACTCATCC
>JBAXHG010000237.1:0-1874 GCA_037139015.1 Actinomycetes bacterium | reverse complement strand
CATCGTTCTTGATCATGTACGGACCGGTCGAAACCTGGTGCTGTCCATAAGTTGATGGGTTGGCCGCATCAAACTTCTTTGCATACTCAGGAGGGACCGGAGCTGAGATCAAAAGTGCGAGCGCACCAATCAAGGAGTTCGTCGTCGGCTTCGTGAGGTTGAAGACGATCGTCGTCGGGTTCGGCGTGGTGATGCCACTGATACCGCTTGCCTTACCGCTGGTGAATGCATCAACGCCGACAAGGTTCCCCATGTAAGCACCGGAATAGCCGTTGGCCACATTGGGTTTGAACGCACGCTCGATCGCGTACTTCACATCAGCCGTGGTCGCAACCCGGTTAACCGGCGGGCTGAACTTCACGTTCGGCCGAATTGTCACCGTCACCGTCTTGCCACCGTTTGTCACCTTTGGCTGGCCGGTTGCCAAGTCAGGCGTTGGAGTCGTTATCTCGTCCGGAGCCCAGGAGTAAAGAGGGCGTTGGGTCGCGTAATGGATCATGTAGGAGAACTGGTAGTAGGCCGCGCCGGCGTCGATGTAATCGACATCACCGCTAGCAACGAGTGTCAACGTTCCACCCTTCTTGCCAGCCAGATCCTGCTTGCCGGCCACCATGTTCTGGCCTGCTGTGCCACTGCTCCCGCCGCCACAGGCGGCAACCGTCAATGCCACTGCTGTCAACGCCGAAGCTGAAACAACGCTCCTAATCCCGATCATCTGCACTCCATTTCCCCGGCCCTCGCCGATTTACATTGAAAGTCTGTGTATTTCATAGACATCTTCAGTCCGAAGCCCTCGGATTCATGGCATCAGTCAAGCCATCTCCCACGAGATTGAACGCAAGCGCGGTCAACACGATCGCCACGCCAGGAAACAACATGTACCACCATGCTGTTTCGAAGATGCTCGTCGCGTCGGAAATCATTGCGCCCCAGCTGGCAGTCGGGGCTGGAACGCCCGCCCCGAGGAACGACAGCGCGGCCTCAAGCAAAATGTTCGTCGGGATCATCAACGATGCGTAGACGATGATCGGCACGACCAAGTTGGGAAGAATCTCGCGAAAGATGATCCGCGTGTTGGAAGCGCCAAGCGACCGGGAAGCATCCACGAACTCCTTCTGCTTGAGCGACAAAACCTGGCCTCGGATCAACCGTGCTGGGTACGTCCAGCTGACCAAAGCGATCACCGCGACAACCGTTGAAATACCCGGCTGGATCAACCCTCCAGCGCAACCGTTGCCAAGTGAACAGCCTGAGGCGAGGCCAAGCGCGAGCAGGAAGACTGGGAACGCGAGCATCACATCAACCGAACGGGACACGACCGTGTCAACCCAGCCACCAAAGAAGCCCGCGACCATCCCAAGAACCACACCCACAAAAGTGGCAATCAAAGTCGCGAGGATTGAGATCTCAAGCGAAGTGCGAGCTCCGTAAACCGTGCGACTCAGGACATCGCGCCCCAAGCCGTCTACCCCGAACGGATGCTCAAGGCTTGGCCCGGTTGGCATGCCAAACGAGTTGAGAAGGTTGCTGTCAATCGTGTTTGGCCCCGGCGTTCCGGCAATCGCCACAACCACTGGAGCAAATATCGCAACGAGAATCAGGAAGACAATGAACCCCAACGAGGCGAGGGCAACGCGGTCCTGCCGAAACCTTCGCCAGAACAGCTGCGACGGAGTCCGGGCCGCGACAACCTCCGGACGCCCCATTGCGTCCGAGTCAAAAGCCTCTTCAAGCAGAGTCCCAGTACTCACGGTGGGCGCAGCCTATTCCTTCCCGCGGAACCCCTGAACGGCGCTCCCCTAATACCCTCCACGAGTGAAGCCCTGGTAGCTCAGCTGGATAGAGCGACTCCCTCCTAAGGAGTAGGCCGCAGG
>JBAXHG010000236.1:0-1911 GCA_037139015.1 Actinomycetes bacterium | reverse complement strand
GTGACGCTCCGATGCCATTCCTTCTTCCATTCCGCGCACTGACCACGGCCTCCCTGATCGTCGCCGCATCCGTTACTGCAATGACTGGCTGCGGCAGCACCACAGCAAGCAAGCCTCAGCAACAAGCGACCGTCCTCCTCGACTGGACGGCGAATCCCGCCCACACGGGAATCCTCGTTGCGCTCGGCAGAAAGCTGGATCGGCAAAACCATGTCGCAATCACCCTCCGCACCCCAAGTTCCTCAACGGATGCAGTGCGGCTCCTGCTCGGGGGACGCGCTGACCTCGCAGTCATGGACATCCATGATCTTGCGATCGCCCGTGAACGCGGCCGCGACCTGGTTGCTGTGATGGCAGTAGTTGGCCATCCGCTTGCCTCAGTTATTGCCGCACCTGACGTACACCGTCCCAAGGATCTTGAAGGAACATCGGTCGCAGTTACGGGAGTTCCAAGTGATGCGGCGGTCATTCGGGCGATCGTCCACGGCGATGGAGGAAACCCAAGCAAGGTCATCCTTCAGAACACAGGGTTCGGAGCGGTGCCCGCCCTTCTTGGGGGCCGCACGAAAGCGGCCATTGGCTTCCTTAACGAGGAGGGCGTGTCGGTCACCTCGAAACATCCGGACTACCGTGTTTTCAGGCTTGAAGAGTTCGGAAGCCCCGCCTACCCTGAGCTCGTGCTGGTCACCACCCGCCAAACTCTGGACACCAAGCCAACCCTGGTCCGTTCTGTTGTCAGGGCCCTCGTCTCAGGCACTCAGTATGCGGAGGAGAATCCGTCTGAGGCAACCAAACTCGTTTCAGCCCGACTCCCAGGTGCTGACGCGACACTCCTTCCCCTGCGGATGAGGGCGGCTTTGGAAGCCTTGCTCCCACCTGATGGAAAAGCTGGATCGCTTGATCCCGAGCTGCTGTCCACATGGGCAACTTGGGAGCAGAAGTCTGGCCTCGTCTCGACAAGACCGAACGTCAGTCAAGCATTCGACGGTCAGTTCCTGAACTAGAGGCTCAGGGCTGAATCCACAAGGGCGGCTGGTTCGCGGTGCATCCGTGATCTGGGGACAACCTTAAGAAGGCCTGCCGCCAATCCCAAGTCCCTGCTCTCAGGGTCAACGTGGCTGTAATAGCCAATCGGAATTGACCCATCCAGCGCGCCACTTCCTTGGACCTCTTTGAGGTCTGCCAGCCGTAGCGCAACATCGTCCGTGAGGTCGACGATCACACATACGGAACCTGGCCCCTCTGCCTCCAGGGCCACTTTGTCCTGACAGAGCGAGGCACCATGGCCAGATGCGACCAGTGCGCCGATCAGGCTGGAGCCGAAAAGAAGATCCGGGGTGAAGACGAGAACCTTTGCCATCTTTTGCCGCGCGGCCGTATTTACTGCGAGCGAATTTCGCGGAAGCGGCTGGTCACTGACTCAGGTCGACCCCAGTCCTGAGTGACCTCAACACGACCGACGCGCGATCCACGTTCGATCAGTTCACCTTCGAAACCTGCCTCGTCGAGGAGCCTCATTGTGCTCCTCACGGCGGGAACCGCTGCTGCATGCCCGAATCGGTGGGCCACCGTGATCCGCCAGTGCCAGTCATGCCTGCTGTATGGCTGGGCATTGCAGGTGACGACCAGTGTCGCTGCTTCCACATAACGCGCCTCGTCGAGAATCCGAAGGTCAAGATCCAGGTCCGTCCAGTCATCTGGAAGGGCGTCAACGATGCGGTCAAATTCCTGAAGGAGTGTCATCGGGTCACAGGCTAGCGCCCACCAGCGCGTCTGCGTGGCGCCACGTGAATTCTCATCCGATCACGAGATGAATCAGCAGGAAGGCGTTGAGCGCGATGATCGCCATGGCGACGAGGACTGCGGCAGCCTTGGTTCGTGGCTGAACGGTGAACTCTCCCATCAGGTCCC
>JBAXHG010000235.1:0-1916 GCA_037139015.1 Actinomycetes bacterium | reverse complement strand
GATCTTCAGCGCGCTGGGGTCCATTTCGGCGTACCACTTCTGCGCCTTGGCCCACTCCGTCAAGTCCTGCACGGCGCCATTCTTGTAGAATGTGTTGACTGAGGACCCACCCGCCTCAACGAGATCGGGCACCTCGGCCTTGACCTGCACGGCCGCGATGAGTTTTTGGCTGAGCCTGTCCCAAGGAGTATACTGGTTTTCCCAGACCAACTTGCCAGCGAACTCCTTGTTGAAGATGGGCATGGTGTCGCGCAGGTACTGGTTCCCCACTTTCTCATCGCTCTTGGGATCCACGTTGCCCTGGTCGTACTGGAACCAGGAGATGATCTTCTTAGCCGGCACCGCGGTGGCCGCCGGCGCAACAGTGACCTGCTTCTCGACGATCTTCTCGACCGGCTTCTCGACGATCTTCTCGACGATCTTCTCAACCGGCTTCTCGACGATCTTCTCGACCTGGACGGTCTGGATCACCACCTGCGGCGTCGGCGCCGGGCAGGCCGTGAGGAGCATGCTGACGACCATCAGCACGCTGACTAACAGAACGAAACGGGTTTTCATCGCTGTCTCTCCTTCTGAGTGTGGTGTGAATGAGCTTCTGGATAGGACGTTGACTGACAACCTCGTGCAGTAGTGAAAGCGAAGTCTCACCTCCTTTCGACGGCTTACAACACGGGCGGCGTGACGCAGCAGATCATCTGCGCCTCTTCGCTGCCCAGCGCGGCGAACTGCCGCAACGACTGACCGGCGTAACAGATCGTGTCACCTGGGCCAAGCTCATGGATCTGATCGTCAACGGTGATGGAGAGCTGGCCCCGGAGCACGTGCATCCACTCCTCGGTGGGTTGGGCCAGCCGCTCAGCGATCCGTTGGCTGCCCGGTTGGATACGAATGACCACGGCCATCATCTGCCCCCCCAGGTTGTGGGTCAAAAGCTCGTAGTCAATCCCGGAATCTGCAAAGGTCAGTCGAGGACGCTCGTTTGCCCGAATGATCGAACTGGGCTGGCGCACCCCGTTCAGAAACGCGAACATCGGCACTTCGAGTGCGGTCGCAATGCGTTGGAGCGAGGCCAAAGAAGGGGTGGACTGGTCGTTTTCGACCTGGCTGAGAAAGCTGGCGGTCAGGTTCGTTCGCATCCCAAGCGCGCGCAGGCTGTAGCCCAACTCCTTGCGGCGTTGTCGAATGCGCTCACCGACCATACCGGTTTTCCTCCTGACCACGGGTTTCTGTGATAAGGATGCTTCTGGGATGAAGATGGCGGAATAATACCGGCAATCACTGAACTTGTCAAGTCCTGCTTAACGGATTTGGCCCTCTGTACGCTGCGTTGGGCCACAGCAAAACCAGGCCGGAATTTGCCCGTTGTTACCTTGTCGATCTTCCGCGCCTGGACACAGATTCGGAGCCGTCGGTTTGGTGCAGATGGGAACGTACTGTATGATCACAGACGATGTATCAAGCAAACAGCCTCTTGAAGGTGCGCTATGAGTAACCTGAACCAGCTATCCGTCGTCAAGTACCAGGATCCCGCAACGCGAACGTATCTCGGCAGCCCCAGCATCCTCCGACTCGATGATGGGAGTCTGCTGGTCACCCATGACTACTTTGGCCCTGGATGTCCTCGCAACCATGAAAACGAGGAGCATCTGACCAGCGTCTATCGGTCACGCGATAACGGTCGAACGTGGACTAATGTCACGCACATTGCCGGGGCGTTCTGGTCCAGCCTGTTCAAGCAGCGAGGCGCGATCTACCTCATCGGCACGTCGGCGCAATACGGCTCGATCGTCATCCGCCGCAGCGATGACGGCGGCAATACCTGGACCCATCCCCGCGACGAGACATCCGGCCTGATTGCGCGCGGCGGGCCGTACCATGACGCGCCCAACTACCACTGCGCGCCGATGCCGGTACTG
>JBAXHG010000234.1:0-1918 GCA_037139015.1 Actinomycetes bacterium | reverse complement strand
GCGGTCTCAACACCAACCGTGCCCTACAGCGAACTGATCATCCCGTTCATCATCTGTGGCACCGGCATGTCCCTCGTCTTCGCGCCGGCAGCCAACTCGGTCCTGGCCAGCGTAAGGCAGAAGGAGAGTGGACAGGCCTCCGGGGCCACAAACGCGATCCGCGAGGTAGGCGGGGTCATGGGTGTCAGCATGCTCGGGGTTCTCTTCGCAGCCAACGGCTCCTACGCAAGCCCGCAGGCCTATTCAGACGGTGCGACGGCCGCCCTGCCACTTGGTGCCGCGGTGCTTGCAATCGGTGCGGTTGCAGCTCTCTTCGTTCCGGGGCTCAAGCGGATGCGAGCCGAAGCTGAAGAGCACGCTGCGGCTGAGGCACTTGAGGCTGCATCGGCCTAGCCGGACAGCTGGCCACCCCTGATCAGCCCCGAATGTAGGTTGCCTTAAGGCTCAGGTCACGGTTGGGCATTGTGACCGTGCGCGTGGAGCTTCGGGACCCATCAGACCATTTTGAAAAGCGCCAGCGCACGCTTCCAACCATCACGGTTGCGGGAACGGTAAGCGTGGACCTCAGACCGACGGCGGTGTCCCTCACCCCTTGCGGAACCAGCTTTCCAGCCCATCCCAGCTGCTGCCCTGAGACCGAAGACTGCAGAGTCAATCTCCGAGTGGTTGGGTACAGCGAGACCCGCTTGTATGCGGACTGACCCTCAGTTGTTGTCGCCCTGACAAGCACGTCGTACCAACTGTCAGCATCGTGATCCGTTGCGAACTTAAGGCTCCCTGCGCTTCCAGCGAATCTGGTCAGGAAATGCCCGTGATTGCCATGGTGGAGAATGACGGTCCAGCTGATTGCGCTGGACTGCAGTGCCCTACCCGCCAGCGTGGCAGTGGCAGACAGGCTGAGCGTCGCTCCATCCGTTGACTTCGCGCCCTCTACTGGTGAGATCAGGTTGATAATGGGCGCCTCGAGACCCGCGGCCACTGGAACGACATCTGTCCCGGTCTCGGAGCCATCGGAGACCGTAACTCGCGCGTAGTAGATCCCAGGAGTGGCATAAGTGTGGCTTGGCGTGGCACCAGTCCCATTGGAGCCGTCACCGAAGTCCCAGAGGTAGGTAAGGACTGTCGAGTCAGCATCGGTCGCGTCGGCGTCAAAGGACGCGGTGGAGTCAGCCACAGTTGCCTTGGGCTTTGGCCATGGACGTTGGTTCCCAGATGCGGGGTTCAGGCCCCAAACGCGACCTGCCTCGACCCCACTTGCCGTAAAGCCGATCTCGACCATGGTGATGCCTCCGTCTGGGGACGGCTCCATGTCAACAATCGGATGGAGTCCCGAAACGAGGGGATCAACGCCGGCCTCAGGATGGCTCAGGTCAAGCAGTCCGGCGGTCCCGAGAGCGTAGTCGCCTACAACAAGCTTGCCACGCCGCCCGACTGGCCAGGTGTCGCCGAGCACTGGGCCGGTCATTACTGCAGCGCTGCCCCCCGAGTGCGGATATTCATACACGGGGTCCGTCTGTGACCCTGACTTGAGTGCCTTGCATGCTGCGAGGCTCGAATAGACAGCCTGCGCGTGTGCGCCCTCACGGCATGGCCAACCGTAGGAGCGGCCGGCTGTCGCGAAGTTGATCTCCTCCGTTGTTTCGAAACCGACATCTCCGACCGCGAGCTTGGTTCCCGGACCAGGGAGCACCGTGAACCGATAGGGATTCCTAAGGCCCTTCGCGAAGATCTTCGTGCATGGCCGAGTGAGTGTGGTGACGGTTGGGCAGAAACCGTGCACGCGAAGCCCATGCCCATTGCGATCAATGTGCATGATTGCGCCGCTCATCACATTGGTGTTCAACGGGCGCAGGATCGTTGATGAGCGTGAGCCTGGCTCGACTCCATCTCCGATTCCAACCCAGAGGGTCCCATCTGG
>JBAXHG010000233.1:0-1923 GCA_037139015.1 Actinomycetes bacterium | reverse complement strand
CGATTACGCTGGTTGGGAGGTGATCGACAGCTTGGAGAAGGGCCGAGGAGAGCCGGTCGGCCGACCGCGCATAAAGATGACTCGCATCGATGAAATGCTTGATGCGGTGGTTCGCCCACCTTCAGAGTAACCTCGCAAGTGCGACCTTCATAAACACCTAGGAGGAGGTGCGAAGTGGCTAGGTACAAACGCTTTGTGGCAATCGGTGACAGCAGTGTCGAAGGGCTCAACGACCTCTACCCAGATGGGCACAGCTACCGCGGCTGGTCAGACCGCCTCGCTGAGCGCCTCGCTGAGCTCGAGCCCGACCTGCTCTACGCCAACCTCGCAGTGCGCGGACGCCTCGTAGGCGAAGTGCGCGCCCAACAGCTAGAGCCAGCGTTGGCGATGCACCCTGATCTGGTGGTTGTTGTCGCTGGCTTAAATGACATCTTGCGTCCCAGATGCGATGTTCAACGAGTCATTGATGACTTAGAGGCGATCTACAGTGCCTTCGCCCAATCAGGAGCCCAACTGCTGGCCTATACGATGCCCAGCCGCTCGGCTGCGATGATGACCTTGCGCTCGGCAGAATTAAAGATAGACCGCTATAACGAGGGCCTACGGATGCTCGCTGATAACTACGGAGCAGTCCTTGTAGATTTCGCTCACGAGGACTTCTCACCAGACTCGCGGCTATGGAGTAGCGACCGTCTGCATGCTAATTCAGCCGGCCACGCGCTGATCGCCGACGCCCTAGCCCAAGCCCTTGACCTTCCTGGAAGCGACGGCAGCTGGCGACAGCCGATTCCACTAGGGCGCCCCCTACGCCGTCACCAGATCGTCGCCCGCGAGATCCATTGGGCCGCGGCGTATATGGCACCATGGATAGTGCGACGGCTACGCGGGCGCTCATCCGGAGACGGCGTAGTGGCGAAGCGTCCAGTGCTGACGCCAGCTATCGGCTACGTTCAATCTGGCGACGCGGACCGCTAAGTCACCGTCAAAGCGGGTGCGACACGCCCAACGGTGGGCCAAGTACATCCATAGCAAACCGTTGGCCAATTTGGTTCAAAGTCTCTAGGTCTGGCGGTCCAGCAGGCAGCTTGGCAAACTCGTCAAAGAACCGCTCTATCCCCGACGGAGTGAAGATTACGAGAACGCGGGCTGGCTCCTCGCCGACGTTCTGCCAGCAGTGCGCCGTTGTCCGTGGAATGAAGACGAAGGAGCCAGCCGAGCGAGTAGAGATTTCCTCACCCAACCTAAAGCGAAACTCTCCTTCGAGTATGTACCAAGCCTCGTCCTCGTTGTGGTGCACGTGCAAAGGCGTTCCCGGACCAGGCGGGACGCGATTCTCAAATACGGTGAGAGCACCATCCGTCTCTGAAGATCGAACCTTGAAAGCTAATGGGCCACCAGCGGGCCCCTCGACCACAGTGCCCTCTCCAGGACCGAGGTCAAAGGGATTCATCTCACTGATTGAGTCCATAGGGGCGAGCCTAGCAGCCCGCTAGGCCAAGAAGTTACATCGGGGCGAGAGGATTTGAACCTCCCTGCGCAGCAACCCGAACGCGCTTAGCCAAAGCCGTGGCCACCAGCCTTGATCCTTAGAGCTCACCCACCACTCCCATGATGAAGCGCCCGGGCTGGCAGGTTGCGGTGAACGACTCAAACCTGAAGCCCGCCTTAACAGACGAAAACTTGTACGTACCAGCCTTGAGCCCCATAAAGAATCCGATGCCGCTGTTCGACGTCGATGTCAGCGTGGCGTCCGGGAGACCACTGCCTGCGAAGCACAACGGCTTGACCGTCATCGGTCCGCTAGATCGCAAGGTTGTCCCTGGCACCCCGTATGGGCCGCGAGCGTCGACCTGTGCTGGCGTCATCGTACGAATTACCTTGTCCGCGACCAAGGCACTTACCAGACACTCTTTCGGGGCTGTT
>JBAXHG010000232.1:0-1923 GCA_037139015.1 Actinomycetes bacterium | reverse complement strand
GTTCGTGTTCCAATGCGCAAGAGCGCAAGGGACGAGGTTCAGCGGCTCACAGGCCAGGCAAGCGTTCCGGTGATTGAGACCGATGGAATGGCACTCTGCGACTCCAAGCGGATTGTTGAGTGGATCGCCGCCAATCGGCCACAGGCCGAGGCGGGACCAGCTTCAACTTCAGACTGACCTGACGCTACTCAGCGTCAGTGATGTTCTCAATGCTGAGTGGTGGCGCCTGCGTGGTTGCAGGAGCAGCGGGTGTTGCGTCAGCAGGCTGGTCAACGCCTAGTGCTGTTGCCAGCTCGCCCGTTTCGGCCATCTCGGTGATGATGTCGCAACCGCCAACCAGTTCACCCTTGATGAACAGCTGGGGGATTGTTGGCCAGCTTGTGATGGCTGAGAGTTCCTCACGGATCCGTGGGTCAGGAAGTACGTCAACTGCGAAGAATGGGGCCTTGTGGGCCTCAAGTGTGGCAACGGTGCGCGCGGAGAAGCCGCACATTGGCTGCTCTGGAGTTCCCTTCATGAAGAGCAGAACTTCCTTTTCGGCAATTGCTCCGGAGATCGCCTCACGGAGTGGGTTTGTTTCTTCTTCGCTCACTGTTCCTCCTCAGGGGTTTGGCAGCCTATGGACAGGGCGTGAATTCGCCCGCCAAGCTCACCTTCGAAAATCTTGTTGATCAAACGGTGTCGGTCAATCCTTGAAAGTCCCTCAAATGCCTCGCTCACGACCTTCACGCGGAAGTGGTGTCCATCGCCGTCAGCCTCAACCACGCGTGAGCCTGGGATGGCATCTTCGATGCGCTCAGTGAGCTCACCTGGCGTTGGGTCGTTTAGGACTGGAAGATCTCCGAATGACATTGAGTCCCAAGAGTAGCGAGGTCGGAAGGATTTCAGCATTGACTTGGGATCTGTTCTGTGGGGCGATACACTTGGAAACAGATGATCACGATCACCGACAACGGCGCAGTAAAGGTCCGCGAGTTCCTTGACCAGCAGCAGGCAAATGCTGAGGTTGATGGTCTGCGCGTCGGAGTGAAGGGCGGCGGTTGCTCCGGCTTCCAATACGTCCTTGCCTTCGACAAGAAGCGCGAAGGTGACGAGGTTGTTGATCAGCAGGGCATCACCCTGCTTGTGAATGGTGAAAGCGTGGACTTTGTCCGCGGCTCGGTCATTGACTTTGTTGAAGGGCTCCAAGGAGCTGGCTTCAAGGTCGAGAACCCGAATGTTGTTGCAGCCTGTGGCTGCGGCTCCTCCTTCCGCGTTGCGGAAGAAGAGGAGCAGGTTTCAGCCGTCTAGCAAGACGCTGATGTCGCTCACCAGCAGGGCCAGCAGCGAAGGGTCTGCAAAGCCTTGGTCGAATCCGTGCTTCGCGTAGAAGGCTTGGGCCTGACTGTCAACGGCATTGACGAGAAGCCATCAAGAAGGTGTTCGTCGCCGAGTGGCTCTGGGTCGCTGAAAGCGGGAGGGGTCAGCTTGGGCGCTCGCTGGCGAGAAGTCTCGCGAGGCGTTCATTCTTCTTGGGAGGACTGTTGAGGAAACGAACAAACTCCATCCAGTCCTTCTGGTTCAGCAAGACTTGAGTGCGATCGGCAAGGACCACCTCTGCTTCGGCCACGCCTGTACTGGTGATGAACTCGGAGAGTGACACACCCTTGGTCTCGGCGGCCGCGGTGAGGACCTCCTTATCGCGAGAAGAAACGCGCAGTTGAATTCGTTCCGACTTTCCGACCATCCCACTACTGTACTCACAAGCGGAGTACATCTTCGCCGCTTGAGCATCTTGCTTAGGGAGAGGGTGCGCGGAATCGTCCATCGCCCGACAGTAGACGAACAGGTCGCGCCCGTCTACGACCTACGCAGAGTTGTTAGAGAGTCTCAGGCTTGGCCCTCGACCCCGCCGGGAACTCCGGTGTTGGTCGAGTACTTCGG
>JBAXHG010000231.1:0-1930 GCA_037139015.1 Actinomycetes bacterium | reverse complement strand
CCAGGGGCAGGCCGTCACGGCTTGGTGTGAAGGGGGCCATCGCGGCAATTGTCTTCCCCGACCCTGTTGCCATCTCGAGGATGCCGCGATGGCCCCCTTCACACCAAGCCGTGACGGCCTGCCCCTGGTGCGCAAAAGGGCCGTCGTCATAGCGGAGGTTATCTGGAATGTGGAAACCTCGAGCCGTCTCGGTCTGCACCGGAAGCAAGTCATCAGCGCCGTTCAACTGCTTCAGCGCTTTCTCGTAGAGATCTCCAAACTCGTCCTCTGTGGGCGGCCCCGCCTTCGTGTACGCCCTCAACAGCTCGTTGCGAGCGGCGTCAGGAATAGTTGCGACAATGCAATCCTCCTCATGTCCACCCCACAAGCGCCCGAATTGATACGACAGTTTCTCTACAATGTAGCGCTGAGTAGGATCGACCCATTCCTTCGATACGTTCATTTGCTCGAAGTTCCGGGTTACACCAGCCGCCGTCATGTTGCCTGAGCCATGAACCGCCAGCGTCCCGCCCCCCGTGCGGAACAGCCACACCTTCGGGTGGAACAAGGCTTTCTTGAGCAGCGCGACCTTTATTTGGATTCGACCTAAGCGAACCAGGTAGGAGAGACATGCAAGAGTGTGCCTCTGCAATTCGTCTTCCGTGACGAGGAGCTCGTGAAGCGTTCGGCTGGCTACTTCTTCAGGAGCCATGTGACCTTCAACGAGGGCCTTCTGGTCTTCCGGACTCAGATAAGGACTAGCGATCAGCCGGAGCGTCCCAGCTGATCGGGTGACGAACGCCGCAAGTCCTGGCGCCAGCGATGAAAGCACACCGCTCGAGAAGAAGCCCATCATGCAGTCGACGTCCTGGGCCAGCCTGAAGGCTGGGATCAGGACTTCGCCAGCCAAGTCATCCTTGGGCAGGAAGTAGAGAGGCTTGACGTCCTCGAGAACAGCCACGGTTAGACACTCGCCCCTCTGCCGGCGGTCTTCCCAGGCAACTTCGGTAGCAGGTGCCGACGCTCAATCACCTTGCGTAGCATATGCCACCCAATCAACGACCGATCGCAGCTTCTGTCTGCCTGGCAACGCCTCCGAGAGGACCTCGTCGCTCGCCAGAAGGGCTCCAACGCGGGGGTGGCTTGGTGAGGCGAGGTGCTGGCGGCGCAGCCTCGACGATGCCCAGAATCAGGCCAAGCAGAACTCGCCGCGAACGCAATTCTCATCGTCGATAGATGTTGATCGACTGGATTCGCCCGCTTCGCCGATCCAGCAGGTAGTGGACTAGTTCACCAATAATTTGGTGCGGCCTCCCGGCGCCGCGATTGACCACCCTGCAAGTGAGAATCCTCGCAGCGGCGTCCCACTCAATATTCAGCGCACCGTGCGATTCCTTGCTCCGGATCTTGGCCCATCCGTGGGATCGTCCAGGCTGTTGCTTCTTTTGAACATAGAGGCCGAACTCCGCCACCCTCGGATCGTTGACTATCAAGTCCCGAAGGCTCGGTCCTCTTGAACTAACGACTTGAACAAGCGTCTGCATACCCTCTATGACTCCAGAATGTCGGCTGCCGAATGGGCGCTACTTAGCCCAAATGGGAACGCCGCGTTCCCCACACACTGCTTTCGTAGTACCACTGCTACCGTCCGGCGGCTTTCACAGTGTTCGCCTTGTCCGCAAGGTTCAAACGGGCGCAGGCCCGGCCGCTACTTCTTTCTGCCTCGCGGCAGCGCCATGACCGACGTGCTCAGAACTTGGCCCTTCTTGCCAAGGAGCGTGACCTTGCACGTCGCGCCGTAACACCTGACTTCAAAGCCACCACTTGCGGTGGAAAACCACGCGGTCACGAGCCTGTTGTCCTCAAGCTGGAAGTAATTCTCTTTCTTTCGCCAGCTCTGCCCCCTCCCGGCCCACACCATCCCAAAGATTCGCCTGCCCACCAGCCAGCC
>JBAXHG010000230.1:0-1955 GCA_037139015.1 Actinomycetes bacterium | reverse complement strand
GGTCCAATGATGGACAAGGCGTTCCCTGGAAGCGTTGGGCGCGTGGCAGCGGTTGTCGCTCCGGGTCTGATGGTGATGGCGATCATCATGTTTATGGGCAAGGTTTCTGGTGCTCATCTCAACCCTGTTGTGAGCATTGCGTTTGCTCTGAGGCGTGACTTTCCGTGGAGTCGGCTCCCGGGCTATGTGGCAGCCCAGATTGTTGGTGCGCTTGGTGCGGCCTGGTTCCTGCAGGAGGTCCTTGATGTCTCGGCCCGTTTTGGTGGGAGCTTTCCGGCGGCGACCAGCTCCGACACGTCGGCATTCCTGATCGAGGTTGTCTTGACCCTGGGTCTTGTCAGCGTGATCCTTGGGACAGCATCAGGCGCGCAGAACATAGGCATCATTGGGGCGATTGGAGTCGGGGGCTACATTGCGCTTGCAGGCCTCTGGGCCAGCCCTCTCTCAGGTGCTTCCATGAACCCGGTAAGGACACTTGGTCCCGGCCTGGTCGCCGGCAACTTGACGTCTTACTGGGTCTATCTTGCTGGGCCACTCTTGGGAGCCATCCTGGCGGCAGGGATGGCGATGGTCCTGCGAGGTCCGGGCGGTGGGCGCTCAGGCTCACTTGCGGCGCAGGGCTCAATCAACCCTGAGATCTTGGAGCCCTACAAGCCCTGACGGGCGGCCGGGCTTTAGTAGTTGAGGAACTCGTACTCGGCTGCGTCGAACTGCTGGGTTCGACGCACGTACTGGCTCATGTAGCCAGGCCAGTTGGCAACAACACGACCCTCGCGGTCCCGGTACCAAGAGTCGCAACGCACCCAAGCTGTGCCCTCAAAGTTATTTTGAGTCTCACGGTCCGAAGCAGCCTCGACTTCTCGTCGAACCGAGATGGCCGAGTCACCGCGGTCACGGACAGCTTCAAGTGCCTGTCGAATGTAAGCGGCTTGGGCTTCGAGGTAGACCAGGATTGAGCCACCTGAGGTGTTGGTATTGGGACCGTACATCAGGAACATGGATGGGAAATCCGGCACTGTCATCCCCAGGTGTGCGTGTGGTCCGTCAGACCAAGCTGCCCGGAGATCAAGGCCTGAGCGGCCCGTGATCTCCATTGGGAACATGAAGTCATTCGTCTTAAATCCGGTGCCAAGAATGACGACGTCGGTGGGGTGCTCCACGCCATCGGCGGTGACCACAGCGTCGGCGGTGAAGACTGTCACCGCGTCGGTCAGCAGTTCAACATTTGGAAGCTGGAGAGCGGGGAGGAAGTAGGAGCTAAACAGAACCCGCTTGCAGCCAAAGGTGTAATCCGGCCAAATCTTGCTTCTAAGGATTGGGTCCTTGATCTGTGCCCGCATAAAGAGTGTGGAGCGAACCCGACCGACCATCCCGAGGGTCCGCGGATGGCGGATCATGGCGGTCAGGGTCTCGCCGTAGTAGAAGATGAACTTGCGGCGCCAAGCCTGCACGCCAGGAATGCGCTTGATTGCGAATGCGAGAGCACCGGGGTAGGTGCGGTTGCGACGGGGCATGAACCAATTTCCCGTCCGCTGGTAGACATCCAGCTGTCCAGCCACCTCGGCCAGCTCAGGTACAAACTGGACTGCGCTGGCTCCCGTTCCGATCACTGCGACTCTCTTGCCAGTTAACTCAAGGGACTTATCCCACTGGGCTGAGTGGAAAAGCTGACCAGCGAAGGCGTCCATACCGGGGATGTCTGGGAAGGCTGGCTGGTGGAGCTGGCCGGTGGCAACTACAACGGCTTTGGAGCGTATTAGACGGCCGGTGGACGTCTGGATCTCCCAAACTAGGTCGGTGTCGCTCCAGTGGCAGCTCTCTACCTTTGTGTTTGGGGTGATGAGTGACCCGAGGCCGTGGCTGTGAACTACGGCCTTGATGTAGTCGAGGATCTCGGGCTGAGTTGGACAGAGCCGCTTCCAGTCCTTGCGCTGGTTGAAGGAAAATGAGTAGAG
>JBAXHG010000229.1:0-1956 GCA_037139015.1 Actinomycetes bacterium | reverse complement strand
CCGACGAGCGGATTCGAACCGCTGACCCCTTCATTACGAGTGAAGTGCTCTACCAGCTGAGCTACGTCGGCATTGGTCGTGACTCTGGCGAGAGAGTCACGACGCATGGGAATCGTACCTGCCTGAGACCCTTGCCGACGGGCTAGGATGGGAGACTCAGCACCGTGGCTCCCCGTGGGGCGCAAAACACCCTGACCATGTCCACAACAATCGCCACACACGAGCTCGCCGTTGACGTCCATGGCCTGACCAAGGTCTACGGGACAAGGCGGGCAGTTGACTCCCTTGACCTGCAACTTCAGCGTGGCTCCGTCTGCGGTTTGGTCGGACCCAATGGTGCGGGCAAGACAACTGCAATCCGCATGCTCCTGGGCCTGATCCGTCACGACGAAGGGGACGGCACTGTTCTGGGCGCCGGACTTGATGACCACATTGCTTACCTTCCCCGCGTCGGCGCACTGATCGAAGGGCCCGCGTTCACGCCGTCCTTAAGTGCCAGGAAGAACCTTCTCGTCCTTACCCGGCTTTCAGGCCTTCCGGACTCACGCGCGGATGAGGTTCTCCTTCAAGTCGGGCTTTCTGGGCGGGAGAAGGACAAGGCGAAGACCTACTCTCTCGGTATGCGTCAGCGACTGGGTATTGCGGCCGCTCTGCTCACAAGCCCTGAGATGCTGGTCCTTGACGAGCCAACCAACGGGCTTGACCCCGCGGGCATTCGCGAGGTTCGCGACCTGCTTCGATCCCTTGCGGACCAAGGAGTCTCGATTCTTGTATCGAGCCATCTTCTTTCAGAGATCGAGGCGATCTGTGATCACCTCGTGCTGATTGACGAAGGCAAGGTTGGTTACGCAGGCACCGTGAAGGGAATCATTGCCGACCAGCTTTCGCAGGTGGTCGCGAGGCCTGCTGACGCAGCTCAACTTGATGCTCTCCGCGCAGTGGCCGAACGCTTCGGGCAGGTCACAGTCAATGAGGACGGAACGGTTGCCTTCGATGGAGAGCAGGACCTGGCCGCCGAGCTGAACAAGGCCGCGTTTGAAGCGGGGATCCTCTTGAGCGGGCTTGGAATCCTGAGGCCCACCCTGGAGCAGGCGTTCTTTGCGATGACAGACAAGGGCCAGAGTTGATGCTCGGGATCATTCGTAGCGAATGGGTGAAGCTGCGCAGGCCTGCGTACCTGTGGGTTCCACTCGGGCTGACGGTCTTCTTCACCGCCCTCGTTACGGTCCTGTCAATTCTGAATGCACGGTCCACGCCCAAGCTAAGTGACCATGGGCCGCCGGAGAACCTGATCAGTGACTTCACTGCCGCGCATGGCGCAGTCTCAACCGCGCGTGGGATCTACGGTCTGATCGGAATGATTGTGCTCGTGATCTTTTCAGCAGCGGTTGCGACCGAGTTCACAAACGGCACGATTCGGAACCTGCTGATCCGCGAACCACGGCGGGTTCGCCTAATGCTTGGGCGCTGGCTGGCACTCGTGTCATGGGCAGCAGTTCCCGTACTTGCGATGGTCTTGACCGGTCTGATCTCCGGAGTGATCGCGATGAGCAGCCGCGGCTTTTCTACGAGCGCCTGGTTTGAGCTTGGTGGGTTGCAGCACATTGGGTCGACCATCATCTACATGTGGTTATCCCTTGCTCTCTTTGGAACGTTCGGAGCGATCCTCGCGGTGGTGCTCAAGACCCCGGTCGCGGCAATTGGCATCGGAATCGCCTACTTCCTGATTGTCGAAAGCCTGCTCGGCGGGTTGGTCTCAGGAACCGCGGACTGGCTTCCCGGGAACATCGTCAGTTCAGTTGCTCTCGGCGGGAACGAAGCACACGGATTCTGGGATGGACTGGGCCTGATCGCGGGCTATGTCGTGGTGCTTGGAGCGGCAAGCCTCGCGTGGTTCAACCGCAGCGACATCGCCAGCTGAACGCCGGTCTTCAGCGCTCGGCAGCTGCCGAGCGC
>JBAXHG010000228.1:0-1961 GCA_037139015.1 Actinomycetes bacterium | reverse complement strand
GCTATGTCCTAATGGGTTCCAGGCTGCTCGAGAAGGGCGGCTTCCGCGTTATTTCGTATGACGCTCGGGGACATGGCAAGAGTCAGCCTGCCCAATCACCCGATTCATACACTTATTCCACTCTGATGTCAGACGCCAGGGCCGTGATGGCAGCGGTTGGGACCCAGAGCCCGATTGTCGTCGGGATCTCCATGGGAGCCCACACCGCAGCAGCCCTCCTTGGGGAAAGTGGCAACACCATTGGTGCGGCGCGTTTCATAACGCCGGCATATTCGCCCGAGATGATTTTCGACGCAGAGTCGGCAGCCCTTTGGGACGGACTCGCAGATGCGCTGGAATCGGGCGGCCCGGAAGCCTTCGTGGGCAAGATGGATGCCGACGCCCTAGATCCCCGCTGGCGAGACGCGGTCAGGAAGGCAACTCTGCAGAGAATGGCCCAGCACGAATATCCAGCTGCAGTTGCCGACGCTCTGCGGGCGGTTCCACGCTCGCGTCCTTTTGAGAGTTGGAACGATCTGCAATCACTCGACATGCCAACTGCCGTAATAGGGAGTCAGGACAGCGCTGATCCGAGCCATCCACTGGAAGTCGCACAGGAATGGGCTCAAGCCATCCCTGACTCTGATCTGCTGGTTGAGGAAGATGGCCAGTCGCCGCTTGCCTGGCGCGGCGCAGCTATCTCGAGGGCCGTTCAGTCACTGAGCTGACCGTCGCTTTCCCGCGACCCAGACCGAGGAACCCACAAGCCAACAAAATGAATTCCAGGCAGTTGTTGATCCTCCGCGGCGTCGAGAATCCATGAGCAACTGGAACTTGGAGACGGTCTGTCACAGAGAGCCATGCTCAATGTGTCGTCCAATCCTTGTAAACCGAAGGTCAGGCCGCCGGAAAGCACGACCACCGCATCTCCATGTGAGAGCGTCTCAAGAGAAACGGCCTGGTCGGATGCCGAGTGCATGCGATGAACATCTCCGTTCGCGGTCACGATTGACACGCTGGTGCCGCTCAAGGCTCCAGACCATGCAAGTACTGAGGTCTGGATGTTTGCCTCAAAGCCAGGGCCACCTTCAGGACCTTGCGCCTTGAAGCTGAAGTTGTTCGTGCCTGCGGAGGCTTCCAAACTCGGGGCTTCGAGATCCACGGCCGGCCGGATTGGGATCAGCGAGCTTCCTACAGCGCTTCTTGAGCACAGACATTCGATGCTTCGACGTCTTGGCTGATCTGACCACTGTCTGTGTATGACTACGGTTGCGTTGGGCATGCCTTACAGGACCGCGCTTAGACCGAGAATCTGACCTTCTCTTGTAGCTCTACATAACATTGATTATCGAGCGTTGACTTCGCGAACGGCCGGGCGTCCTCCCTGACCGCGGGACGGTCGGAATACGGTCGCTGCCTTGGCTCCGTAAACTTCCCTCCAGATGGCCAAGCAAAGACAGATCAAGATCGAGCAGAAGAGTGCTCTTGCCGCAATGCAGGCACTTGAAACCAAAAGCGATGCGGAACTTGAGTCTGAGACCAAGTATCGGTCTGCTGCCTACGCAATCCTCGGCGCCCGCGCTGCAGAGCGCTACGACGCAGACTCATCTCGTGCGTGGTTCCAGAAGGCCATTGCAGCTGCCCGGCCACAAGAGCGCATGGCTCTGAAGCGGATGGCCGACGCGTCTCTTGCCCTTGCCGAGCGCCGTGCCGGCGATCTGAAGGCAGCCGTTCAGAAGCTTGGCTCTGAGGCGCCATCCAACACTCAGATGATGCTGCTCCGCCTCATGGGTGTAGTAGCACCGCCCAAGTCTGCCTCGCTCGTGCGACGGATTTTCGGCCCGATCTCCATCTTCCTGCTGATCTCCACGCTTATCGCGATCAGCCTTGGCATTGTTGAACTCGTGGCGCTCCCATTAGGTGGAGTCACCTTGGGCGCGGCACTGCTCTACGCAGTTCTTCTTCTGGCAGCCGTCCTGGGA
>JBAXHG010000227.1:0-2037 GCA_037139015.1 Actinomycetes bacterium | reverse complement strand
AGCGCATAGAGGCGCCTGACTGCCTCCTTGTCGTCCGGCTCACAGGCCAGTCCGTAAACGGTGTCGGCAGGAAACACAGCCACTCCGCCCACAGACATGCAGCGTTCAAAGACTCCGGCCTGCTCCTCGGTTATCTGATTGGCGTGTTCGCTCATGCTCCCAACTCGTCAGCTTGTGGCTCGACTGTTCCAATGACCACTCTCTGGATCCCGGCAAGGTCATCGCGAACCACCACATGTGCCCAACCGGCTTCCGCCAGAAGTACGGCCACGTCATCTGCTTGGCCCATTCCGACTTCCATCGCAAGATGGTCTATCTTGCGCGCCGCAGTCTGGTCAATCAGCTTTCGGATCAGTTCAAGTCCTGTCGGACCTGGCGTAAGTGCGATGTGCGGCTCGTGCTGGGCCACCTCAGGATCCAAACCCTCAACCTCAACTTGAGGGATGTATGGAGGGTTGGAAATCACTGCGTCGACCCCCTGATCAACCGCATCAAGAAGATCACCTTGAGCAAAGTTGACTGTCAGTCCAAGTCTGGTCGCATTCGCACGGGCGACCGCAAGTGCCTCCTCGCTGACATCCGTGGCAATGACCTCAAGGTCAGGACGCTCATCGGCAAGCGCCAGAGCAATTGCTCCACTCCCGGTTCCGATGTCAGCAACGCGGGCTCCCTTCGGAAGACCAAGCGCCCACTCAACCAACAGCTCCGTCTCCGGCCTTGGAGTCAGTACCGATGAATCAACCTCAATCTTAAGGTTGCGAAACCAGCGGTAGCCAATGATCTGAGAAACGGGCTCTCGCGCGGCCCGCCGATCCAGAAGGACTCTGGCCCTGTCCGCCTCAGCTGTCCCAAGTGGCGTTGCCGGCAGCCGGATCAAGCCAGCGCGATCCGTCCCAAGTGCATGTGCAACCAGAATCTCCGCGTCAAGCTGCGGAGTGTCGCAACCAGCCGCTGTGAGCTGAGCCACCCCTTCCCGCACCAGTGCGAGCGGGGCGAGCGTCATGTGTTTGCTGCCTGCTCCTCGAGGCGACGCCGCTTCTCATCGTTCTGCAGCGCGGCTGTGAACTCATCCAATTCACCATCGAGGACCGAGTCAAGGTCGTGAAGCAGCAGCCCAACACGGTGATCTTTAACGCGCCGCTCAGGAAAGTTGTAAGTCCGGATCTTCTCGGCCCGCTCGCCCTTCCCAACCTGGGCGGAACGGTCAGCGTCGAGGATTGCGCGCTGCTCTTCCATCGCACGGTCGTGAAGGCGCGCCCGAAGCACGCGCATCGCCTTCTCCCTGTTTTGCAACTGGCTTTTCTCGTCTTGCATGGAGACAACAACGCCGGTCGGCTTGTGGGTGATCCTCACCGCTGAGTCAGTTGTGTTTACCGACTGACCACCAGGCCCGGATGAGCGGTAGACGTCAATCTGAAGGTCGCTCTGGTCAATTGAGACATCGACCTCCTCAGCTTCAGGAAGCACCGCGACAGTTGCAGTGGAGGTATGAATGCGCCCCTGCGATTCCGTTGCGGGAACGCGCTGAACGCGGTGGGTTCCCCCCTCAAACTTGAATACCGAATATGCGCCATGTCCCTTGATTGCAAAAGTGGCAGACCCTTCCCCGCCACCAAGCTCCTCAGTCTGAAAGCCTGACCTTTCGGCATAACGGACAAGCATGCGATGCAGGTCACCGGCCCAAATGCTTGCCTCATCGCCGCCCGCACCCGCGCGAATCTCAACGATCACATCGCGCTTGTCATTCGGGTCAGTCTCGACCATGGCAAGCCGGATGGCCTCTTCCAACACTTCGCGTTCAATCCGTGCCGCAGCCTCCATCTCCCTGATCTCAGCATCTTCGCCATCTGCGAGAAGTTCCTTCGCTCCAAGTTCATCCCCGACGGCCCTTCTCCAGCGTCTCGCGAGTCGCGCTGGCTCCTCAAGGTCCGAATACGCCCGACTTGCAGCCTCGAAAGCAGAGCGATCACCAATGACGGCGGGATCCCCGAGCGACGCTTCAAGTTCCCCGAAGCGCAGTTCAATCTTTTCTACAAG
>JBAXHG010000226.1:0-2040 GCA_037139015.1 Actinomycetes bacterium | reverse complement strand
CAAGCAAATGGTCTGCCTTCCATGTGATCGGCACCGTGTTCGACACGACCCACATTGAGGGAGTAGTCGGCCACGACAGCCAGACAGTGAGCCTTGCTCCATCCCAAGGCGGATGGGTTGAGTTCACACTGGACGCGGAAGGCAACTACCCATTCGTGACCCACGCATTCGGCGACATGGTCAAGGGCGCAGCGGGAATCCTGCACACCGAAGGCGCCCCAATGCCGCAAGGGGCAACCGCTCCCACAGCATCAGGCGCCGCAGCTGGAGCGAAGAAGGCGATGGCGGGAATGGGCAACACCGTCCATGCGAACCTGGGTGAAATGTTCATCAAGCTGAGCTCCGGCAGCGCTAAGAGCGGGACGCTCACGTTCGATACCCACAACCTCGGGGCAATCCCTCACGAGCTTGTGATCCTCAAGACCGACAAGGCCGCTGCGTCGCTCGGGGCTGGAACCACGGTTCCAGAAGATGGACGGGTTGGAGAATCAGGTGACATTGGAGCTGGCAAGTCGAAGGCCTTCAAGGTCAAGCTGAACCCAGGTCACTACGCCCTGATCTGCAACATCGCCGGGCACTATGCCGGTGGCATGAGGACGGACTTCACCGTCAAGTAAACGACCCACGAGGGCCCGGACACCGGTCCTGTCGTCACAAGTCCCAAACAGACTTGCTGGCGGCAGGACCGATTGCTGTCCACATGCATCCCGAGGCTCGGCCAACCGCCCACCGCGCGATGATCCACAGATGAACACTCGACGCGACGCAGCTGCAGTGGCCATCGGTGGTGCTTTTGGCTCCATGGCCCGCATCGGTATCGGCAGTCTGCTGCCGGTCAGCACAGGAATGCCATGGGCGACGTTCATTGCGAACATCATCGGCTCCGCAATGCTCGGGATGCTGGTCGCCCTCCCGACTGGCCGATCCGGGGGATCCAACCTACGAATGCCTTTCCTGGGAATCGGGTTCTGCGGCGGGCTTACTACCTTCTCCACACTGTGTTTTGAACTCTTCGACCTGTTCCAACGCGGGTCTGTCGAGACTGGCCTTGCGTACGCGTCCCTGAGCGTCGTCGTCGGACTTGGCGTTGCGGTCTCAGCCCACAGGCTTGCGTCCAAGTCGATCGCCAGCCGGGGAGCAGCCTGATGAGCTTCGCTGTCATTGGCGCAATAGCCGGGCTTGGCGCTCTTGGGTCACTCTGCCGAGCGTTGGTCCAGGGAATCTGGGCTGAGCACGAAAGGATCCCCTTCTTTTGGGGGACACTGGTTGTCAACATCAGTGGAGCGTTCGCACTGGGAATGCTGCACGGAGCTGGAGTTCACGGGACAGCCCTCCGGCTTGCAGGGGCCGCATTCCTCGGGGCGTTCACCACATTCTCAGGGTGGATGATTGAGACTAAACGGTTGTCGGCAGAAGCAAAGGGGATTGCCTTTGCTTACATCTTTGGAGCCCTTGTGGTCGGGGTTCTCGCAACATGGCTTGGCAACGCTCTCGGGACATTGCTCTGACCCGAGACCGCGGGACCATGATCAGGAATGCGCCAACCCAGTGAGCACTGGGGGCTGTCCCTGCGTAACACTCTCAAACTCAGTTGCAACAAACCCCTCCCAAACCGTATAAGGAGTTTCAACAATGTCACGCACCCTCCCCACAGCCACCGCTCTGGCACTGATCTCAACCGGAGCGCTTGTGTTTGCATCCGGCTGCGGATCAGCCTCAAGCAGCAACGCGTCCGCCAACCCGGCCCCTGCGACGACATCGGTCGCAGCCAAGAAGGAAGCCCCAGCCCCAGCAACCACCGGCGGCGTCACTCTCAAGGTCACTTCCCCAGCGAGTGGAAACCTTCAGTTCGAGCCAAAGACGCTCAGCGCCAAGGCCGGAAATGTGACGATCGACTACACCAACCCAAGCCCAGTTCCCCACAACGTTGCAATCCTTGACGCCAGCGGCAAAGAGGTCAGCACTGAGATGGAGCAGTTCACCAGCGGGAACAAGTCAACATCGGCCAAGCTTGCCGCTGGAACCTACAAGTACATCTGC
>JBAXHG010000225.1:0-2046 GCA_037139015.1 Actinomycetes bacterium | reverse complement strand
CCAAGCGCCAGAACCAACTTGGGATTCAGACGCTTGACAAGCGCTGCGGTGTCCGCAGCCCGACAACCGGGCTTTGACAATGCCGTTGCGCAGGCAATGTCGCCTGCAGCAGCGAGCTTGGCGGTCACGGATCCGAGCGAGGCTGCACTGACAGCGGTGACGCCAGAGTTCGCACCCACAACCTTCGGTGTGGCAGCGCCATAGCCGCACCCGACTACCAAGACTGTCAATCCAAATGCTCCGAGTCTGGTCATGACTCCAAGGTAGCCCCGCAAGCGCCACAGCACGACCGTACCCTCAGTCCTCAGGCCACTTGCCGGTGCGCAGATACTCGTCGCGGGCCTGCTGTTCACGAATTCTCTCACTGTCATTTCCGAGTCGGCCAAACCAGCCCGCAAAGATCGCCACAACGGATCCCATCATCAGTGAGGCGCCAATGCCCACTGCCGTGAAGCCAGAACCGAAGATCAGAAATCCAGCGCCGATGGCAATCATCAGAAGCGGGGCTGCCCAACGGACGACTTTTGACCCTGTGGTTCCAGGCTCAGACTTGAACATTGATTGGCTCACCGCAACGCCTCCTCCACAATTGACTTCCAGTCGCGGGCGCCCACGGCCCCCGTCTCACGAAGATCGTGACCGGTAACGCGACGGGACACTAGCCAGCGTGACGCATCTTCCGGACCGGCGGCAGCCATCGCCTCGCTGAGCGGCACGACAGCCGGTCCGGGAACCGACAGCACCCCGCTCGCAAATGCCAAGAGTTCCGCCAGCGGAGCGTCGCCTGCAACCAGATCCCACCCGCCGTGAAGGTCACTGGGGGCAAGCGCTGACAAGGCACTGGCGAGCGTCTCCCGGTCCAGAACCGGAACGAAGCGTTCGCCCTCTACCGGCACTCCAAGGCGTCCCGCCCTGACCGCATCGCTGAGCGAACGCGCATGGGTACCACCCGGGCCAATCACGATGCCAAGACGCAACAGGACAACTTCAGCCCGCGAGCCGAACACATCCAACTCTGCCTCCTGCAACTTGCGCAGCTCCGGTGCCCAGCCAAGCTCAGGATCGTTCGCCATCAGCTCCGTCTCCCCACCATCGGCATAAAGCAGGACAGAGGAGCAAAAGATGAAGCGCGCATCAGCCATGGCGGCAGCCTCAGCCCACCCTGCGACCACGCCGTGCTCAGGCAAGCCACCAGGCGCAAACGGATCCTCGTCAGCCAGAAACACTGCCGCATCACATTGAGGGAGAACAGGTGAGTCATTCGGGGAGGTCACAGAGACCTCAACAGACTGCGCTTCGAGCAGAGAAACTAGATGGTCGCGGGCTGGGCCCGCTTGTTCAATCAGGTGTATTTGCGCAGACATCTGTCTCACGAGGTTAGAAGTTCAGCCAGTGGCGTACCCTAAAAACATGTCCGCGGTGCGCAGAACTGCGCTTTTTTCGATTTTCGCCGCATCCGCACTCGTCGCGCTCAAGCTCGCGGCCGGCCTTGCATCAGGCTCACTCGGCCTGCTCGCCGAAGCAGCACACTCCGCAACTGACCTTGTCGCAGCACTCCTGACCTTCTTTGCCGTCCGGGTTGGAGAGCGACCAGCTGACGACACTCACCCTTTCGGCCACAACAAAGCAGAGCACCTCGCCGCGCTTGCAGAAGGAACCGTGCTTCTGATCGCAAGCGTCGTGATCATCTACGAGGCAGTCATGCGAATCACAGGGTCCACGCATCCGGCTCCGACAACCGCCTGGTGGACATTCGCTGTGCTCGGCGTCGTGATCATCGTTGACCTGACCCGCACCACCGCGTCATATCGGACCGGCGAAAAGCACCACAGTGCCGCGCTCAAAGCCAACGCACTTCACTTTGCCGGCGACCTTGGCGGATCATTCGCGGTACTGATCGGACTGATCCTCGTAAAGCAAGGCAGCGCCAGCGCTGACTCGTATGCCGCACTCGTCGTCGCTGTCGTCGTGATCCTCGCCGCGACCCGACTGATGCGAGAGAACATTGAAGTCCTGATGGACAGCGCGCCAGCCGGAGCTGAGGAC
>JBAXHG010000224.1:0-2050 GCA_037139015.1 Actinomycetes bacterium | reverse complement strand
GAGCTGTCCTTCGATCCGGCGCCGACAATCGCTGCGATCGCAATCGCAATGGCGGACAGGGCAACAACAATCATCGTGCGGCGTTCCATCGGTTCAGATCCTCAGCTTCTCTTGGAGATTGGTTACTTGGAGCTCTTGCTCGTCGTGGTGCTGCTTGACTTCTTGGAAGTGTGCTTCTTCTTCTTGGTGGTGGCCTTGTTCTTGGTGACCACAGTGAAGGAAGCTGTTCCAAACGGCTGCTTGTTGCGGAAGATCTTGACGTTGAGACCAGTGTTAAGCAGAGCCACCGCACCTCGGGCCAGGACCAGGTCAATCTGCTTGGCGACAAGGGCGCCATTCTTTCCCTTGGCTGATGTGAGCCCCTTCAGGCGCATCTGGTAGATCGCAATACGAACAGGAGACTTGGCTCCCTTGGCCGTGTACGACCCCGTGATCTTGCGGGACTCGGTGTTTACAGCCACATTCTCAAAAACAACCTTGCTTGCTCCCTTTTGGAAGGTAAGGCCAGCTGAACTGTGAACCGATCCGATCAGGCTCTTGACGATGATGCGTCCACCATCAGCTGGCAGAACTGCGGCTCCAGCCGCAACCTTGCCTGGGGCGCTTGGGACCACTGTGATTCCCGCGGCCTTCAGCTTGGCTGCCGTGCCAGGGTTGATGGTCAGAGTGGTCGACCCGCCTACAATCGTTCGGGCTTGAGCACTCGTGCTCGGCTTAGATTTGCTGGTCGAAGTGGTTGTCTTGCTTGAGCCTCCACATGCCGTAAGGCCTGCTGTGAGGGCGAGCGCGGTTACGGCGGCGATAATGGAAGTGCGTGTGCGGGTCATGTGAACTCCTGTCAAGGGCATGCGCCAGGTTTGTTTGTAGGTGGAATCCTCCCGACTCCACCTAAGGTAAATCTAAGGGTAGCGCGAAGGGATCGCGCAGATCGGAAGCGAATTTGTTCTTTCTTACAGCAAACGTCTTTGCAGTTGTCTTCATGTGTGGGCTCCACTGGTTTGTTCAAGTGGTTCACTACCCGCTCTTCTCGAGTGTTGGACGAGCGAACTTCAGCGAATACCACGAGAGGCACTCTTCGCTTACGACTTTTGTTGTCATCGGGCCGATGACTGTTGACCTCGTGACCTCGGCTCTCCTGCTGCACTGGACTCCCCCAGGATCGGGCCATCTTCTCCCGGCAATTGGCCTTGCTTTGGCCCTGGTCACCTGGGCTTCAACCGCACTCCTCCAGGTTCCCCGCCATTCAGAGCTAGGAGGCGGATTCGACGACACAACCCATCAACGACTGGTCAGCTCATCGTGGGTGCGCACAGTCGCCTGGACTGCGCACGCAGGCGTATGCGCGGCGATGCTTGCAGCAGCTGGCTAGAGCGTCTTTGCTCTGACTGATCCGCACCAGGCAGCAAAAACCACGAGTCCGACAACCATTCCAAGCCAATGGAAGCCGGTCAATGTCGCAAGCCCGCTGGGAACCCCGGCTACTACAGCTCCGATCAGACCTGCCGTCCACTTGAGGCCGGCCGCCCTCACACCGACAAGGCAGGCGATAACCCATGCCGCTGGACCGATGAGGAATCCCCAGTCAACAAAGTCCTGATGCCGAAGCAGAACCATGCTCAAGGCCGCAATTACAGCGATGGCCAATACGGCCGCAAGCGTGCCCCTGAGGGCCGCGTTCCTGTCAAAACCATGCTTTTCGGAGATGCCCATGGACTGCATAATGCCGGACGCAACCGTTAGGCTTCGCGGCCAATGCTTCGCTCCCCCCGGCAAGTAGCCAAAAAGACTCCCCTCGTCCTGTCGCTCTCAACTGCGGCAATGCTTCTGTTTGCGCAGCCAGCATTCGCTGATGACCCGACAAGAACGCTTGGGATTGCGGGGAAGATCCCCCAGACAGTGATGATCTCTTCGATCTTCGTCTTCTTCTGCGGTTGCCTTGTGTTCTTCATGCAAGGCGGCCTCGCGCTGTTGGAGACGGGCTTTGTGCGTGGCAAGAATGCCGGCTCAATCGTGCCGAAGTTCCTTGTCAACCTTGGAATCTGCGCAGTGG
>JBAXHG010000223.1:0-2086 GCA_037139015.1 Actinomycetes bacterium | reverse complement strand
CGGGGCCGCGACCGCTCGCAACGTTCCGTCGGCGCTCATGCAACAAGGCTAGAAAGCATCCGGAGAACAGAACCCGTAATAAACCGAAGCCCGATTGACTAAGTTCCCGCAAAAAAGAGGCCCCAGCCGCAACGCGACCAGGGCCTGAATTTCTAACGGATCGGATCCGAACTAGCCGAGGCGACCCTCAAGGGCAGCAAGCTGGCTGCGCATCTCCTCTGGAAGACGCTCGCCGAGGGAATCAAGGTGCTCGTTTATTGAACCGAGCTCTGCCTTCCACTCCGCGTTGTCAACCTTCAGAAGCTCTGCGAGGTCGGCATCGTTGATGTCGAGCCCATCGGTGTTCAGGTCAGAGGCCTCTGGGAGAACGCCGATTGCCGTGTCAACGCCATTTACGGCGCCGTCACAACGGCGGAAGACCCACTCAAGAACACGGCTGTTCTCTCCGAATCCTGGCCAGAGCCAACGACCGTCTGCGTCCTTGCGGAACCAGTTGACATAGAAGATCTTCGGCAGTTTGTCTGCGTCGGTCTTTGTGCCGATGTCGAGCCAGTGACCAATGTAGTCGGCCATGTTGTAGCCGGCAAATGGGAGCATCGCGAACGGATCGCGACGCTGGACGCCCATCGCTCCGGCTGCAGCAGCAGTGGTCTCGGATGACATTGTCGCTCCGAGGAACACGCCGTGGTTCCAGTCGAATGCCTCGTGGACGAGTGGCACAACGCCTGAGCGGCGACCGCCGAAGAGCATTGCGTCAATTGGAACACCCGCAGGGTCGTTCCATGATGGCGCGATCGCTGGATCCTGGTCTGCAGCCACTGTGAACCTGGCATTTGGATGGGATGACGGAGCTTCGGACTCAGGAGTCCAGTCGTTGCCACGCCAGTCGATCAGGTGCGCTGGCTTCTCGTCCGTCATGCCCTCCCACCAGATGTCGCCATCGTCGGTGAGTGCGCAGTTCGTGAAGACCGTGTTGTTCTCGATCGTTGCCATTGCGTTTGGATTGGTGTCAATGCTCGTGCCTGGGGCAACGCCGAAGAAGCCTGCTTCAGGGTTGATCGCGTGGAGACGGCCATCTTCCTTGAACTTCATCCATGCAATGTCGTCGCCAACCGTCTCGACTGTCCAGCCGTCAAGAGTTGGAATAAGCATCGCGAGGTTCGTTTTGCCGCAGGCTGATGGGAACGCAGCAGCAACATGCTTGATGGTTCCTTCAGGCGAGGTGAGCTTGAGGATCAGCATGTGCTCTGCCATCCAACCCTCATCACGTGCCATCACCGATGCGATACGCAAGGCGAAGCATTTCTTGCCAAGCAGCGCGTTTCCGCCGTATCCGGATCCGTACGACCAGATCTCGCGTGATTCCGGGTACTGAACGATGTACTTGGTCTCAGAGTTGCATGGCCAAACAACATCGGCCTGGCCTTCTGCAAGCGGAGCGCCAACGGAGTGAACACACGGGACAAAGTCGCCGTCAGTGCCGATCACATCAAGGGCACCCTGGCCCATACGGGTCATGATGCGCATTGAGACAACAACGTAAGGAGAGTCGGTCAGCTCGACGCCAACATGGGCGATCGGTGAACCAAGTGGTCCCATTGAGAACGGGACGACGTACATGGTGCGGCCCTTCATGGAGCCGTCAAATACGCCCTTGAGCTCGGCACGCATTTCGTCCGGAGCGCGCCAGTTGTTTGTTGGGCCGGCGTCAATCTCCTTCTCGGAGCAAATGAAGGTCCGGTCCTCAACGCGGGCGACATCGCCCGGGTCAGACCATGCGAGGTAGCTGTTGGGGCGCTTGGCCTCTGACAGCTTCTTGAAGACGCCTGCGTCGACGAGCTCCTGACAAAGGCGGTTGTACTCATCAGCCGATCCATCGCACCAGACCACTTGGTCAGGCTTCGTAAGGGCTGCTACCTCTTCAACCCAGGCGTTGAGCCGGGCGTGATTGCTGGGGGATTCAGTGATGCTCACAATTGCTCCTTGGTCTGCTGCTGCCTTGCAGTTTGTTCGGGAAGACTCGTAAACGCGTCAGGCGCCACGGTGAACGTGACGCCTGACCGAGAATCATGCCCAATCCGGCGGC
>JBAXHG010000222.1:0-2137 GCA_037139015.1 Actinomycetes bacterium | reverse complement strand
CCGTCCTTGCCGTAGCGCGCCGAGAGTGTCCGAGCCGTGTCATCGGGGCCAACAAGCCCAAAGCCGAATCCGTTGCCGGCTGCCTTGTGCTTGGCGGCGTATGCCTGCAGGTACTCCCAGAGATTCGGAGTGATTGTGTAGCGCTTGGCAACAGCCGCTTCGGGGCCTTCTGTGAAGGGCAACTCTGGGAGCTCGGAGCCATCGCCTGGATGGAGGATTGAGGAGAGTCGCGGACCAGCTAGAGGATCAGGAACCTCAAGCGAAGAGAAGTCGAAGGCTGTTGGCTCGCGGAAGCCGACCATGAAGAGGCGCTCACGGTTTTGCGGCACCCAACCTTTGGCGTTGATTGTTCGCGTCTGCAGGCTGTAGCCCAAGTCATCTTCGAGAACTCGCTTGATTACCTCAAAGGTTCGGCCCTTGTCATGACCGCGCAGATTCTTTACGTTCTCGAGCAGAAAAGCCGCAGGGCGTTTCTCGTCAATCATTCGGGCGACATCAAAGAAAAGTGTGCCTTGCGTTTCATCGGCAAAGCCGTGGCTTCGGCCGAGCGAGTTTTTCTTTGAAACGCCTGCGATTGAAAACGGCTGACACGGGAAGCCAGCGACTAGAACATCATGGTCGGGGACATCACCCGACCAGACATGCTGAATGTCGCCGGCGATTACTTCGTCACCGAAGTTAGCCCGGTATGTCTCCTGAGCCTTCAAATTCCATTCGCTCGTGAACACGCACTCAGCGCCAGCGGCCTCAAATCCGCGCCGCATCCCGCCGATGCCGGCGAAGAGATCGATGAAGGTGAAGGCTTCAGGCACGACCTCAGTCTCCCAGGCGCCGCAGACAGCGCGGCGTCGTGTCTCCTCACTGCAACTCAATTAGGTGTTTCGGTAGTGTTCCGGCCGATGGAGAGCTTGGCTGCTGAAATTTTGTCGATTATTGCTGCAGCTGACGGACCATTGAGGGCGCGGGATATTCTTGAAGTGTTTGAGTCGCGCGGCCAAGAAGCTGACAAAAAAGCAATTAATCAGACCCTCTACTCTGACCTCGCCGAAAAGGTTGAGAAGGTCAACGGCAACCAATGGCAACTAGCTGAGCCCAACGCGCCGAGTGCGCGTCCCGAGGCAGAAACGAATTCGAGCGATTCACCTGAAGTTACTACTCCACTCACCGCTGCGCTCTCGGATAAGTCGGGCGTGGAGCCAGAGTGGAGGTTTGAGCGAGTCGGAGCTCAAGGTAAAGACCGAGGCGGAATTACAGCCTTTGAGGTGTTCCGTCAGCAGAACACACTCAGCCCACTTGAGGTACTTGTTCGCGAGTCGATTCAGAACAGTTGCGACGCCCGTCAGGAAGATCTTCCAGCTGACGTACCAGTGCGGGTCAACTTCCACTTGCGTGAGCTGAACGGGGCAGCCGCGACCTCATTTTTAGACGCAATGGGCTGGGATTCCCTTAGCCCGCATGTCGAATCGACTGCCAGCCAGGCGGGCACGCTTCAAGATCGAATTGAGCGCGACGGGTTGTCACAGGTGAAGGACCTTTCGATCCGAGTCATGACTATTGCTGACTACGGCACAGAGGGGCTCTGGGGTGAAGAGGGCGTAGACGGCCCGGTTGAGGGGAACTTCCACCGGTTGGTGAGGGCTGAGATGAAGACCCATGAAGAGGGTTCGTCAACGACTGGCGGCAGCTTTGGCCTCGGTAAGGCCATCTACTGGATGACATCGGGTGTATCAACCGTGCTGCTGCACTCCGTCCCGGCTAATGCGATCAATGCCGGTCAACAGCGCCTAATTGGCTGCACGTGGCTGCCTTCTCACACGACCGGCGACGGAAAGCTTTGGAACAGCGACGGTGGTTGGTTCGGTGCGCCTGATGAAGACGTTGACGGTCGCCCTCGGACGGTTTCGCTTTGGAGCGAGGACGCTGCCGATACGGCCGACGCATTGGGCATTCCCCGAGCGCAAGGCGAATACGGCACATCGTTCGCGATCGTCGCTTTCGATAACCCTGACGAAGACGATGAGCCAGACGTGGCGGCCACGTGCGATGCGTTGAGGCGGTTTGTAGTTAAGTGGTACTGGCCGGCAATCTGCGCGAAAAGTCTTCGGGTATCGGTAACTGGGCAGGTTGATGACAAGGT
>JBAXHG010000221.1:0-2151 GCA_037139015.1 Actinomycetes bacterium | reverse complement strand
GTCGGCGGCTACGGAGGAACTGACGCGTCTCGGCGGTTTAAGGGGGCTCGGTTCAACGGCCTGGCTGCGGCTTTAAGAGATGGGGCATGCTTTGGCCCCGGTCCCAGCGTTGCAACTAAAAACACAACTAAAAACACACCAAAAACACAACTGCGGCTAAAGTCCCGCCGTTGCCTGCCGATATGAGAGGTGTCGGCTATCGCTGACAAGGACAACGGTGGATGCCTGAAGTTCCGCCAAACGGCAAGGATGCCGTTAGAAAACAAAAGACCCCGCCAGGGGCAACTCACGGAAAGAGTAAGTTATGGTAATTAATACAAACAGTACAGCTCAGAATAGCTCTGATCTGCTCGCAACCTCATCGGCTAACCTCGCCAAGTCATTGCAGCGCCTCTCGTCCGGCAAGAAGATCATCACGCCGGATGACGACTCTGCCGGGTTGGCAGTATCAATGAAGTTCGACGCCCAATCCAAACGCATTGGCTCGGCGATCACCAACATCAGCAACGCCATCTCGTATACGAAAACGCAGGATGGCTATCTGGGACAGGTCAACAAGGCGTTGAACCGGATGAGTGAGCTGGCAGTTGCAGCTCAGGACGTGACCAAGACCGACACCGACAAGTCTCTGTATAACGACGAGTTCAAACATCTCGCGTCGTACATTGGCAACATCGCGGACAAGGACTTCAATGGCGTGAGTCTGTTCACCACCACTGACAAGAACGTTACGGTTGACAGCGATGCCGGCAAGTTCGCTATGACGGCCGTCAACCTCCGGGACACAGCGTATAATGCCGTCACGGGCACCATCACCAACGGCGAGAGCACGACGAGCCTGTCGCTCGTCAGCGACGCCTCGGCGGCGCTAACCGCGGTCAAGTCCGCCATCACTAAACTCGCAAGCGACCGTTCCACCGAGGGCGCCAGCTTGACGAGGCTGAACTACTCGAAAGATCAGCTGGCCGTACAGAAGTCGAACATTGACTCGGCCAACAGCGTCATCAGCGACGTGGATGTGGCGACGGAAAGCACGAACTTCGCCAAGCAGAACATCCTGGTCCAATCGGGCACGGCGATGCTGGCGCAGGCCAACGTGCAAGGGCAGTCGGTGCTGCGGTTGCTCGGCTAAGCTGAGTGATCCAATCGATCCTGTCCAAGGACTTCCCGGACGGCGCCCGCGCGCTGTCCGGGATTTGTTTTAAGGAAAACTCAACTGTTTCGACTTCCTGCCGATACCAGCTTGGTCCTGACGCCAGCGCCGGGAACTACTGCGCCCCTCTTGGACCAGACCACTGGCGGTCTGCCGGAGCTTTGCCGCTAGGGAGGCAAGGCTCTGCGGTGCGTCGAGTCAAGATTTGAGCTGTATGGCAACTGAACCACAAGAATTCGCCGCCGCAAGTCGCTGCGTGAGTCGCCCCCGGGCGATGAGCGCGGGCGCCATGACTTCCCCATCATGAAACTCCACAACCGTCTCTGTCTCTCGCTTGCGGCCGGCATGGCCGTGGCCATCTGTGGTTCGCAAGCCTTCCAGCACTACAAGCTGCAGCGCCTCTTCGCTGAAGTCGGCGACCACAACACCCGCGAGGTCAAGCAGCAGCTCTCGGACAACATAGGAAACGTCCAGCGCTCCGTCGAGTTTGGCATTGTGCAGGCGCTGGACAATGGCGACATGGACGTGTTCCGCAAGTCCGCGGCCCTGCAAAAGCAGCTTCACGGCCTGGAGGAACTCTCGCTCTACAACGGCAAAGGCGTAGTGACCTATTCATCAGATGAGTCCCACCTCAAACGCGCCCTGGAGCCCGGGCTCAAGGGAACGCTGTTTTCCAAACCGGACCGGCTGGTGCGCGAATTGCCCGGGGCTGTGGAAATATTCCAGCCGCAGGTGGTGGTGAAGTCCTGTCTCGAATGCCACAAGGACTGGAAGGAGAACGACATTTGCGGGGTCACGGCCTTCCGGTTTTCAACCGCAGCCCTCGCCCGGGCGGAAGCAGAAGGCCGCGCGGACACGCAAAAGGCCCGCCGGAGCAGCCTGCTTTTTGCCGTCATCGCCGTCCTGAGCGGGCTCGCGATGGTGGTGGTCCTTGTCCAGCTTATCACCCGGCCCGTTACCAGGCAGCTCGGCAAAGTCGCTGACGCCCTGGGCAGGAG
>JBAXHG010000220.1:0-2152 GCA_037139015.1 Actinomycetes bacterium | reverse complement strand
GTCAACTGCGGAAAGCCTCCCTCCAGCTGGCTTTTCATTGACCAGCTTGCGCAGGCCAACGGCGAGAAGCCCGATCACAATCACGGTTTCCGCAGCGAAAACGTACCGCCAGGAAAATGTCGTTGTCACATATCCGCCGATCAGCGGTCCTGCCGCTGCCCCTGCTCCCGCGATACCGCCAAGCAGTCCGTAAGCAACTGCTCTGTCTTTGCCCGTGTACATGGCAGCTGTCAGGGCCATGATTGCGGGCATAACGAGGGTCGCGCCAAGGCCTTCAACCAGCGACCAGCCGAGGAGCAGAACGGGAAGGTTCGGGGAGAGGGCTGTGATCAGTGACCCCGTGCCGTAGATCATCAGACCGATGGCGAAGGCCTTGCGCCGGCCCAGAATGTCGCCAAGTTTGCCGCCGGTCATCATGAACGCGCCCATCACAAGTGCGTATGAGGTGATCGCGAGTTGCACCCCGGAGATCGTCGTGTTGAGGTCTTCGACCACAGCGCTGATCGAGACATTCATGACCGTCGTGTCGAGCACCATGATGAATTGCGCAATCGCCAGCACGATCACGGGAATCCACTTGCCCTTCGTCTTGCTGCTCTCAGATGTATTCATGGTTGGAAACCCTAGTCATGAGACGGGCGTTCGGGTGGTCAATCGCAACACAGCGTCAACTGTCACGTTTGCTGTGTAGTGCAGGGAATGGAAGGTGTTTGCCATTCGCCCCTGACGGGGATGGTTGAGGACGTCGCCGCTGCTGACGGGACGTTCGTGCGCGAAGGATCGCTGGTGGTCCTCCTTGAGGCCATGAAGATGCACCACGATGTAACCGCTCCCTCCTCCGGACTTGTGCGGGGGTTGACCATCGCGAAGGGTGATCAGGTTGAGGAAGGGCAACTGCTATTCCACATTGAGCCTGCTGCCGAGGAGACCCAGAGCACATCGGATGCCGGTCCCGTTGCTGATGAGATTGAGGGCGACACAACGCTCGCAGAGGTCCTTCGCAGAAGGGCACTGCTTCAGGACGAGGCAAGGCCAGAAGCAGTCGCCAAGCGCCGAGCCTTGGGACGCAGGACCGCAAGAGAGAACATTGCTGACCTCTGTGACGGAGACTCGTTCAGCGAATACGGTGGCCTCGCTATCGCAGCCCAGCGACTCAGGCGCCCGGTGGAAGAGCTGCTCGAAAGGACTCAGGCCGATGGAATGGTCTGTGGTTTCGGATCTGTAAACGGCGAAAAGTTTGACGGCCGCGAGGCCAAATGTGCAGTCCTTTCTTACGACTACACGGTGCTCGCCGGAACTCAGGGCGTCAGGAACCATCGCAAGACCGACCGCGTGATCGAGCTCGCTGAGCGTCAACAGGTTCCCCTCATCCTTTTCGCGGAAGGCGGAGGGGGACGGCCTGGCGACACCGACCAGTCAGAGCTGTTCCACCTAGTGGTCCCAACGTTCCGAAACTTCGCCCGGCTCTCCGGTCTCCTGCCACGCGTTGGGATCGTCTCCGGCAGATGCTTCGCGGGCAACGCTGCCCTACTTGGCTGCTGTGATGTTGTAATCGCCACGCCAGAAGCAACGTTAGGAATGGGTGGCCCCGCGATGATCGAAGGCGGGGGGCTTGGAACGTTCACACCTGAACAGGTGGGACCCGTAGCCGACCTTGCGCCAGCCGGAGTGGTTGATCTTCTGGTTGAGGATGAGGCGGCCGCAGTTGCTGCCGCGAAGAAGTATGTGTCCTTCTTTCAGGGTGATCTGACCGAATGGACCGCCCCAGACCAAACCCTGCTCAGGGACATTGTTCCCGCCGACCCGAAGCGGGTCCACGATGCTCGCGCGGTACTTAACGGCCTGTTTGATGAATCGTCAGTGCTGGAGCTGCGGCCAGCGTTTGGGAAGGCAATGATTACCGCACTGGCCCGAATTGAAGGGCGGGCAGTCGGTGTGATTGGCAACGACCCTTCTCACCTGAGCGGAGCGATTGACGCGGAGGCATCTGACAAGGCCGCCCGCTTTATTCAACTTTGCGACGCCTTCGGCCTGCCAATCATTTCTCTTGTGGACACGCCCGGCTTCATGGTCGGCCCCGATTCCGAGAAGACGGGAATGGTGCGGCGTTCGTCACGGCTATTCACCGCAGCCGCAACCATCAGCGTTCCGT
>JBAXHG010000219.1:0-2176 GCA_037139015.1 Actinomycetes bacterium | reverse complement strand
GCCATCGGCGGTGAAAGTGGGCTCGGTGTCAATGGCCGAAGAACTGGCCAGGCGGCGCGGTTCAGCGCCAGGGGCGCTGGCGTCCATCAGGTAAATCTGGGCGCCGCCGTCGCGGCTCAGGGTGAGCGCCAGGGTTTTGCCGTCGGGCGACCAGCCTGCACCTCGCAATTTCTTCTTTGCGACTTCAACTCCTTGGAAGTTGGCCTGTCCCCCAACGCTTCCCTCGATTCCCTTGACGAGCGAAGGCAGGACTGAAATAGCGAGCCGAAGGTCACTCGCATCTCGTAACGGGCGAACCGACGCTTCATGGGCGGCAACGGTTAAGGATGCCCAATAGGACTGACACACCTTCTCCTGCAGGCCATCCAACGCTTCATCAACAATGCGTCTTCCCTTGGCTAGATTCGCATCGCGTGCTTTGAGCCGCTTTTCCTCACTCTTCCGAGCCCAACGGCCACCAAGCAAAGAGGTAACGATCCCTCCGACCACCAATCCCGCTGCTACCCAGCCGCCCGGATTCCAGAAGTTGGTCGCCGCCACCACAAGTCCAGTACCTGTAGCTATATTTGCAAAGCGCGAAACGTTTGAAGCGATCCGCTCGCCGCGACCACCAGCTTTAATTTCCATCTCAGCAGCTGAGACTTCAGCTGAGACTCTGACCGAGTTTGCAGTGCGATCAATCCGCGCGTATGCACTCTCCAATGCGCTAACAAGTGCCGTCTTAGCGGTCTCGGCAAGTTCAGGCGCCTTAAGTACGTCAGACGCGAAGTCGATTGTTTGGTCTGAGTTACCTGCCTTAACAATCGTTGAATCTGATCTCTGGCGGGCGCTGACTCTTTCCGCCACAAGTGGTGCGAGTGCATCCTCAAGGTAGCTCTGGGCGGCTCCGCGGTCGGGTGCGCCAAACGGTTTACCGCGCAACTTTTCCAATTCGCCGAGCTCATCACCGGCCTCAGTCACGAACCCATCAGTTAGCACCGCCTCAGTTGCGAAGCGGGATGCCTCCAGCACCCCTTCAAGGGAGTCTCTTTCGAACCGGCTGCGTTCAGCCTTGCCCAGAGCTTCTTCAAGTGTCATCGGGGGGGCGGTCATTGGATCAGCATCAGGTGATCGCTTTCGCGGGTAACCAAAGTCAACGAGGACCTTCGCTATCCCGTCCTCCAACGCCGTGATGTCATTTCCAAGTGGCTCAAGCAGTCCATGGATGGCGTTGAGCCCTTTAGTAGCGGAGCCCCGAATGCTCTTCTCTCGAAGATTGGCGCAGCCTGTCTTGATGGTTTGGATCAGCAGGTCTTCGAGTACCTCAAGGTTGCTCGCCTCAAGCAGAATCTCCTTCCCAAAATTGTTGACCTCATAGTCACGGGAGTCAACGTTGAACCCCTTGAACGGATCACACCTCGAAAAGACTGCCCTGAGTGTGTTAATAGCTACTACCGGGCACTTCGTTAGTCCAATTTCATGAAGCCGCGACTGAATGTGCTCAATGTGTTGCTCGACCGCAATGTCCTGTTTGGCTCGTGAGCGAGCTTCAATAGCTGCGTCCGGGTGGCGCCAGCGTGGCTGCCGCACATTCAAAACTGCGATGACCGGCTTTCCATAGCTGCTAACCATCTCGGCCACGCGTTCAAATTCATTCTGTTGCTGGTTTTGGGTGTCGAAGGCGAGCAGCACCAAGTCAGCGAGCCGTACCTCCTTCTCGGTCCTTGCTTCCAGCTCAGCCCGAGTGAATCGTCTACCAGCACCCAGAACGCCTGGCATGTCCACTACAAGCAGTGGCCCCCACGCAACCTCACGCACATCCTCCGTATGGTCCCCTTGCCCAGGAGAAATGGTGGATGCGTCGCCGCTTGTCAACGCTTCAATCAAGCTTGACTTTCCAGTCCCGGTGCGGCCGAACATGGCAACTCGAAAATTCTTCAGGAGATCGCGTTGAGACGCCATCTGTGAGCGGGTCGCATCAATTTCCGCCTGAGCACCAGAGACCGCTGCCTCTACACGATTGGCGAGTCGCTCAGAGACCTTCTTGCGAGCGTCAAGCTCGGTGAGAACGGGCGAAACCGAGCCGCACGTATCTTGAAACTCCGCTTCTACCGCGACACTCAGCTCAACACTGTCGTCGATCGTTACCCTAATCGCCTCGTCGAGACCTTCGAAGCGTGGATGTTCACCATTAGAT
>JBAXHG010000218.1:0-2188 GCA_037139015.1 Actinomycetes bacterium | reverse complement strand
CAGATGGGATTGCGGCATGCGGTTGTGACGAGCGTTGACCGCGACGACCTGCCCGACTACGGAGCTGGCATTTGGGCGGCCACGATCCGTCAGATCCGCGCCCAGTCACCGACCACGAAGATCGAAGTTCTGACTCCCGACTTCCGCGGCTCGGAAATGCCACTCGCCCGGGTGCTTGACGCCGAGCCGGATGTGTTCAACCACAATGTCGAGGTTGTCCCACGCCTTTACTCAGTGGCTCGCCGTGGCTCAACATGGCAGCGCTCACTTCGCGTCCTGCAGAACGCAAAGCTGATCTCCGGAGACAAGGTCACAACGAAGTCCGGGCTGATGGTTGGCCTTGGCGAGACCTTTGACGAAATGGTTGACGCGCTTGGTCAGCTGCGTGAAAAGGGTGTGCAGGTGATCACGATCGGCCAGTACCTGCGCCCAACTGAGAACCACCTTCCCGTTGTCCGCTGGTGGGACCCATCTGAGTTTGATGAGCTCGCCCGGATCGGCATGGAGGAGATGGGCTTTGACCATGTCGCCGCAGGGCCACTCGTGCGCTCCTCCTACCACGCTGATGAACACGTGGCTCAGGATCTTCCTGGCAGCGGCCCGCTCGCAGCTACTGCCTGACCGCCAGAGCGTGCTTCCCCTCCGCGACGACATTGGCGATACGGGCGCATCACCGCCTGCGCTGCTGATCTTCGCGACGATCCTTGTCCTCGGGCTGATCCTGCCAGGGGGAGATGTGGCCGTCGCGCTGATCTGCGCATGGGCCGCCTGGGTCTTTGTTCCCACTCCCGTCCGGGAGCTTGGGTTCATCCCAGTTGTCGCAGCTGCACTTGCCGGTGGTGGCATCGCTTGGGCTTTGGCATCAAATGCCAATGGGCCAACGGGAGCTTGGGCAACTGTCGGAGCGACCGCGAGCATCGTCCTTCTGCACCTGCTCAAACATCCTCGGGCGCTTATTTACGGACTGGTCCCGCTTCCTTACCGCGCAGGGCTGGCAGACCTTCCGTCGAAGGTAATTGCAGCCGGATGGGTGGCGCTCGCCAGCCTCTTGGCCATACTCGCTTAGAGGAGCACCCATGAAACTTCTGATTGGACTTACAGCCCTGCTTGCCGCGTTTATCATCGCGACGCTGACCGCCCTTGCGGTCAAGTCTGCTGGCGGTGTTGACATCCTGACTTTCGTATCAGTCTTCGTGGTTCTGCTGTTCGGAGTCGCGGGCATTGGAGCGTTGAGGGACGGCAAGTGAGAGGAAGGCTCATCTTCCTTCTCTGCGGAGCCCTGACGATTGTTGGGATCGGAGTCGCCGTGCTCGGCGCTGAGGCACTCGACACTGGCTCAAGCCACACGGCAACCGCTGCAGCAACCGTCCCGATAACCACCCTTCCCATTCGGCCGGCGCGCCGAATTGCCTGGGGCGTGACCAAGGCGCCGGTCAAGCACCGGGTTCACCCCAGCTTCTCGATGACTCCAAAGGCCGGAATCATGATTGACCTGAATACTGGCGAGGTGATGTGGACCAGCCGCGCCGATTGGCGCCGGCCAATTGCCAGCCTGACCAAGCTGATGACTGCGCTTGTCTCTACTTCCAAGCCCCGGATGGACCGGAAGATCGGCATCAGCTCCTCCGCTGCGAACGTCAGCGGCTCGGTTGTCGGCAGACTTGGCGTTGGGAGCCGAATAAGTGTCAGGGACCTGCTCAAGGGCATGCTGATCGTCTCCGGAAACGACGCTGCCACCGCACTCGCTCAGGGCATCGGTCCGGGTGAGCGAAATTTCGTGCGGCAAATGAACCGCCGTGCGAAGGCAATGCACCTCAAGTGCACTCATTACTCAAGCGCAGTCGGCCTCTCCGAATCCGACCGGTCCTGCGCCCGCGACCTTGCCTTCCAGGCACGCGCCCTGCTCGCCAACAAGGACCTGCGCGACATCGTCCACACGGTCTGGACTCGCATGCCCATAGGCAATGGCCGCACCCGCGGCCTCTACAACCGCAACCCCCTGATGCGCTCCCACTACCCGGGAATCACGGGCATCAAGACCGGCCACACCAACCCTGCCGGCTACTGCCTTGTTGCCTCAGCCAAGCGCGGAAACCGCCGACTCCTCGCCGTTGTTCTTGGCGAAGAGGAGAACGGCCGAGAGATGGCCCAGTTGCTGAACGCCGGATTCGCAGCACTCAAGCGCTGA
>JBAXHG010000217.1:0-2201 GCA_037139015.1 Actinomycetes bacterium | reverse complement strand
AGGCCGCAGCCGAAGTGTTGAAGAAGTTGCCGTAGTGAGTGGCTTTGGCAGCCTGCGGATCTGAGCTGATTCGGTCCGTCATTCCGAGCGCGTTCCCTGAGGCTGCGAAGCTCCAACGGGTGGGTATGAAGTTGGTGAGCCAGCGGAGATATGTCGGAATCTGGGCGACCTGAACTATCGCGCCGGCGAACAGCAACTGGGGAACAAGGATGAGCGGGATCAGCCCAACCGCTTGGTCTTCGATCGTCGAAGCTGCTGATACCAGCAGGCCTGTCAAGACTGAGACACATGACCCAATAACCAGTACGAATACGAGGCCCAAGATCGCCGCTCCAGTCTCGTGCGGCGGGCGCAAAACAAGAACGATCAGGGAGAAGAGGAGCGTCTGAGCGGTGACGAAAACGAAAAGGACAATCAATTTTGAAGCGATATAGGCGGGTATCTGAACCCCGATTGCAAACTCCCGGCGGGTCACCAAGCGTTCCTTTACTACCTCGCGAGCTGCGTTGACTGAGCCTAACCACACGGTGATCACGACCATCATGAAGACTAGGAGTGCCGCCAAACCAGCTGAAAGTGGGACCGGGTTATTCGGATCTGATTGCTTGTCAAAAACCGACATGTGGAAGAGGAAGGCACAGAACATCGCCAGTATCGGAACTTGCCCGAACGCGCTTGCTAGGTGCTTTGAGTCGCGCCTGAGGAGAGTTGCGTAGCGTCTGGTCAGAACGCGCGTCTGGTATCCCAGCGTCTGCTGTACCTCCTTCCGTGGAGGCTTGACTCCGTTCTCGGCTTGTAATTCCAGGTCACCCCATTCGTCCAGAGCAAAGCCGTTCTGCGGGCCGACTAGCCCGGCCCGGCTGCGCCGATCAAATTCCTCATACAACGCATCAAATGAATCGATGCCGAAGGCTGTCAGGAGATCTCCCGGTTTGCCGTCAAAAAGGAGATGGCCACCGCGGCCCATGACAACTGCTCGGTCGCAGATAGAGAGGCTTCCCGTCGCGTGAGTAACGAGAGAGACCGTCTGCCCCGCATCGGCAAGGCTCCGGAACAAGAGCATCATCTCTTTCTCAAGCCCGGGATCAAGGCCCGTGGTCGGTTCGTCGAGGAATAGGGCTCCAGGCTTGTGCATGATTTCAATGCCGACTGCAGCTCGCTTCCTTTGTCCACCCGAGAGCCTGCCCACCCGAACGTCAGCTCGCTCAGTGAGGCGAAGCTGTTCGATCACCTCAGTTACGCGGGACTCGCGTTCCGCTTGACTCGTGTCTGCCGGCAGACGAAGTTGTGCAGCGTAGTCAAGCGCTTCCCGGACGCTGAGGAGCTCGTGGACAATGTCAAACTGGGGGACGTACCCGATCTCAGGGAGGCGCTGCATAACATCCTCGCCTCCGACCAGAATGCGCCCACTGCTGGGCTGCGAAACGCCAGCCAAAGCTTTTAGCAGGGTTGACTTGCCTGCTCCAGATTCCCCGATGATCGCTACGAGCTCTCCTGGTCGCAAGGAAATCGTGGTGGGATTCAGAATTGTGCCGGTGTCGACATCAACCCTGACTCCAACTGCTGCGACCGGAAGTCCGCCGACGGGAGCGCGCTCGTAGAAGTCGGAACCGTCGTAGAGGATCCTGAAGGGGCCGATCGAGATCTGGTCACCGACCTCCAGTCGAGCCCGGTTGGTTCGCCGGCCATTGACGGCTAGTCCAAGTCCTCCGCTCCTATCCTCAATGTTGGCTTCCGCTCCCTTCCGGACAATCCTGGCGTGGTGGAGGGCGACTGTGGGGTGATCCAGCTTGATGTCGCAGTCAGGTGCGCGACCAATTGAAACCTTGTCCTTGGAGGCCCTGACCTTTCCAGCATCCAATGCACGGACAGGGGCCAGTCCTTGCCCAGCCCCACCTTGAGTGCGGCAAACCCAAGCCACAGTGCGTGCCGCGCGCGGGTCAGCGTCACATACAGCAGGCGCATGTCTTCGCGCAGCCGGTCACGATCCGCCTTGACCAATTGGTCGTCGTCATATTGCAGCAGCAGTTGACGCTCGCCGGCCTCGTCGGCCAGCTTCACGAAGGATGTGTTCTTGCGTTCCATCTGGCGGAAACTGCAGGAGAAGGGCAGGCAGACAATGGGGTATTCCAGTCCCTTGCTCTTGTGCACCGTGATGACCTTGACCAGATCGGCATCACTTTCCAGGCGCACGATCTGTT
>JBAXHG010000216.1:0-2212 GCA_037139015.1 Actinomycetes bacterium | reverse complement strand
TACGTGATGCTCAACTGGACTTCCCGTCGCCGGGATGTCCTGACCCTCGCACACGAACTTGGCCATGGCGTTCATGGAACGCTCGCAGCTGATCGCGGCATCATGGAAATGAGCACGCCGCTGACGGTCGCCGAGACTGCTTCCGTATTTGGCGAGGAGCTTGTTTTCTCACGCCTCCTCGCAGCGGAGAAGGACCCGGCCCAACGCCTGACTTTGCTGGCCGAGAGCCTTGAAGGAGCGATCGCGACCGTGTTCCGCCAAACGGCAATGAACCGCTTTGAGGAGCTTGTCCACACGGAGCGCCGTGATGTCGGTGAACTATCAGTTGAGCGCTTCGGTGAGCTCTGGGCTGAGAGCCAGGAGGAGATGTTTGGAGATTCGGTTGAGGTCACGGATGGCTACCGCTCTTGGTGGTCCTACATCCCCCACTTCATCGGCACCCCCGGTTATGTCTATGCCTATTCCTACGGCCAGCTGCTTGCCCTCTCCGTATTTGCCCAGTGGCAGGCCGAGGGGGACGCATTTGTTCCCAAGTATCTGAACATGCTGCGGGCAGGCGGTTCGATGCCACCAGAGGCGATCGCGGCAATCGGCGGTCTGGACTTGACCGACCCCGGCTTCTGGGACCGCGGTCTTGACCTGATTGAGGCTCGTTTGGTCGAGGCGGAGGAAGCAGCGAAGGCCGTCTGACCGCTTAATCCTGGGAGCCGCCGCCGAAAAAAGCTGGCGCCTTTCCGATGGCTCCTAATCGCCCCGTCTGGGCTATTGTGTGATCAACGTCATTTACCGGAGAGATGAGAACAGACACATGAGCAAGCGCACCACCTTCGCAGCAATCGCCACAGCCGCAGCCTTGCTGGCAGTTCCAGCCGCCGCATCCGCCGCTGACGGCCCGTGCTATTCACCTCCTACAAAGCCAAAGGTGATCTCCCACGTCAAGTACGGGGGAATGCAGTCCATCCTCTATTGCATGGGCCCAATCACGATCCGCCCAGGGCAGAACACGAACGATTACACGTTCAACCAACACCCCGGCTCGAACAACCTCCTTCCCAACACTCCCGGCTGGATCACCCGATTTGACCCGGACCTGATCTACGCCGACAAGACAAAGGGCAACCACGGCGTTCCCTCCGTTGATGTTCTTCACCTTCACCATGCCGTCTGGCTTGGAATGGGCGAGAACGACCCCCGCTGGGCTGCCGGTGAGGAAAAGACCGTCGTTCAGCTCCCACAGGGATACGGGTACCGCAACGACCCAACACGCAGTCTCACGATCAACTACATGATCCACAACCTTTTTCCAACAACGGAGAAGGTCTACCTGACATGGCGTCTTGACTTCATTCCTGACACCTCCCCGGCTGCCGCGACCATCAAGCGCGCACAGACCCTTTGGCTCGATGTCGCTGGCATCAAGCAGTACCCAGTGTTCGATGCCCTTCGTGGCATGGGCTCGGGCGGCAAGTACACGTTCCCAAATCAGACAACGGGAGCAGAGACAGCGAAGATCGGGTCACGCCACCAGTACACGGCCCCAGCCAACATGACTCTGCTGGAAACTGCCGGACACCTTCACCCTGGTGGTCTCAGCACAACGCTTAAGGCAACCAGGGGAAGCCTTACCAAGACACTCTTCACCTCCAAGGCCCACTACTACGAGCCTGCGGGCGCAGTCTCATGGGACGTGGCAATGGGCGGAACCAGTTTGGGCTGGAAGGTCAAGCTCAAGGCAGGCGACAAGCTCAATGTGAGCACCACGTACGACGTCTCCAAGGCCTCTTGGTATGAGTCAATGGGCATCATGCCTGTGGCTGTGTACTTCGGCGACAGCGCTGGTGGAACTGATTGGACGAAGAAGTCCCTTTCTCAAACCCAGCTGCTTACCCACTCACACCTTGCCGAGAACAACGGGCATGGTGGGGCCTCGGTTCCGGGTGCAGTCAACCCAGCACTCCTGCCCAACGGCATCGCTTCAGACGGAACGATCATCCCGATCAGCGATTTCATCTACAGCCTTGGTGACTTCTCAAACTCAGGTAGCGCCCTTAATCCGCCGACGGTCAAGCAAGGCGGAAATCTGACCTTCAGAAGCGATGATGTGACAGGTAACCCTTACACCGATTACGCCTTGCACACGATCACTTCGTGCAAGAACCCTTGTAACAAGTCATCGGGTATCGCCTATCCAAGGGCTGACGCGGATCCAAGC
>JBAXHG010000215.1:0-2225 GCA_037139015.1 Actinomycetes bacterium | reverse complement strand
TCCTTGGATGATGGCGCTATTGGGTCCTCCCGCGTAATGTTGTTGATGCATGAGCCAAGAACGCAAAGCCCACAACGCATCCAGCGCACCACCCGCTGTGGGTCCTTACAGCCACGCAGTGAGTGCCAACGGCTTTGTCTTCGCTTCGGGCCAGCTTGGCCTTGCTCCGGATGGCAGCGGCTTGGTTGACGGCGGGGTCGAAGCACAGGCCCGTCAGGCCCTGACGAACCTTGCCGCTGTTGCGCAAGGGGCCGGGTGTGCCCTCGCGGACGCTGTGAAGGTAAATGTCTACCTGACTGACATGGGCGACTTTGGGGCAATCAACCCGATCTATGCAGAGTTCTTCAACGGCGATGAGCCACCGGCTCGCGCAGCGGTTGCGGTCGCAGCCCTTCCGCTCGGTGGAGTCTTTGAGGTTGATGCAGTGTTCGCAGTGCCGCAGCTTTAGACGGCTAGGCGGCTGCGACGAGCGCGGGGATGAAAGTGTCCCCGGGGGTTGCCTCTGCATGCCACTGGACGCCAACTGCGAACCGAGCTCCGTCAAGTTCAATTGCCTCGCATGTTTGGTCGTGTTCAGACACGGCGCCAATGGAGATCCCTTTCCCCAACCTGGCCACTGCCTGATGGTGGTGTGAGGCCACTTCCGCTTGGGCGTGGTTCATCACCCGGCTGACAAGGGTTCCGTCCACCGGGGTCACGCCGTGGAGGCTGTCGGCCAGATTCCCCACGATCGGGCGGTGAAACCCGGTCCGTTCTCCGTGCAGCAGGTCTTGCTCAAGGGTTCCGCCCAGTGCGACATTGAGGATCTGCATCCCACGACAGATTCCAAGGAGTGGAATTCCGCGCTCAAGGGCGGCAAGGGTGAGGGGGATCTCAAACTCATCGCGGGGGAGATCTGTCGTCTCGCAGTTGGGGTCAGTCTCGGCACCGTAAAGCGATGGTTCAACATCAGAGCCTCCAGCAATGATCACCGCGTCAACCGCGTCAAGTTGACGGTTGATCTGGGCTTCGCTCGCATTGATCACCGGGATGATCATTGGAACGCCTCCAGCCGCCTGAACGGAGCTGAGGTAGTTGGCGGCCAGAACGACGGCCTCCTGCTCCCAGACAGTCCACTTGCAGTGTTCTACGGCGGCGACGATGCCGACGATTGGCTGACGGTCACTTGACATTGAGCGGCATTCCTTTCAGACAGCCTCCGAAACCGGGGTAGTAGGTGATGGCCCAAGTGGATGACCTGCCAAGCACGCGCGAGCCCTTGTTCACGGCAGGGGGCACTGTGATCAGTATCCAGCTCCCAGCGGTGTAGTCAAAGGCCACGCTTGGGCTGTGCGGCTTGACGGTGGCGGATGAAAGGGGAACGCCCAGGCGCCGGGCAATGTCCCAGGAGATGGCCGAATAGTTTGAGATGGTGAATGGGAAGCAGGGCTTGAGCCGCTCCACTCCACCTGCCGCATTGACAGCCGCAATCGCCCCATCGGTTGAGTTGGCAATCCCTCTCGCACGGTCAACCGATGTCCGTGTTCCTTCAATGGAGGTACCCACGGACCATCCAACAAGTCCGATCACTGCCAGTGTCCCGAACAAACGTCCAGCTCCCTTTGGGAAGAGGTCGCGCAGGGATTCGGCCCCCTGACCGGCTACTCCACAGGCCAGAACTCCTGCCGCCGCGAAGTAGCGCAACACGGGCGTGTAACCCGTCTGACTGATTGGCGGGTGAAGCGCCCAGAGGACGGTGATCTCGATCACAAGCGCCCCGGCCCCAATGCCGAGCAACAGGATTGTCCAGCGGCGCGCAAAGATCGCTCCCACCAGCCCGATCGGCATCAGCACCCACGCCTTGGGAGGGATAACACCAAGGGTGTTGTCCACGATTGTCTGGAGGCTCGCATCGTGAAGGGAGTGACCAGAAGTGTTCCCAAAGGCGCCCGGACCAATCTCCACAAGCTTTGGGCCCACGACCCAAAAGAAGGCGAGGGCCATCAGTGAGCCAGCTCCAGCCCAGAGTGCCCGGCGATCGCCTTGCTTGGCCTGCCAGGCCACATAGATCAGGATCAGGGGCCACACCTCCGGGCGAGAGAGCCCGGCAAGGGTCAGGATTACCAACGTCCAGCGCGAGCGTCCACTGAAGTGCAGAAGGGCTGCCGCAAGGACAAGCGCGAGGGCCAGAGTCTCCGATTCGCCGGCCACTCCGACATTCACCCAAGGGCGGATCGTGAAGGGAA
>JBAXHG010000214.1:0-2234 GCA_037139015.1 Actinomycetes bacterium | reverse complement strand
GCACTACAGGTTCAAGGCCGAAGGCCAACTGCTCAGAGGATCGACAGGATGCTCAAACTTATCTGACGCCCAGAAGTGGCTCACGCACTACCGGGCGAAGGTGAATTTCGAGGGTATCGGGATCCGCGAGATGCCGACCTTGCGGCAACTTCTAGACGAATGGGCCGTGACCGCCACCGCGACCAACCAGCCGAGCCAGATCGCTTCGATGAGGTCGGCAATGCAGCACCACTGTGCCCACTTGCTCCCACTCCCCATCAACCAACTCACCACGGACCGCGTCCAGGCGACATTCCAACTCTACTTGGCAACCAAGGGGCGAGGACCTGGGCGCCAAGGGCACTCCAAGGGCGGGGCCAACGCTCTTCGGCTTCGACTGAACACGCTGGTGGGCTATGCCATCCGCTGCGGGTACATCACCAGGAAGCCCTACGACGTGAAGAAACTGAAGACCCAACAAAGACCACGCCCGGTAATCCGGACAAAGCAAGCTAAGGACTTCCGTGATGCGCTTGATCGGATTGGGCGCTCCGCGGATCGCAAGCTGGCCATCTGCATGATGCTTGGTCTCGGCCTCCGCGAGAGCGAGGCTCTCGGAATGCGGTGGGAACTACTGGACCTCGAACACGGCAATCTCTTCGTCGGTCGCATCCTCGACGGAGAGTTCTACACCAAGGGAGGCGAGGCCCGGAACCTCGCCATTCCGAAGTGGCTCTTAGTGCGCCTTCGTGCCCATTGGGAGGCTGCCAAGAAACCCCAGAAAGGGCTGGTGCTGCCTGGGCCAGCGAACCCGACAACGAAGGAGCGGGATCCTCACTCCCGTGGCTACACGGCTAACTTGGTTCGGCGCATCGCGAAAGAGGTAGGGCTGCCGGGCCTAACGCCTCACCGACTGAAGGCGTCGTTCGTCTCGGCTTTGGCCCTCGAAGGGAACATCCCCCTCCCACAGGTCCAGCGGATGGCGGGCCACAAGCATCTCACCACGACCATGCGGTATATCGAGGGAGCCGAGGAGCACAAGGACGCAGTGGATGTCCTTGAGCGCCTTCAGGGGCTCGACGAAAGGGTATCCTGAAGTCAGCTCGGCCACCATGTGAGGCAGGAGTTGAGGGGCCGTCCTCCTGAAGGGGCAGCCTCGGCTGCCTAGGGAGAGGTATTTCACGGGTTCGAGTGCATTGAAGGTGCTAGGTTGGCGGGACAAGCCTCCTTCAGATTGCTGATGTCAACATGCCCAGGCTCAGTACTCGACCAAGACTGCACCTCACGTGAAGATGGAAGGGTTCACCTCCGGAGGCCGCCATGACCAGAATGAAGAAGGACCTGGATCTGGTGCTTTCGATCAGCGGCAAGGGTGCCCTGAAGGGTGCATTGACGCCTGAGGATCTGGAGGACATTGCTGACCTCATGAAGGGTCTGAAGAGCTTCGATCCATCCCTACGGAACCTCCAGATGACGGGGGCTATCAAGGCCGGGAGCGCAGTGGTTGGTTTCATCGCTCCAGAGCCAGAAGGTCTTGGAGACATCCGGCCTGCCAGACAAGCGGCACGATCCTACTTTCAGAATGGCGGGTATGTTCCGGAGCAAGGGTGGACATGGGCCAAGCCCCAGCGGGTTGCTTTGGACCGCCTGACCCGGCGTGGATGCATCCTGGGGATCCAGGTGCCCCCCTCCCATTCCAACGAGACACTCTTCAAGACCAAGTTCGACCGGAAGGACTACCGGGAGTTCTCAAAGCTCATCGCTGCCGAACCCGAATGGAAGGAAATCAAGGGACGGTTGCTTGAGATCGACTTCAAGGATCGCACCTTCGAGGTTCACACTGCCCAGGGCGTCCTGACCTGCGACTTCCCCCAGAACTACACGGAGGACCGCTTTGATGGGATGGCCCGGAAGGTGGTTCATGCGAAGGTGCTATGCCGGACTCGGCCAAAGCAGGGAATCTGGAACACATTCGTCGGGAATTGGCCCTGCCAACGCCCACAGGTTTTTCTATTACCACAACCACTTGCTGGCGATTTCTCAACGAAACAGGACTTGCCGAGGAAATAGATGCAATGCTGGCGGAGTTGATTGATGACGAACCTGCACGTCTGGAATCCGTCAGTCAAACAATCAGCGACCGTATTATGAAAACGCCGTTGCCGCCTGAAATTCAAGCGGCACTGGACGACGCTACCAGCCAATTCTCTTCTGTTCAGCGTTTTGCGGTCCGCAGTTCGGCCATTGGTGAAGAT
>JBAXHG010000213.1:0-2259 GCA_037139015.1 Actinomycetes bacterium | reverse complement strand
CCCGGAAGCACATCGGGCTTGTCCGCCGTTACTGAAACCGGAATCACTGACTGACCAACACCCACAACCTGCGAGGCGGTGGACTCATTGTTGGTCGGGTCCGAGTCAAGCGAGTTGGTCACTGCCGCCGTATTGCTGACGGTCAGATTCGCTGGGTTGTTGAGGCTTGTCACCGACACGGTCAAGTTCGGGAACGAGGCCCCGGCGGCGATCGAATCAGAGCGCGTGCAGTGGACCAATCCGGCGACTATCGGGTCGCAAGTCCAGCCCGTGCCAGAAACTGTCGGCGAGGTCTGGAATGCGGTTGGCAGATTGTCGGTCACCTCGGTCAATCCCTCCGATGAGGCAGTCCCGATGTTCTTCACGGCAATTCGATAGCTGGCCGCAAGGCCGTTGGCGAAATGCGAGGAGCTGATCGTCTTTGTGATCGCAAGGTCAGGCATGTCAACTCGGATGTCAGCGCGGGGGCTATTGGCCGAGACTGGGGTTCCAAGCGTCTGAGCTGCGTAGTCAATCGAAGCGACATTGCTGATGATGCCTCCGCCTGGCGGCACGCTCGTGACCTTCACCCGGAACTTGATCGTGTGGGTTTCTCCCGGGGCAATAAGTCCGCCAGTGGTTTCCGTTGCCCCGGATCCAAGCCGGACAGCGAGTGGTCCTGTCCCACCAGCAGCTTCACCCCTGTCAGGGTCGCTTGAGTCAGAGACGCTGAAACCGTCATAGGTGACTGAGCCTGGAACAAGCTCAGTCCCGCTCGGCATTGACTTTTCGAGCAGCTCCGATGCGACAGCTCCATCGCCACCCGTGTTCTTGATGGCAAGCGTGTACTCAAGCTCATTGCCAAGTCTCACTTCGCCGCCGTTGACATCACGCACGGTCTTCGTGACTTGAAGATTGGGGGCGTAGAGCTCCGTCGCAAATGTGGCGACAATTGGCTGGTATCCCTCTCCGCTGGTCTTGACTCGAACAACGGCAGATGTTGCACCGTTCGCAAGGACTCCATTTGCAGAGACGAGCTTCGCGTCAAAGCCCAAAGCGTTGCCATTGCTTGGAACCCTGCCAGAGGTTCCGACTCCATAAGACGAGATCCACGAGTTGAAGAAGTTCAGGTCAGGAGTTGCAGCGTCGGTCAACACGGTCGAGTCAACTTGGGCGTAATCGCCCTTGACTCCACGGTCGCCTTCGAAGGCAACAAGACCCACATCGCTCTGCACCGTTCCCGTTGCCGGTGTCTTGAAGCCCTGAATTGGAATGTCAATCAACCCGGTACCGCCGACAGTTCTGTTTCCGTCGAAGACCGTCAGGTCCCGCAGCGGCTCACCCGGCGCCTGGTAGGCGACAACAAGCGACCAGCCTGCGCCCACATTCTTGCCCCCTGGGCGTGTCGCGATACCGCCAAGGGTGTAAGTGCCCGCTCCCATTGACTGCACTTGGTCGGTCACATTGAGGAATGCCCCGTAGCCGTAGTCGAAGCTGGGCGCTGGGTCGTAGACCGTTGCGGTGATCGGCTCGTAGACACCACCCGGCCCCTTGAGTTGTGCCGCCTTGGCTGTGGCTGCCGTCATACCCGTCGGAGCACTTGCGACCCAATAGAGGCCAGCAAACAAAACCGTTGCTCCAGCCGGAAGGTTCAGTTTCGCGCTTGACGAGTTGGCTGTTGACGGGTCCCCATCAATGTCAATTTCCTTGGCAGTCCAGTTGTTGTTGTTTAGAAACGGAAATGCGGTTCCCGCGCCCGTTGAAGTGTCGTTCTGTGCAGCTGCGCAGTTCTTTCCACCGACCAGTGCGCCAGGGGCCGGATCACAAGTCATCAAGGTGTTGGAAGCCATCGTGATGTTCCCCGGAGCTGAAGTGCTGAACCTTGGTGCGAAAGCCCTCTCCGCAAATGCGGACGGTGCGATGGCAAGCAACGCAAGCATCGCTGCTGCGACTGTTGCTGCACGGAGGAAGGTGGTGGGGGTTGACGGCATCAGAAAAGGCGGAAGGTGTTCGATCGGGGGATACGCCAGTTCGAATTGAACCTTACGCAACGCAATTCTGCAAATCCGCAATTGAAGCTTCCGGCCGTCATGATTGGCCTGTGAGCAAGTCAGAGCAAAAGCATGTCGTAGTTGTGGGCGCCGGCCTTGCTGGGTTGGCCGCCGCGAAGGCGATCGCCAACCATGGAACCCGGGTAACCGTTTTGGAAGCCGACAACCGACCAGGCGGTCGAGTCTGGACGGACGAGGTTGACGGATTCCTGATCGACCATGGATTCCA
>JBAXHG010000212.1:0-2281 GCA_037139015.1 Actinomycetes bacterium | reverse complement strand
AGCGAGCAGGATGCGAGCGAACGGCAGCCGGGCTGAGAGAGACACACCACCGGGCCAGCCAACCAGCTCCCAGCCAATCAACACTCGCTCAGGTCAGGGGGACGGGTCGGTGGTTGAGTCTGTGGACAATCGGCATGTCCGACGGGATGGAGGACATGCGTCCACAGACTCAATGCCGAACCGTCCCCCAACCAGCCAACTAGATGCCGGCGACTCCAACCGGAGCCCACCAATGGGAAAGGGCCCCTTGCGGAGCCCCTTCCTTTAGTGAGCCGATAAGCCGGATTCTGTCTTGAACGGTCATCCATCTTTGCGGCCTACCTGGACCTGGGCGGGCAGCCTCATAACGGTCCTGCTTGGCCTTGCATCGGGCGGGGTTTACCTGGCCGCCGTGTCACCACGACGCCGGTGCGCTCTTACCGCACCTTTTCACCCTTACCGGCAGAGCCGAAGCCCTGCTTAGGCGGTTGTTTTCTGTGGCACTTTCCCGCGAGTTTCCCCGGGTCGGTGTTACCGACCACCCTGCCCTTCGATGTCCGGACTTTCCTCGACAGCCACTAGGGCTGCCGCGACCGTCTGTCTCACAGTTGTGAAGCGTACCCGGATGTAATTCTCTGCGACCGAGGCCGGGTGATCTGCTGCGACTTCAGACTTGTGGAACCGCAGGTGGGGCTGGTGGCGGTGGCTGGGTTGCTTGCGGCGCATCGTGTCCGGCGAGGGTGAAGTAGAGAACCGCGTGGATCAGTCCGGCGATGGGAAGCAAGAGGATCGAGAGGATGATCGAGATGATCACGATCCCGACGAGGCCACCCAACCCGGCTCCAATTGCCCCGGCGATGATGCTGATTGCGAGGGAGAGGAGGAATACGACAATGATCAGGCCGAAGACATTCCATCCGTTGCCCTTGACTAGCTCGCGGCTTCGGCTGAGTGAATCAAGGGATACGCCTTCTACGACGATCACGGGCTGGTAGACCGCCCAGATTGTCATCAGGATCAGGCCTGGGACGACCAGCAGCACGAGGCCTATGGCTGTTGCAAGCCCGGCGACTATCCCAACCCAGATCAGGGGCCAGATTCGGTCGCCGACCGACGAGAAGATTTCTCCGATGCTGCCAGGGTCGTGCCCGGCATCCTCAGCTTGGACCACTCGGACGACCGCACCGGTGAAGACAGCTGTGGCAACTGCGGCGACAACTGAGCCGAGGAGTGACCCGAAGATTCCAGCTTGGTTTCCAAGCGCCTGAAGCAATCCGGATGGAACGAAGAGGACTGCTCCCATGCCGATCAGCAGTCCCAGGTGTTTCCCGTAGAGCTGGATGGTGCGTGTGAGAACGTCGCCGATTGAAACCTGTGGTGTATTCATGAAATGAATTTATGTCACCGGGGTGACGGATTGGGGAAAATCCCACGCCAGCTGGGTTTTGTATCTCAGCGAATGTCGCGGAGCAGGCCGACAACCTTGCCGACAAGCTGAACATTGTCGGTCAGGATCGGCTCATAGTCATCGTTCTCTGGCTGTAGACGAATCTTCTTGCCTTCTTTGAAGAACCGTTTGACCGTGGCTTCGGCGTCATCTCCGACCAGGGCGACAACAAGGTCTCCATCCCGTGCGGTCTTGTCCTCCTTGACGACTACCAGGTCACCATCGAGGATTCCTGCGTTGATCATTGAGTCGCCTCTGACGCGGAGGACAAACTGGCCGCTGTTGCCACCGGCCTGCGCGGGAACGTCGACATGGTCCTCAATCAGCTCCTCGGCAATGATCGGAGAGCCTGCTGCAACATGTCCCACGACGGGAAGGCCTGGGCCGGAGACGAACCCTTTTACTCCACGGGTGGCCCGGTCGACAAGCTCCATCGCCCTTGGCTTCGTTGGGTCACGGCGGAGCAGCCCGAGCTTCTCAAGGTTTGCGAGGTGCGCGTGCACTGTGGAGCTTGAGGTCAGCCCAACGGCCTTGCCAATATCGCGGACAGTCGGCGGATAGCCGTTCTCACCTGTGAAGCCTCGGATGGCTTCCATGATCTCCTGCTGCCTGCGTGTAAGTTCGAACGGGGTCACTGGGGCTCCTGAAACTTTGATGGGGCGAACGAGTGTTCGCATGAGCGTAACCTTCACTGCGGATGACTGCAACTCCTGCCGGGCAGCCTGCGTGCATACCCGGGAAGAGGCTGCTGGCTATAATCCGCGATCCAAGCGCCTGTGGCGGAATTGGTAGACGCGCAAGGTTAAGGACCTTGTGTCCGAAAGGACGTGGAGGTTCGATTCCTCTCGGGCGCAT
>JBAXHG010000211.1:0-2333 GCA_037139015.1 Actinomycetes bacterium | reverse complement strand
CTGGTCTACGATAACCTGTCATCCGTTGTCGACAGTCATCAGGGAAAGGAGGTCGTCTTCAACGCTCAGTTCCTGGTCTTCGCCGACCGCTATCACTTCCGGCCGCATGCCTGCACGCCGCGTCAGCCCCACGAGAAAGGGATGGTGGAGTCTGGGGTCAGCTATGTGAAGGGTAACTTCTGGCCGGGTCGCCGCTTTACCAGCCTGGACGACCTGCAAGCGCAGGCGAATCTGTGGCGAGATACCATCGCTAATGTGCGCATACACAGCACCGTGCACGAGCGTCCCATTGACCGCTTTGAGATGGAGAGGCCCACCTTACTGCCCCTCCCCCATGAGGCCTGGATTCCGCCGGATGTGCGCTTTGTGCGCGTCACTAGCCAGAGTTTCATCCACGCGGACGGCAATCAGTACTCTGTCCCGCCCTTGCTCGCTCGTCAACAGGTCTCGGTGCATCTGGACGCCACCAGCGTGGTGGTCTACCACCAAAATGAGGCTGTTGCCACGCATCCGCGGTGTTGGGGACGGGGCCAGGTCTTCCAGAATCCAGCCCATCGGGCAAAGCCCTGGTCGCTACGGACAGACGCGGTCAGCGCACAACGTGTGGGTGGCCTGCAGCTTCCTGCAAAGGCCTGCGTCACGGTGGCTGTGCCCGATCTGTCGCGGTACGACGTGCTCACCCAGGAGGACAGCGATGAGTGACTCATCAGCAAGCATGGCGCACACAGCGGGTGCAGACTTGTCCTTCCTGGTCCGCTACATGAAGGCGCCGCGCATCGCCGAGGCTCTGGCGCAGATCGCTGAGCGCGCCCGATCTGAGAGCTGGACCTATGAACGGTTTCTCGAAGAGTTGCTGGAGCGAGAAGTGTTTGCTCGCCAGCAACAAGGCGGTGAGACCCGCATCCAGGCGGCCCACTTCCCCGCCCGCAAGACGATTGACACCTTCGACTTTGGCTATCAGACCTCGGTGCGCCGGCAGGTTGTGCTGCACCTGGCGAGCCTGGACTTCATCACAGCGCACGAGAATGTGGTCTTTCTGGGCCCACCGGGGACTGGGAAGACACATCTGGCGACTGCACTAGGAATGAAAGCCTGTGTTGCTGGCTATCGCGTGCAGTTTGCGTCAGCCACAGCCTGGGTCATGCGTCTGGCCGCTGCCCAACGGGAGCATCGACTGGATACATACCTGCGCATCCTTGAGCGCTATCCGCTGTTGATCGTGGATGAGGTTGGCTATCTGCCGTTTGACGCCGAAGCTGCCAACCTGTTCTTCCAGTTGGTGGGCGCCCGCTACGAGCAAGGATCGTTGATTGTCACCTCCAACAAACCGTTTACCGCCTGGGGCGAGATCTTTGGCGACCCCGTGGTGGCAGCAGCAATGATCGATCGTCTCGTTCACCATGCCGAGATCATCAACATGAAAGGTGAGAGCTATCGGCTCAAGGACAAGCAACTTACCCGTCTCACAGAGCAGTCAAGCAGCGCGACGTCCGCACAACCAACGTAGGGTGGGTCAAATTTCAACCGTTGGAAATGGATCAATTTTCGACCGTTGACAACAGTCATACCGTTACTTCCACTACAAGTGGCGAAAGACCCGGCTCTATTTGAACCTCCTCAAGCCTCCGGTGCCGAACGAGGATAACCCCGAAGAACTGACCTACGGTTTTTCCTTTCGAGAGAGTGCCACCCCTGACGGGGAGTTGCCACAGCATTGGTACTTGGTCGGTCGGATTCTGGACTTCGAAGATGCCGAGGATGCAAAGCTGGACGTGAAGAAACAACTGTCGGCATTGACGGAGGATCAGAGGGAGAGTGCCAACCGGTTGATCGGCCGCCTGCACAACCGAGTCCACACTACACTTGTCGGTAACTGTTACGAGGAGAAGTCTCAGGACTACGACAAAGTCTTGCAGGTGTTTGTGCGAGCGAATTCGGCGGGCCAGCCCCTCGAATTCTCAGACCTCTTGCTCGCCACAGCAACGGCGAAGTGGGAAACGCTAGACGCACGCAGTGAAATCCATGACTTTACGGAGTCGCTCAATGACATTGGAAATGGGTACGGTTTCGGCAAGGACTTCGTCCTGAACGGCGCGAAATCGTATGTGCGTCCCGGCGCCGGCGCCGACGGCTTCGTGGTGTCGGCGAAGTGCGGCGACGGCCTGGGCCTGTTCTGGATTGCTGCTGGTACTGCGGGCGTTGACCTCAAGCTGGAGCGCTCAACCGACGGCACCGACATCGGTACGCTGACCCTGAAGAACGTCAAGGTCGCTGCTGACAATGTCGTCGCCAGTGCCAAGGTAGGTGCCGCCGCGTTCGAGCGCGCCTTCAAC
>JBAXHG010000210.1:0-2369 GCA_037139015.1 Actinomycetes bacterium | reverse complement strand
GACTTCAGGACTGACTCAAACTGCATCATTCGGCCGCAATCACTGATCGGCGAGCAATTCGTGGACTGCTCACCAACCAAGCCACGTGCGCCAGGCCAATCCCCTGCGCCTGAGCTGTCTGTCATCCAGTCCGGCTCTGGGGAAGGCGACAGGCTGATGCCCGTCCAAAACACATCCTCTCCCGTCGGAATCGACCTGATCAACAACATCATGCGCGTCCCGGAACGCCAGCGTTTCGCGATCATTCTTAACGAGTTCGGTACTGCCCTTGCTGGCAACGGACAGACCCTGAACACGGTCATTCGCCGCGCCAACCCAGCGCTTCAGGAGACCGACAAGGTGCTCGCAATCCTTGCCGGTCAGAACAAGACACTTGAGAACCTCGCAGTCAACTCCGATGCATCTCTGGCCCCATTGGCAAGAGATCGCGCATCAGTAGCGGCGTTCATTCGCAACTCCGAGGTTGTGTCAAGGGCATCTGCAGCCAAGGGCCAAGCGCTCCAAGCGAACTTCCAGAAGTTCCCAGCTTTCCTTCAACAGCTGACCCCAACAATGAATGAACTAGGCAATTTCTCGCAAGCGCTTGAAGGGTTCCTGCAGCCACTGCAAGGACATGAGGCTGCGATCAACGGTGCGGTCAAGAACCTTCCCGCATTTGCAAATAACTCCACTGGCGCTTTCGTCACACTCGGAAACCCACTCGCTACGACCGGTTCAACAGTCTTCACCGACCCAGTGGTGCTGGGTGCGCTGGCAAAGACCAAGCAGCTGGCGGCAGGCCTGAACCCATTCGCCAACGGCCTTGGTGGCCTGCTTCAGAGCCTGCAGAAGACTGGCGGCTGGGAGTTCCTGATGCAGACGCTTTACAGCCAGGTGGCAGCGGGTAACGGCTTCAACAAGTACGGACACTATGTCCGTGGAGAGCTGCTGCTCTACCCAATTGGAGCATGTGCGACGACCGAGGCTGGCCGCGGATCAACATACGGCTCCTGCAGTGCAAACTTTGACGGTGGCAATGATCCGAGCGTCGGCGCAGGCATGGCTTCGATTGGCAAGGTGGCACGCGCAGGCAACTTCCTGACCAACTTTGCAAGCCAGTCAGTCATCGCCAAGCCATTCGGCTGGGAGATCTGGGGCAAGAAGCCTGCCGCTCCTGCCCCTGCGGTCGTCAAGGCTCCGGCAACAGTCAAGGCTCCGGCACCGACTGTCACGACAACTCCTGCGGTTCCTCCAGCAGCCACGGATACGCCGGCAACAGGAGCTGACGGCAAGTCGGCCATGCTCAAGTACCTGCTTGGGGGTGGATCAAGGTGAGAAAGACAAACTCCATCGCTGGTAACCCCATGCTGATCGGTGCCGCGACGATCCTGATCACAGTTGTTGGCGTATTCCTTGCCTACAACGCCAATAACGGCCTGCCATTCGTTCCCAAGTACACGCTAAAGGCGCAGATTCCAAACGCCAACGCATTGGTCAAGGGCAATGAGGTCAAGATCGGGGGATCCCGCGTCGGCATGGTCACCGAGATCGCACCAAAGACCTGGCCAAACGGCCGTGTGACGGCAACTATCACCATGCAGCTTGACAAGAAGATTGAGCCGCTCGCCGACGATTCAACAGTTGAAATCCGCCCTGTGTCGCCACTTGGCCTCAAGTACGTGGACATCCACCGCGGCGTTTCCGCGCAAGGCTTCAAGACTGGGTCCGTGATGTCGATCAAGGCTGCAACGCCAACCCCAGTTCAGATTGACGACATCTTCAACATGTTCAACGAGCCAACTCGGGTCGCGGCATCAGCCAACCTCATCGAGTTCGGCAATGCAATCGGTGGACGTGGCCTTGACCTCAACCAAACCATCCGGAATCTTGGGCCGCTGCTTGCCAACCTGACTCCTGTGATGAAGAACCTTTCCGATCCCAACACCGGCCTGGACAGACTTTTCCCTGCGCTGGATGCGGTTGCCTCTCAGTCAGCGCCAGTAGCCGAGCAGCAGGCCTCACTGTTCCGGGGAATGGCGCAGACCTTTGGCGCTCTTGCCAATGTCACAGACTCGATCCAGGCATCAATCGAGGGTGGCCCAGCTGCCCTTGACGCTGCCATCTCCAGCCTTCCGGTACAGCGTCCATTTCTGGCGCACTCCGCAACCTTCTTCAACACCCTTATCCCGGGCAGCAAGGCCCTTGCATCATCGGCAACGACGCTCAACGAGGCAGTTGCCGCGGGAGCCAGCCCAACGGGAGGGCTCGCCCGTTCAGGCCAGTTGAACACCCGCCTCGCGACCCTGTTCACGTCGCTGGAGACATTCCTCAAGGACCCAAATACCCAGAAGGGCATTGAGCGGCTGACTGACACCACCGACACGGGAACG
>JBAXHG010000209.1:0-2381 GCA_037139015.1 Actinomycetes bacterium | reverse complement strand
CAATTTGGCTGCTCATCAGTTGGACGGGTTAGTGGACGGCTTAGTGGTCGGAGCGCCGGATGAAGAGGTTGAAGTCGGCTTCGATGATGTGGTCACTGCGGAGGAGCCCCGCTCTTTCTGCTTCCCCTTACCGGGACTCGAATGGCCCGAATGGCCGTTGCGCGGAACGATCCTAAAAACCGTCTCCGTTGTTTGGCCGATCGCAAGTGCCCAGGCGAGCAACACCCCAAGCAGAACTCCGCCGATTCCTGTGGCGGCATATCCCAGCAGTTCACGCTCAGTGAGGGCACCGACCGAGAATCGGTCAGGCGGGCCTGTAAGCGTGGCGTCGGTTCCCGGCGCGCGCGGCCCTGCATCAAAAACAGGTTCAGGATCTGGCGCAGACCATCCATTAGGGGTGGCCCGCTCGTAGAGCTTCTCAATGTCGCCTTCGTCATTCCAAGCGAAGACACCTTCAGTGCAGTTACAAGGATCTACCACGAGAGCGATCTGAGATGACCCGCCAAAGAAGTTGCGGTGAATGAATAGATCGTGGTCAGAAAGAAAGATTCCGAAGTTTGGATGGCTGTGGTACCAACCAACGATCTCGTCGTTCGGATATTCCTTGTCGATCACGCTGTGAACGTGCTCCCACGAATCCTGGGTGAAGGTGAGTGTTGCTCTCTGCTCATCTGCGCTGATGGCTTCGATCGCTCCGGTGATCAATGGCAGCCCGCCGTCCTTGGGAGACCGTCCAACCAATACCCCGCCCACCTCGCGGTCGGCGTTGGGGAATATGTGCGGATACACGACCTCTTTCGAGGCCTTCTTCAGTCCGGTGATTTCGCCCTTGCTTTTGGATTCATTCATGCCATACCTCCGATTTCGACTTGGGAAGATGCTGCCTGAGTCAGACGACCTTCTACTGACCTGAGGTCAAGTCCGGGTGAGATTCGCTCCCTAGTCACCCACTCAGCAGCATCGTTGTTGAGAGCGTCCGCGCAATTGAACGACCGATAGGAGACAAGATCCCGGAGCCGAAGGCATAGGTCGCCAAGGCTTTCAGAGGCACTCCATGATCCAAGGCAAACTCCGCCGTTTCGTTCTGGGCCGAGAAGGTTAGGGTGAAAGACGGGTGACTCCCACGTCACTACAGGCGGCCGCCGGGGGTAGTCCCGATGAAGATATATCTCGCAGCGATGCGTCTCACGAACCGTAGCCTTGCTGTCAACCAAATGTAGTCCTGCGACATTGAACATCACTCTGTAACGATCCGGAGGCGCCCCCTCCCCCTGCATGGCGATCGTGCCCATCTCCGCGAGCGACTCCATCGAGCGCAGGTCGCTGACCAGTCGGCGAGCACGCGGCGTCATTTCGAAGCTCCCGCAGGCCTGGTTCGGAAGAAGACACGGTCCATCCCGCTCCGCGCTACCAAAGCGTCGTTGGCTGGAAGCCCGAGTTCGATTATTGATCTGTTGAGCAACGGAGATCCATCGCTGACCGCATGGGTGAAATCAAGCCGCATCTCCTTCCCACATTGCGGGCAGACACCATCGCCCTCACTCAACGCGTCAACTGGACGGAGAACCTCACGGTCAATCCCACACTCTGTGCATGACGCCCCAAGGAGTACCTCCTGCTCAAGCTCGACAATTGCATCTGGCCCGAGAAGGGCGCGAGCCTTGTCGAGCGCAGCACTGAGTGGTCCATCCGCCGGAAGGACCTCCCCCTGCTCAAAGTCATATGTGTCATGAACCAAACAATCCTCGCGCTGCGTGAACTGAACAACATACGAATCATGGGTCAGCCCATTGAAGTTGTAGGCCGCACCAGCCAGGGTCGGATCGCCCAGCCGATCACGGTGTAGGAGTTTCACGGCTTCCTGGACCTGGATGGCCGCCACCACACTTGAGCTTGTCGCAGTGGTCGGGACCTTGCCCGCAAGCATCTCCTCGCGACTCAGTAGCGCGCAGGTTCTGCGTGCGGCCACAAGCTCATGATCCCGCTCGCTCATGGTGCACTCGTAACAGGCCGTATGAGGGGGCAGAAACACCTTGACAGCGCCCATAAGTCCCTCGATGGCCCCATCAATAAAGGGGGTGCTGGTCTTCCAGCAAGCCTGATTGACATACATCCGCGCCTCGCGGTTGTCGAGGCCGCCAAGAGCCAGATCTGCATCTATGAAGTCGCCCAAGCCAAGCTTCAGCCGTACATCGCCAACCACGGGGATTACACGGACGTCGGGGTTCAACTCCATGGCCCTCTTGGCGAGTACTTCAGCCTTAAGCTGGCCCTCGTCTGACTCTCTGAAGAAGATGCAGCGAGCCAAATTAGAGTTCTCTATTCGGTCAAGGTCGCATACCGTGATGTGACGGATCCCCATCAGGACCAAGTTCTTCACC
>JBAXHG010000208.1:0-2405 GCA_037139015.1 Actinomycetes bacterium | reverse complement strand
GCTGAAAGGAGGTTGCCGTAGCCAGCCTGTGCCCCGAATCCCGCGAAGCCGGCGGCGATCTGGGTGTCAAAGAGGTTCGTGATTTCCACGCCCCACTGGCGACGCAGGAGAGCCGTGTCTTGGCGTCCAGCGTGGAGGATGATCTCGACTTCAGGGTCGGCCAGAAGCTCGGCCAATGGAGAGCAGTCGGGCGCGGGGTCGGTGAGCGGATCGGCGAGCGCGATCAGCGGGCCTTCGCCTTCGACCTCGGAATCAGTTGCAACTTGAACGAGGCAGAGGAGGGAGCGGTAGCGACCTTCTCCCATGAACTCGGTGTCGATGGCCAGGCGACCCGTTTGTTTCGCGCGTTCGGCCAGCAGAGCGATGTCTGCGCTGTTGGCAGTAGCTGCAGCATGGTTGGCTGCGCTTCTTACCGTTGCGGGGTTGTCTCCTGGTCTGGCCACGGGCGGATGGTATTCCGCTGCCGCAAGCCCCGCGCTGACCGGGCGCGGCCGCTCCATCACCTAGCGGGATGGTAGGATTTAAAAACCGATGGCAATATTTTCATCCAGAGCTGAATATGGCGTGCGTCTGATGGTCGAACTTGGCCGTCAAGCAGACAGCAAGCCACTGTCCCTCAAGGCAATTGCCGAAGCGGAGAACCTTCCCCTCGCTTATCTCGAGCAGGTTGTTGCCCTTCTACGCAAGGCGGAACTTGTCAACAGCGCCCGTGGAGCACACGGCGGCTATTGGCTGGCTCGCCCGGCTGAGGACATCACCATGGACGAGGTTGTCCAGGCTCTTGATGGCGCTGTCGCTCCGATGGAATGCTTTGCTCCAACCGGCCGTGACGATCGAATTCTCTGCTCGCACATTGATGACGCTGGTCGAGGATGCGCAACAAAACTTTTGTGGACGCGAGTGCAGGGCGGCGTAATCCACTCACTGAAGGGCACCACTCTTTCTGAACTGGTGGCCTTTACCCGTCGTAATACCAAGGCAGACCGTGCCGGCCAGACGCTCACCGTCTGATCCGCCGTCCGCCGCCATTAGAACAACCCACGAGCAGGAAGAGACATACCCATGGCCGATATCGAAATTCGCAACCTCCACGCTTCAGTTGACGGCAAGGAAATTCTCCGTGGCGTAAACCTTGAGGTCAGCGCCGGAGAAGTCCACGCGCTGATGGGACCAAACGGTTCCGGCAAGTCAACTCTCGCCAACGTGATCATGGGTCACCCTGCATACGAGGTGACTGAGGGCAGCATCACTTTCCTGGGCGAGGACATCACAGAAGCTTCCCCAGACGAACGGTCCCGCGCGGGCGTATTCATGGCCTTCCAGTACCCGGTCTCAGTTCCGGGCGTGACGGTCACCAAGTTCCTCCGTTCGGTCATGAATGCCCATCGTGAGGCTCGCGGCGAAGAGGCAATCAGCCTCAAGGAATTCCGCCAGACAGTTGAAGCAGCCATGGAGCTGACCAAGGTTCCCAAGGAGTTCAGCAGCCGTTACCTCAACGAAGGTTTCTCCGGCGGAGAGAAGAAGCGGATGGAGATCCTCCAGCTCGCGCTTCAGCAGCCACGCCTTGCAGTCCTTGATGAGACTGACTCAGGACTTGACATTGACGCCCTTCAAACTGTTGCCGAGGGTGTGAACGCGGTTGCTGGTGAGCAGGGAGACAAGATGGGAATCCTCATCATCACTCACTACCAGCGAATCTTGAGCCTTGTGAAGCCAACCCATGTGCATGTTCTCTACAAGGGTCGGATCGTCAAGGAAGGCGGCCCGGAGATCGTTACGCAGCTTGAGGCCAAGGGCTACGGCTGGATCGAAGAGGAGGTCGGGGCCTCCGCATAAGCGGCCCCGTCCTTCATGTCAACCCCGGCGGGTGCTCACCGTGATTGATCACGCCGCCATTGCAGCCCAGTTCCCGTTTCTCATGGAAACCGAGGGGGATGCTCCAATCGCTTACCTCGACTCGGGGGCAACAGCGCAGAAGCCTTACGCGGTGCTCGCGGCAATGCGCGATCACGTTGCGCTTCACAACGCCAATGTGCACCGTGGGGTCTACCCGCTTGCAGTCGAGTCAGATGCACTCTTTGAAGGTGCGAGGGAGAGGATCGGCGCGCGCTTTGGTCGCATTCCAGAGGAGACTGTTTTCACGAAGAACGCCACGGAGGCGATCAATCTTGTCGCGCACTCATGGGGTCGCTCAAGCGTTGGGGAAGGCGACCTGATCGTTACGACCCTGATGGAGCACCACGCCAACATCGTCCCATGGCAGATGCTCGCTGAGGCCACCGGATGTGAGCTTGGCTGGGTGGAGGTTGATTCAGAAGGGCAGCTCGACCTTGCCAGCTTGGACGCGTTGCTGGAACGGAAGCCAAAGCTTGTTGCAGTAACTCATGTATCGAACGTCCTCGGGA
>JBAXHG010000207.1:0-2450 GCA_037139015.1 Actinomycetes bacterium | reverse complement strand
GGGCCCTGATGGGGTCCTCCAAGGGAGACAAAGTAAGTGTCTCCCTGCCGTCCGGCCAGCGTCCGCTGACCGTCGTCAGCGTCAGCTGAAGTCTTCAGCCGCTCCGCCAGCAGCTGGTCTGGTGGCCATGCGGCAGCAGGTCTGGAAGTGCAGAGCGGGAAATGAAGACCCAGCTTGCCAAGTTGTTTGACCAAGTTCGGTCTTTTACCATCACCATCTGCTTGTCCTTACTGACCCAACGCCATTCGACGCAATGGCCGGCCCTGGCATGGTGGACTGGGTCAAGCGGCCACTGACCAGGCCTGTAGTTGGCGTATTCGGTGGTGGCTGCGGAGATGTGCACGGCAGTCCCGCCACTGCAGATGATGCAGTTGATCCGGCTGATGAAAGAGTGGATGGGCGGGTCGAAATGCGCGCAGTCGTCCCGCACAGGAGCAAGGTCTCCCTTGAGGTTGCGAGTAGCAGTCCATGCGCAACCGTTGAATGAACCGTGAACCCAGCCTGTTGTGTAGCCGAGCCGACTGACCCGGCTTGGCTCAAACTCGGTTCCGTAGCGGGCATTGCCTATGGCCAAGCCGATCGGTTGATTTCGAAGGATTGTCCAATCGTTGGCTGAAACTGTGGCAACAACTGTGGTTTCAGTGCCCAGAAGTGAGCTGATAGACCTGTCGAGTGTCATGGCGTTGGCTTGGATGGTTCTAAGAGCTTCCAGTCCAGAGGGAGCAAGCTGTGCAGCGCCTGCTTGTGATTGGCCTGATGTGAAAACCAGCAATCCCGCTGCGCTGAACAGCAGCAGACGCAGCCCTCTAAGTATCCGATGATTTGGGGCCATGGCCATGAGCATAGGCGTACCGCATCCGCCGCTGCGGCGCCTCAGGGGCGTTCGGCGCTACCGTCTTGGGCAATGACTTCACTTAGAAGAACTGCAGTGGTGCTGTGCTTGGCGTTGGCCAGCATGTCCGGCCTGGCCGCCTGCGGGGACGACAAACAGATCTCATCCGCTGATCGGGCCGCCTTCGACGATTTTGCTCAAGGTGCGCGGCAGTGGCGGCACTCCGGAACTGACCCGTGGTACGCAGCGTTCAAGCAGGGCGGGTCGGCCGTCCAGGCCGAGGCGCCAAAGGCCGAGGCGCAGATGCAGGCTGCAGTGAACAAGATGAGCTCTGCCGCAAAGAAGGTCTCCAACGACAAGGTTCGGGTGCCCTTGCAGCGGCTGGCAGCGACTTACAAGGCAAAGCTGAAGACGATCAGGCAGATTGACGCATCGACTGGATCAATCTCCCAAATGACGTTTGGTCTCGGCCAACTGACCGCCGAGGGCAAAGCAACACTCGCTGCCTGGAAGGCTTACGTCAAGGCAGCAAAGGCCGAGTGGAACGCGAATCCCCTGGGTGGGCTCAAAGTCGGCTGACGCAGGAATAGGGCAGTACCTGACGAAAGAGACCACCTATGTGGAACTTCATCCTTTGGGTACACCTTCTCGCCATGGCATTTTTTGTCGGCGGACAGCTTTTTCTCGTAGCGGCAGTTGTTCCGGTCCTGAAGGGCAAGGATGAAGGGGAGCCAATGCGGGCCGTGGCAAGACGTTTTGGCTACGGAACCCTCGTTTCCATCACGGTTTCGATAATTACGGGCGCTGCACTGGCCACGCACGAGAACCTTTGGAAGAACCACCAGCTGAGCGCCAAGATGGGCCTGGTCGCGCTTGTAGGCGTCCTGATTCTGGTTCATATGAAGAAGCCAAAGCTGCACGCTCTGGACGGGCTGATCTTCATTGGCTCGCTTGCGATTGTCTGGCTGGGCGTCTCGCTCGCCAGCGTTGCCGGCTGACCAGTAGCAAAGTGTCAGTCACCGAGAGGTGACTTCAGCGCTAGTGCCGTCTACTTCTTGCGGCGGGCACTGGCAACTGCGGTGGGGAACATCCGCTTCAGGATGCTCAATACGCCATGGGATGTGGCTCCACGCGATGGGCAGCAGTAAGTCGCTCCCGGTCCGTACATGCCGAACTCGAGATGCGGAGCTGAAGAAATGCCGACAACGCCGCATCCGATGTGGGAGATGATCTGGCCACGCTTCACAACCTGACCCTTTTTGACGATCGTTGGCTGTGAGTGGCCGTAATAGATGTAGCGGTTCTTGTACTTGCCGCTCGTGATCTTCATGACCGGGGACTGCCCGCCAAATCCGCTGATTCCTACCTGGGTGATGACGCCATCGGCAACCGCCACAAGGTTTGCTTTTGATCCGCAGAATGACCGGGAGAACCCTGTTCCGAACCCAAGGTCAACGCCTTGGTCAAGACTCCAACTCGATGGGCCAACCATCTGGTGCGCTTCCTTGACGGGGAAAACCCATCCGGTTGCGGCGTCCATTGCGGGCACTCCTACTACTGGGGGTGGAGTGTCTCCAGGCCCAGTGCCACCTGAAGTGTCCTCGGCAGCATGGCCAAC
>JBAXHG010000206.1:0-2468 GCA_037139015.1 Actinomycetes bacterium | reverse complement strand
GACCGGCGGGGATTTCCACGCGCCGCTTCTCAACATTGCATGGCCTTCAGCTGAGTTCGGTGCGATGGGCGTCGAAGGCGCTGTGCGGCTTGGCTTCCAGCGTGAGCTTGCGGAGATCGAAGACCCAGCTGCCAGAGAAGCCAGAGTGGTTGAGCTGGTCGCTTCAGTCAGGGCGCAGAGCAACGCCTTGAACATGGCAACTTTCTTTGAGATCGATGATGTGATTGACCCTGCGGATACCCGTGAACGCTTGGTTGGGGCGATCGCCTCCGCTCCACGGGTTGCGAGTCCCTTGCAGACCGGTATTCGGCGCCGCACCGTGGACACTTGGTGAGCGCGAAAACGCAGTGAATCGGGCCGGTTCCCCTTTGCCTCAGAGGTCATTCCCCGATACCATCGGGAGAGGAATGGGAACAGAGCATCCATACGGCGCTGAAAACGCGCAAACCGTCCTTACCCGGAAGCCGCTTGCTGCCCGTCTTTCCTTGATTGTTGCGGCCTCCGTGCTGGCTGGAAGCTTTGCCATGGCTGGGGTTGCCCCAGCGGCCCTCGGGGGAGGCACACTTGACAACACTTTCAACACCCCACGTTCGGGCGCAAACGAAGCTGTCTCGAAGGTTCTTTCTCTCGCAGACGGCAAGAGCATCATCGGTGGCGCGTTCACTCGCTACAACGGCGTTACCGCGAATCACATCGCGCTTCTCAACGCTGACGGAAGTCTTGACAGGACATTCGCCCCAGGGACCGCTGGACCCAACGGGACTGTGGCCTCAATGGTTGAGCAGTCAGACCACAAGATCATCATCGTCGGAACGTTCACCAAGGTGGGTGCAAGCCAGCGGTGTGGTGTTGCGCGCCTGAACGCTGACGGGACGCTCGACACGGGATTCGCCACAGGAGCCGGCGCGACCAAGGATGACCTGACGAAATGCGCTTGGGTATCCGCGGTTGCTCTTCAAGGCGACAAGCCGATTATCAGCGGGTTGTTTGCCGCGTATGGCGGAATCATCAGGAATCGCGTTGCCCGACTGAACACTGATGGCTCGATTGACGCAACCTTCAACCCTGATGTGAGCGGCAGCTTTGGGATCACGACTGTTTCGGGGTCTCGCGCGGCCACCTTGGCAAGTACACATGGGCTTGCACCCAGCACGACATACCGGGTCTACTCATCAACGATCCCAAAGAGCTCCAAGGCAACATTCACAACGGGGAAGACCCTCACGGCTGCCGTCACTCTCTCCACGACAGTCGGGGTCAAAGCTGGAAAGTCCGTTGTTTCAACGGTAATCACGACCGGTGCCAACGGATCCATTGGGACTATCGCAGTGCAACCAGAGGACGGCAAGGTGCTGATCGGCGGAACATTTACCGCATTTGACGGTGTGGTCCGAAACAGGATTGCCAGACTTACCGTTGATGGTGGAATCGATTCGGGCTTCTCACCGGCTGACGGCCCTGATGCTTCAGTCAATTCGATCTCGTTGCAGAGTGACGGTGGAGTTGTGATCGGAGGAGCCTTCACTCACGTTGCAGCTGTTGCCAGGAACCGCATTGCGCGCCTCGGTCCTACGGGCGCACTTGATCCTGGGTTTGCCCCGTCTAACGCTTTGGGCGCTGGGGTAACTGCGGACCCGGGATTTGACGACACCGTCTATTCGGTCAACGTGCTGGAAGACAAATCAATTCTCGTTGTAGGTGGGTTTAAGACTTACAGCGGGAACAGCCTCAGCCGGATTGCGAAGCTCCAGCCGAGCGGTGCGCTCGACACAAGCCTCGCCCTTTCACCCGCTCTGGCAGTCGGCAACACTGCGCTAACAGTCGCAGCGGATGCCTCAAGCGGCCAGCTTCTGATTGGCGGATTCTTCTTCAGGGGAGTTGCCCGCCTCTCTGCCACGGGAACGCTGGACGCGGATTTCAATCCTTCGATCACATCGGCAGCAAACGGAACGGTGGGCGCGATCGTTCCCCTCGCCGGCGCCAAGGTTCTGATCGGCGGTGGCTTCACCAAGTACAACGGAACCACCCGACTGCGCCTTGCCAGGCTGAATGCGGACGGTGGAGTTGACACGACCTTCAATCCAATGGGTGTCGCCGACGGGGAGATCCTTGTGATCCACCCGCTCACCGGAGGTCAGTTCCTGATTGGCGGATCCTTCACGCATGTCAACGGAGTTGCTGCCGGTGGAATTGCACTGATGAACGAGGACGGGTCGCTTGATGACACCTTCGCGCTGGGCGCTGGCATTGGGGCCGTGGCGGGAGCTACGCCATCAGTTGATGAGATTCAGGTTCAGACTGACGGCAAGATCATCCTCGGCGGTCACTTCACAACCTTTAATGGGCTGGCTGCCGGAAACCTCGTACGCCTGTTGTCCTACGGAGTTGTTGACACCAGTTTTGCGGTTGGTACCGGTGCCGATGCTGGTGTCCACGCACTGAAACTGCAGGCTGATGGCAAACTGTTG
>JBAXHG010000205.1:0-2477 GCA_037139015.1 Actinomycetes bacterium | reverse complement strand
GTGAGGATTGTCGGGCTGATTGCTGCACCCGCAGCGAGCGGCAAGATTTCGGTGATCAGGCTTCCCACGTGTGACTTGGAGGGTACCCTCCAAGCAAGGGCGTTGCGGGTCAAGACCTATTACGGAGGATGAACATGGCGGTTACAAGGCTTCAGAACTTCATTGGCGGCAAATCAGTCCCACCGAGCGGCACCGACGTGCACGAGGTGCGGAATGCGGCAACTGGCGAGGTTATCGCTGAGATGCCCTGCTCGACACAGGCGGACATTGATGCCGCGGTAGCGGCTGCCACAAAGGCGTTTGCCGAATGGAGCCAGGCGACCCCATCAGAGCGCTCACTTGCCCTCTTCCGTATTGCAGATGAACTTGAAGAACGCGGCGAAGAGCTCGCGCGCATCGAATCCCAGAACACGGGCAAGCCTCTCCAGCTGACCATTGATGAGGAGATCCCACCGGCGGCGGACCAGATCCGTTTCTTTGCTGGTGCCGCACGCAACCTTGAAGGCCGCTCGGCTGGCGAGTACATGGCGGGCCACACCTCATTCATTCGCAGGGAACCGGTTGGTGTCGTTGGTCAGATCACCCCTTGGAACTACCCGTTCATGATGGCCGTATGGAAGTTCGCACCAGCCATTGCCGCTGGCTGCACATGCGTGCTCAAGCCATCGGAGAACACGCCAACATCAACACTCTGGCTTGCTGAGATGCTGCAGAAGCACCTTCCCGAAGGAGTATTCAACGTTGTGCTTGGCAAGGGTGATGTGGGCGAAGGGATCGTCCGCCACCCAGACCTCGCGATGGTTTCAATCACAGGCTCAGTCCGAGCTGGCAAGGCTGTCGCGGCCGCAGCATCCGACACCCTCAAACGTGTTCACCTTGAGCTTGGCGGCAAGGCGCCAGTAGTTGTCTTTGATGACGCGGACATTGCCGAGGCCGCAGAGATGATCGCCGGCACGGGCTATTTCAACGCAGGGCAGGATTGCACTGCTGCGACTCGCGTTCTGGCGGGCCCTGGCGTCTACGGGGACTTTGTGGACGCTCTGGCTGAACAGGCCAAGGGGACAGTGTTTGGCGACCCGCTTGACGAGAACACGTACATGGGGCCTGTAATTACTGCGGTCCAGCGCGAGCGCGTCAAGGGATTTATTGACCGTGCGCCATCGCATTCCACCGTGCGCGTCGGCGGTAATGCTCCCGAGGGCCCCGGCTATTTCTTCGAGCCGACGGTTGTCGCAGACCTCAAGCAGGACGACGAGATGATCCAGAACGAGATCTTCGGTCCCGTCATAACGGTTCAGCAGTTCAGCGATGAAGCAGAGGCGATCGCCTGGGCCAATGGAGTTGATTACGGGCTTGCTTCAAGCGTTTGGACCAAGGATCATGGCCGGGCGATGCGAATGGCGAAGGCGCTTGACTTCGGCTGCGTGTGGATCAACACTCACATCCCGATCGTGGCTGAAATGCCTCACGGTGGGTTCAAACAGTCCGGCTATGGCAAGGACCTTTCGATGTACGGATTTGATGATTACACGCGTGTGAAACACGTAATGAGCAACATCGAGTCGTGACTCTGAGGAAGAAAAGCGCGCTTTTGCAGGCAATTCTTCGTTAACATTCTTTTCACCAGCGCGTCACCGGTCCTTCACGAGAGGAAGTTGATGCGGGCGTAACTTCTGCAGGGTGAATACCGCTGCCGCGCTCAGAACCCCCAACTTCGAAGAAGACTCGATCATCCTTGGCCCGCTTGAGCTCCGCCTTGGCGACCGAGAAGCATTGGTCACTGGGGTACGCGCAGCGCTGACCGTCCGAGAGTTCCAAGTTCTCGCGGCACTGGCAGAACGCCCCGACCGGGTTGTTACGCGAGAGGACGTATACGCGCGTGTCTGGGGTGGCCGAATGCCACACCGCGACAGAGCAGTTGACGTTCATGTCAAGCGCATCCGCAGCAAGCTTGCTGCGGTTGCACCAGCGTGGATGTTCGTCCACACGCACTTCGGAATCGGTTACCGCCTCGCTCCGGAACCAAGCGAAATAGGAACAAACTGATGGCCCTGACTCAGGGACACGTGATTTTCACAGTAGGGCCACGACTCCTTCACAAGATGGCGCTCGTCAGCCGCGACTCTTTGATTGGTCGCAGTTACTCGGCAATCGGGGATGCGACTGAAACGTTCATCCAACAAAGGGGTTTCAAAAATGTCCCGTAGTCGAATTACAGTCGCAGCAGTTTCAGCGGTAGCCGCAATGGTTGTGGCGCCAGCAGCAGCATCTGCCAAGCCAATCATCACGATCAGTGGTTCAACTTCAGTGGCTCCGCTTACCGCGAAGCTGATTCCTGCATTCCTGAAGTCAAGCGTTGGCAAGAACAAGGCAACGTTCAAGCTTTACCAGGGTGGTTCAGACATCGGCGTAGCCGACGTTTCAGCCGGCCGTGTAACCATCGGTGAGGCCTCTCGCGACCTGAAGTCATCGGACGC
>JBAXHG010000204.1:0-2483 GCA_037139015.1 Actinomycetes bacterium | reverse complement strand
ACTGTGGTTGGGGCGAGGAGCATGATCAGCGGGTGGCCATGCCTGCGGATCGCATCAGCCGTCGGTTGGGGGAGGGCATCTTTCTGTGAAAAGAAGATTGGGTCTCCGCTTCTTGCGGCCCATGCGGCAGCAGGCGTTCCCCACTCGGGTCCGTCGGTTCCCACGACAACCAAGGACCCTGTTGAGCGTGCCCCAGCGGCTGCTCTTGACTTGTCAACTGCGTCAGCGAGACCTGCCGGTCCGTTGCCGCTGATCTGTTTGCTCTGACCGGGGTCGTCAGCGTTGCCGATTCGAATTCGCTTCACGCCCTGCGCGGATGGGACGCCCGTGGGACTCAGTTGGTCCAGTGCGCTCTGGGTTGCGTCAGGGATTCCGTCATCGGCCATCAGGAACGCCCCGTTGAATGGTGGGGCGGCCAGTGGGGCTGCGGCGAGGCCAGATTGCCAGTCTGAGGGAAGGAGGATTGCTGAGCGAGGGTGCTGTACACCGCCTGGCCAAACCGCCAAGGAGATGGCTGCTGCCTTGTCCGAAGTACTTGACGCATCAACCCGAGTCGTGTTCTTGGTGGCGACTGTTGGGATCCCCGAGCCTGAGCTTCCACTGCCACCGAGCGGTGTCGAACCGCCACACGCTGTGAGAGAAACCGCACACAACGCGAGGCCGGAAACAACCAAGTTTTTTGTGCTCCGAACGCCTGAAAATAGGGTCATTGAGCATGATCCTATCCGTCTGGGCATCAGTAGGCAGATTCACGACGGCTGGCGTTTGGGAGAGGATTCCATCCGACCCTGTGGTAGCTTTCTGCATGCCTAATCACTGATCCTCGAGATCAGAGACCGGGGGAACCAAGATTCCTCGGGGCTAATTCCACGAGATTCGTGGGAGGCGCTAGTTCAGCGCCAGCCCGACAGCTAACTCCGGCGGCAACCGAACAGATGCGAAACCTACGCACAACAATCACTGCTTTGACCTTGGGCATGCTCATCATGGCTCCGAGCGCTCTTGCGTCCGACGGCGGAGCTTCACCCGGCGATCCGACAATCCCCGTCATCTCAACTCCGACCACTCCCACTGTCCCAGGAACCAAGGTGGTCATCAAGGCAGGCCTCGCATATGCGCCCGCTGCTGCTCCAGACAAGGTCAAGCAGGTCGTCTGGGCCGGCAACAAGATTCGCTCGCTTCGATACATCTGGGGCGGCGGTCACTCAGCATGGCTCGCAAAGGGCTACGACTGCTCAGGATCTGTTTCTTACGCGCTCCACGGAGCCAAGCTGCTCAACCAGCCACTCGTATCCGGCGATCTTGCGAGTTGGGGATCCAAAGGCCGTGGAGCATGGATCACGATCTACGCAAACGGTGGCCATGTATTCATGGTCGTCGCAGGTGCGCGCTTTGACACTTCAGGCGCAAGCCCGTCCCGCTGGCAGCGCGACATGCGCTCAGGCAGTGGTTACTCAGTCCGGCATCCAGCCGGCCTGTAAACCGCTTTCTTCCTGCAAATCCCGTTTCATCGCTCCCGTTTAATCGGCGAGCAGGGATATTGACCCTGCTACTCTGAAACTGCCGAGTCACTTTCGTTCATGCGAAAGAGAGCGGGGGACCCAATCAGTCCCGGGGCGAATCGTCGCAATCAAGCGGCGAGGCGGAAATCCGCCAGCCCGTCAGCTAACTCCGTAGGCACCCAAATGCAGCAGAACTCAAACAACACCCCCAGCCCCCGGGCCTTCGCGGCCTCACTCGCCGTCATCACTGCGTGCGCCATCTGCGCGATCGCAGTTCCGGCTGCTGGTGCCCAATCGGTCAGCAAGATGCGCTCGCAGATCGACAGCGCACAGACGAAGCTGTCCGGGAAGCAAGGGCGCGCACGCGTCTTGTCCACAACCATTGCCGGATTTACAACAAAGATCAATGGGATTCAGGGTGGCATCACCGGCCTGCGCTCAAAAGAAGCCGGCGTCCAGTCCAAGCTTGACATTGCAGTAAACAGGCTTCGCACCATCCAATCGGAGCATCGCGCTGCCGAAACGCAGCTCGCCCGGCTTAAGGCCCAGCTTTCCAAGTCCAGAGGGATTCTTTCTCGCCGCCTCGTCGAGCTCTACCAGTCGGATCGTCCAGACTTGCTCACCGTTGTTCTACACACGGATGGATTTGCCCGTCTGATCGAGAACAAAGAGTTCCTCTCAAGGATCGGCCAGCAGGACCGTGAAATTCTGACCGCAGTGAAGGTCTCCAAGGACCAGAGCACTGTTGTCGCAACCCACCTTGCTGGTATCGAAAACGAACGACAAGCAGTTGCGGGCGAGATCATGAGCCGCCGCAATGAGATCGCCTCAGTCCGGGGCAAGCTTGAGTCCAAGCGTCAGGCTTGGGCCGATGCACGCGCTCAGCGACAGGGAGCCCTTGACACTGTCCATGCCGACGCCAAGCGCCTGCGCGAAAAGATCGATGTTCTGCAAAGCGACATCAACTCAGTCACAGGACAG
>JBAXHG010000203.1:0-2486 GCA_037139015.1 Actinomycetes bacterium | reverse complement strand
GAATCGGGGCGCCACTCAACAGGTTTGACTGGTCCGACCTCACCTTCGTCGAGGCGGAGCGGCCACATCGAATCGTCGCGAGAGGACGTGGCGGCAAGATGAATCGCATCCGTTCACTCAGCACGTTGACGATCACACAAGCCACGAAGGGCACCACTAAGGTCCAGTGGACTTTTGAGACTGTGCCATCAAAACCATCTGATCGCTTGCTTGAGATCGTCGGTGGACGAAGGTGGTGGAAGCGCCGAATGAGTCGCTCTGTAGGGCGTTTGAAGAAGATCCTCGAACAGGATCGTGCTCGCGGACAGCGAGTCACGGTCGCTGGTGGGTAGACTTCCGCGCCGTAGTCATGAACTTCACTCGCAAACTCATTCCAGTCTTCGCAGCTCTCTCACTTGCAGCCACGGTTTCGGCCTGCGGTTCTGAGGAGAAGGTCAGCTTTGGCATCAACGAAGGTGCATATGTTGATGTTGGCGATATCGCCTACCAGGTGCAGATTTCGAGGGTTTTGAACCCCAAGCTTCCAGAGGACCCGAGCTATCTTGTCGGCCTTCCTGCAGGCACTCCAGACCCAGCCCCGCGTGAGAAGTGGTTCGCCGTATTCCTTCGGGCGCAGAACTATGGCTCCAAGCCAGCGCCGGTCGAAACGAAGTTCCGGATCATCGACACTGAAGGAACTAAGTACATGCCGTTCGACCTTGACCCACAGATCAACACTTTCGCCTGGAACCCAACTGGGCTTCTCAACCCTGACTTCGTCTACCCGGATGTCTCATCGGTCGCCGGCACGGGCCCAGTCCGACAGGGCGGAGAACTTCTCTTCAAGATCAAGGACTCGGTTTACCAGAACCGTCCGCTCGTCTTTGAAATTCTCGACGCTTCGGGCAAGCCCGCCGCGTCGGTTGACCTAGACCTTTAGCCTCGGCGCTTGAGTGCCGCGACAAGGATGTCGCGGGCTGCTGGGGCCGCGGTGTCTCCACCGTGTCCTGCGCCGTCGAGCAGTACTCCGACGGCCACGCGCGGAGCCCAGGACGGGGCGAATGCCACAAACCAGGCATCGGTGTTCGCCGGGTCGTTGGGCCCGCCAGCATTTGGGTCGTTCGGGTCAGAAGGGACGGTGTCGCGTATCTCGGCGGTTCCAGTCTTCCCGGCAACTGAGGCACCTGAGATAGCAGCAGCTCCTCCAGTTCCGTAGCGGACGACTGCGAGCATCATCTTCTTGAGTTGAGCAGCAACAGGACCTTCCATGGCCTTGGTCCGGGCAACAGTTCCAGCTGGCTTTTGGAGTGTGGGCTGAACGCGCCATCCGCCGTCGCCTACGGTCGCGGCGATGCTCGTCATCTGAAGCGGTGAAGCAATGACCTGGCCTTGTCCAATTGCTGTGGTGCCTGTGGCATCCTCGCCTTGAATCTGAGACGCATCAGGGATCGAGCTCACTGCCGCGCCGGGAACATTTGGGAATGGCCGGTTGAAGCCGAGTGCTTCAGCCATGGCCACGAGCTTCTCGGATCCGACCTTGACGCCAAGCGGAGCGAAAACGGAGTTGCACGAATTGGCGAAGCTCTGGATCAGAGTGCCGCCGCAGGTTTCGCCGTTGGCATTCTGCACTGGCCGACCGTCGAGCAGGGCCTGCGTCTCGTATGGGTAATTTGTCTTGAGGGTTGTCACATGTGCCTGAAGGGCTGCGGCAGCAGTGACGATCTTGAAGGTTGAGCCTGGGGGTGCGGTCTCTGAAAACGCGCTGCCGGCAAGGGCCAGTACCGCCCCGGTCTTGGGTGTCATGACTGCGGCGCCGCCCTGCCTGCCAGCGAGGGCGGTGACAGCAGCGCGCTCAACATCAGGGACGATCGTCGAGTGGACAGGCCGGCCGGGCCGAGGGGTCGTCGTCGCAAGCGTGCGGATCCCGGCTGAGAGTGTGCCCCCGGGCGTTCCGGCGAGTTGGCTTTGAAAGCCTCGTTCAAGGCCTGAAACCCCAACGGTCGCGTCAGCTGGGTAGCCCAAAGCCTCAAGGTTGAGCGTGATTCCGCCTTGCGGAGCGGCGACTGTGCCAGCTATCTGGGAGGCGACATCGGGAATTGGTGAATATCTGGTGGGCCCCTCGGCGAGAGCGGCGCCGTCGGACGCATAGATTGACGCTCTGGCTGGAAGCGCTGTCCTCCGCGAAAGGCTTTCCCCGGCCTTGAGGCCTGGCAACAGCAAAGTGTTGCTCCACTTCACGTTGGCATCTGACGCATCGTCGGTGAGGGGGATTGTTGCGTTCAGATTGAGCGTTCCGAACGCTCTCGTTTCGACGGTGAAGGGAACGGTGACAGCGCCATCTTTGAAGTCCTTCGGCTCGTGTGGAATGAGTCGCCGCACGGTCGCAGTAGCCAGGGCCTCGCGCTGCTTCTGCTCAAACTCTCCTGCTGTGATCTGCGCCTTGGCCTCTGGTGAAAGTCGCTTGTACATAGCGTTGAAGTCCTGCGTTGCCCAAACATTGGAGTAGT
>JBAXHG010000202.1:0-2516 GCA_037139015.1 Actinomycetes bacterium | reverse complement strand
CCGCAGGAATGTCAACCTCGACACTCAGCGTGCTCTCCCTGCTGCCGCTCCCACCGCAGTCCCCGCATGTGACCTCCGGAGTCTCCCCTGCGCCGGAACACCCCGGACAGACTGCTTCGCGCACGATCTGGCCGAATGGACTGCGTTGAACAGTTCGGACTGCTCCATGCCCACCGCACTGTTTGCAGCCGACAAGGCTTGTTCCGGGCTCAGCTCCGTTTCCATCGCAAGTCTCACAGCCTGTGACTGCTTCATAGTCAAGCTGTCGTTTGGCACCTGCAAACGCCTCGTCAAGGGTGATGTCAACCGCAATCCCAAGGTCGGCGCCCTGCCTCGGTCCACCGCCCGAGCCACCCCCGCCGAAGAACGCGCTGAAGAGATCGCCAAAGTTAGAGAAAGAATCAAATCCGGGAGACCAACCCTGCCCTTTGAGACCCTCGTGGCCATAGCGGTCATAGGTGGCTCGCCGATCAGTGTCCGAGAGAACCTCATATGCCTCAGCCAACTCCTTGAAGTGCTCCTCAGCCTCCGGATCAGGGTTCACATCAGGATGAAGCTCCCGGGCCAATGACCTGAAAGCCTTGCGGATTTCCTTCTCGTCAGCGGCACGTTCAACGCCGAGTACTTCGTAGTGATCCCTTGGCATGTGCCTGATCAGTCCGCGTAAACGTCTTCAACAAGCCGGGACAGTTCCACGGACGCTGCCCTGACAGCACCAATCGCCCGCGCGTAGTCCATGCGAACAGGCCCAAGAACGGAAACGGTTCCGACAGAACGACGGGCCGGCCCATAACCAGCAGCGACCATGGTCATTGACCGCATGGCAGGGGCCTCGTTTTCCTGACCGATCCGAACGAGTACATCCGGTTCAGGGAGTGCCGCCTTAAGTGCGGCAAGGAGCTCTACCTTGCGCTCGAGCATCGCCACCACCGTTCCGATTTCAGACTCATCAACAAGGCGATGGTCTTCCACCATGCGCGATGCCCCGTCGACAAACAGCGATTCCGCCTCTGCGTGTCCGAGGTCCGTGAAGGCCGGCGCAACCAGCTCCACGATCTCCCTCTCAACGCCGTTCAGCGAAGGGTCTTCCAAGCGACTTCGGACGGTCCGCTCACCAAGACCTTTCCCCGCGAGGCATTCGTTCAGGAAGCTTGCCGCCCACGCAACGAGCCCTGGGTCCAGAACCGATTCAGTGGCAAACAGCCGCTTGGTGACGCCGCCGCTTGAAGTGATCACAACGACCATCAGAGTCCGCGGCTGAAGCGCGAGCAGCTCAACGTGCCTGACAGTGCTCGTGTTGACAGGAGGCGCCGTTATGACGGCGAGCAGCTCTGTTGCGTCGGCCAGTTGCTCAGACGCATCGCGCATGGCCGCATCAAGCTCGCTGCCAACCTCGAAGACACCAAAGCTTGGGGCGACAGCTTCCCGTTCTCTCAGAAGGCGATCCACCATGAATCGGTAGCCGGCCTCGGTAGGAACTCGACCTGCGGAAATGTGCGGATGGTCCAACAGACCCAGATCCTCTAGTCCAGCAAGCTCCGCCCTGATTGTTGAAGGTCCCCAGGAGAGGCTCTCCGCAAGTGCCTTTGAGCCGACAGGAGTCCCGTCGTCCAGATGGCGTTCAACGACGAGCCGAAGCACGGTTTCTTGTCTTGGTGAGAGCACTAGACCTTGAAGAATAGGAGGCACAGCCGAAGAATCAGGCCAGCCTTGAAGTGCGGAGGGCAAACCGAGCGTCAGCGCTTGGAGCCGCTGTCACTGCCGTCGCCGAGTTCAAGCACCGCAAGGAATGCCTCCTGTGGGATCTCGACGCGACCAACCTGCTTCATCCGCTTCTTGCCCTGCTTCTGTTTCTGGAGAAGTTTGCGCTTACGGCTGATGTCGCCGCCGTAGCACTTCTCCGTCACGTCCTTGCGGAAGGCCTTGATGGTTTCCCTGGCAATGATCTTTGCCCCAATTGCTGCCTGAACGGGAACGTCATATTGCTGCCTTGGGATCCGCTCGGAAAGTCGTTCCGTCATCAAACGACCAGCATCGTAGGCCTTATCGCGATGGACAATCATCGAAAGTGCGTCCACGTTGTCTCCCGCCAGCATGATGTCCAGCTTGACCATGTCTGCCTCTCGTCGTTCGGAGAATTCGTAGTCAAGCGATGCGTAACCCTTGGATCGTGACTTGAGCTGATCGAAGAAGTCCAAGACCACTTCAGCAAGCGGAAGCTCGTAGGTCAGCTGGACTCTGTCTGCTGAAAGGAAGTGCATTCCATCATGGGTGCCACGCCGCTCCTGACACAGCTCCATTACGGAACCGATGTACTCCTTGGGAGTGATAATGGAAGCTGTGATGCACGGTTCCATGATCTTTTCGATGGAGCCCGGATCGGGCATCTTGGCCGGGTTGTGCACCTGCATGACTTGACCATTGGTCTTGGTCACCTCGAACTCCACGGAGGGCATGGTTGCCAGCAAGTCAAGGTCGTACTCTCGCTCCAGACGCTCGCGGATGATGTCCATGTG
>JBAXHG010000201.1:0-2531 GCA_037139015.1 Actinomycetes bacterium | reverse complement strand
GAGTAGGCGCCACCATCCACAGAACAAGTAAACGAAGCACCAGACTCACCACTGAAACTGATCGAAGCTGAAGTTGAGTTTGTAAGCGCTGCTGGCCGACCAGACAAGACCGGTGCCTCTGGCGCGTTCAGATCAACATTCCAGGATGCGGTCGCGGCAGCAGACGCATCCCCGCCGACATCAGTCTGCTTAACGGCAAATGAGTGGGCACCTGATGAAAGCCCGCTCAAGGACTTAGGGGATACACACGCTGAATACGAACTACCGTCTACAGAGCAGATGAATGTTGCTCCGCTCTCTCCATTGAATGTAAATGAAGCAGTCCTCGAGTTCGTGATAGCTGGTGGGGTACCTGCTAGCGACGGAGCCAATAGTTCGGGCGCGAGCAGAGAAGGGACCATCAGTTGACCGTCGCTGCTTGATCCCCAACAAAGAACTCGATCCGATGTGGTCACCCCACACGTTGATGTATCGCCAGCGGTGATCGACTTCCAATTCCTTCCTATGGGTACATCAGTCTTGCCAAATAACCCATCTCCCCAGCAGAAGCCTTCGCCTGAAGTGGTTACTCCACAGTTATGACCGGCGCCCGCTTCTATTGATGCCCATGTCTTTCCATCGGGAATAACAAGCTTTTCGCTTGAGTTGTCGCCCCAACAGAACCCCTGGCCGGTCGTAGTGACACCGCAGGAGTGGCTGAGTCCGGCCCGTATCGTCGCCCACGTGTGCCCAGACGGAATGCTTGTTCTAAGTCCGCCGTCGTTGCCCCAGCAGAGACCTTCACCAGAAGTTGTCACGCCGCACGTATGTACGTTGCCGGCAACAAGTGACTTCCAGGTCTTTCCAGGAGGTACTTCTCGCTTGCCAGCCTCATTGTCCCCCCAACAGAGTCCCTCGCCACTGGTCGTGACCCCACACGAGTAGCGGTACCCAGCATCGATCACGATCCATTTGCGTCCGCTCGGAACGTTCGTGTTGCCATCCTCGTTCTTGCCCCAGCAGAGTCCGTCGCCATCTGTTGTCACACCACAGGCATGCCAGGCCCCAGCGTCTATAGACCTCCAGGTGACTCCTTGCGGGATATCGCTTACCTGACCGAATTCGTCCTGCCCCCAGCAACTTGCGCTTCCGTCGAAGCGAATAGCGCAGCTGAACAGGTACCCGACAGCAACTCGGGCGCGAGCCTTGCCGACCTCCCAGACGGTTGTAGCTGCTGTGCTGGTGTTGCCCGCAGCGTCCACTTGTCTGACCATCAATGAGTGCAGGCCAGTAGTCAATCCCGAGATCTCGAGTGGTGATTGACAGGCCTCGAATGCGCCACCATCGACCGAGCACTCGAATGGGGAGTCTGTCTCACCCTTGAATTCGAACTGGACGCTAGGCCCACTTGAGGGACCAGTTGGCGCCGCAGTGAACTCCGGAGTCGGTGGGGCGGTCGCATCAATGCGCCACGACGCTTTGGTCGGCGGGCTGGTGTTGCCAGCAGGGTCGGTCTGGGTGACTGAGATGGAGTGGTCGCCGTCAGCCAGCCCTGTCAAGGCGACAGGCGGGCCGCCGCAAGGCGCGGAAGGCGCGTCATCGACTGAGCAGGTGAACGTCGCGCCGTCTTCGCCGCTGAATCCGACGTTCGCGGTTCGGATGTTGACTAGTTCTGAAGGGGCACCTGACAAGTCGGGTGCTGTCGGTGCGGTTACATCGATCGTCCAATCAACAGTGGCGTTCGGACCAGTATTTCCCGCCTCATCAATCTGCTTCACCGCTAATGAATGCGGGCCTTCGGAGAGACCAGTCAGAGTCTGCGGCGAACTACAGGTTGAATAGTCACCGCCATCAACGGAGCACGCGAAAGTCGCATTGGCTTCTCCCGTAAAGACGATGGAAGCAGACGAAGAATTGCTCGTCGCCGAGGGCTTGGAGGTGATCGAGGGGGCGGCAGGAAGAGTTAGGTCAACAATCCAAGTCGCCGAAGCCTCATCGCTCTCGTTGCCGGTCTCGTCCAATTGCTTGACTGCCACCGAGTGTTCGCCCTCGGTGAGGCTCTCAAACTCCTTGGGACTGGCACATGCCGAGTAGGTTCCACCGTCCACTGAACACACGAACGATCCCCCAGCTTCGGAACCAGTGAAGGTGAGGGATGCTGCTGCTGATCTGGTTTTCGCCGCCGGCTGGGCAGTGATCGTTGGCGAACTCGGAGGAGTCGAATCGACGTGCCAAGTCTCGCTGGTCAGGACCTCGGACTCATAGTCCGAGGAGGAAACGGACTTGAAGCTCGCTGAGTGATCACCCTCAGCCAAGTCAGTGAACTTGACTGGCGAGGAACAATCCAACCACGTTCCTCCATCGAGTGAGCAGCGCAGGTTTGTTCCGGACTCACCGCTGACAGCGAACGTCGCCGATTTGGATGACGTCAGGCCCGAAGGTCCCGAGTCGATTGATGGCGTCTCCGGAGTAAGGCGCGTCACCTGAGCGAAGCCGTCCCCGGAGTTGCCCGATCCGAAGGAGACACCGGTCGCCGCATCGGCGACCATACT
>JBAXHG010000200.1:0-2554 GCA_037139015.1 Actinomycetes bacterium | reverse complement strand
GCTGCTGCCTACGCCGTTCTATCCGTACTCATTTTCTTTGCTGTGCTCGAATCAGCCTTTGGAATCTGCGTCGGCTGCAAAGTGTTCGCCCTGCTTATGAAGGCTGGGGTTATTCCCGAAGAAGTCTGTGAGAGCTGCAACAACATTGCTCTGCGTCAGGCTCAGCCGGTTGGGGCAGGCGGAGCATGAGCGTCGCCACAGCAAAAGCCCAACAGGTTCCTCGACGCTGGGCGGTAATCGTGCTCACCGTTCTCGGACTCGGCTTGATTGCGGCACCCGCAATCTTCCAGATGTTCGACAGAGCGCCAAAGGGCGCCGTGATGATCAAGGGTTTCAAACCGTTCATGACCGATGCGCGGATGAACAGCTTCAAGCGCGACATCAGTCAAATCCAAAAGGGAGTCCAGCAGGGCGACACCCAAGTGGCCGCATTCCTTGAAGGGCCAAATGGCAAGGCGAAGTTCAACTCCAAGTACTCGAACTTTGCTGCCTTCGTCACAACCTGGAAGCCAATCAATGCGGACATGAACAGCATGCTTGACCAGATCCAGGGGCAGATCCCTGACTATGAGGCTGTTGCTGCACTTCCGCCGTTTGGGCTCTTCCCATGGTTCTTTGTGATCCCGGGTGTCCTCTTGGTGCTACTCGGACTTCTCGCATTGGCCAAGCCCACATGGTGGACCAAACTTCGCTGGGGCTTTGTTGCCTTGGGAATTGGGCTGATTCTCGCTCCGGTCGCATTCCAGATGTTCGACCGCGCACCCAAGGGCGCCAAGATGATCACTGCCTTCAAGACAATCGAAACCCGCAAAAAGGTGGAGACGATCCAAGGCTACTTCGGTGAAATCGCAGCCGGTCAAGGTTCAGTTCGGCTCGACTTGATTCCTGCCCTGCAGGCAAAGGGCCTCACCGAGCAGCAGATCGCGACCCGCTTCCCTGACATTCAGACCCTTGACCAGCAGTGGATTTCGACGCTTCAGAACCTCACGCCGATGATCGGAGCGATGAGTGACAACGTCGTCAACTACGAAGCTGTGAAGGCGCTTCCTCCCTTCACTCTCTTCCCGTGGTTCTTCGTGATCCCGGGCCTGATGGCTCTAGCCCTCGCGTTCCTCGCGGGGCGACGGTTCAGCGCTGAAGCCGAAACCGACGACCAAATTTCCCCGCCCCTGTCCAACCCCAATCCAACCAATCACCAAACACAAGGAGCATCATGACCCTTTCAATTCGCCGGGTACGCCTCGGCTCAACCGTTGCTGCCACGCTGCTCGCAGCGTTTGCGATCGGATCAACCGCACTCGTTGCAAGTGCTGAAGCTGCAAGCACCACGCTCGTAGGGACGTTCAAGATCGCAGCCGGAACCAAGACCGCTGGCAAGCCTGCTGGGTCCTACTTCCGGATGGCTTTCCCAGGCGGATCCGGGAACTTCTCCAACCCCTACTCCAAGGCTGGCGACCAGACATACACACCACTCTCACCAGGGACTGACGGCGGCATCACCACCGGCCTTTTCCAAGGTGCTCCGAGCCCGGCGTTCAACACTTGGGGTGGTTCAAGAGCTGGCAAGATCATCGTGCCAACGAACTTCGGAGGCCTTGCTTTCGGACTCGCCACGTTCCAGACACCTCCTGGTGGCGGCACGGCGAACCTTGCTCCTGTCTTCAAGCGAAATGGTTCGGTCCTGACCGCCCAGGTCACGAGTCTGTATGCAGGTTGGAACAGCCTGTACTTCAATCAGGGCACGCCAAAGCCAGTTCAAACGACACCACTGGCAACAGGTACCTACAACGCAACAAAGAAGACCTACGTCCTCAACTGGACCAGCCCGATTGCTGGCGGTCCGTTCAACGGGTTCTCAGGTGTCTGGCACCTTGAGGGCTCATTCAAGCAGCGTTGAGCAAGATGGCAGCCAACAACAAGATCAAGCGTGGAATTCTGATCACGGCGGCGACAGCCGCGGTGATCGGGGCCGTGCCTCTGACTGAGGCCGGAGCGGCTGATGTCGCACCGAGCGCCTCCGCTGCGGGAGCCCTAAAGGGCACCTTCCGCGTCGGAGCCGGCTCGTACTTCCGAATGCGATTTCCAACGGGAGGCAAGTTCTTCAAAAATCCTGACTCAGCCTCGCGGGATAAGACTTACACCTCGCTTAAAGGCGGAAGTGCTGGGGGACTTGTAACCGGAGCGCTTCAGAGTGGCTCTGGCTTCGACCGTCGAGGCAACTCGCGTGCGGGATCCATTGTCAAGCCAACGAAGTTCGCGGGCATCCGTTTCGGCCTTGCGACTTTCGGCCGTGACCCGCAGAGCCACAAGGGGAAGCCACGTCCGTCGTTCACTCTGTCCGGGACGCGGATCCACGGTCAGGTCAGCGCGCTGACAGCTGCGTGGAACAAGCTGTACTTCAATCAGGGCGCGAGCGTCAGCGGGACATACAACCCGCGGACCAAGAGCTACACGCTGTCCTGGAGCTCAAAGATCCACGGAGGCCCGTTCAACGGCTTCACGGGAATCTGGCGACTTAAAGGCAAGTTCGCCCGCAGATAAGTAATCACTCCGC
>JBAXHG010000199.1:0-2630 GCA_037139015.1 Actinomycetes bacterium | reverse complement strand
GACTCCTAGCCTGTGGCCTTTCGATTGACAGCTCCGCTCATCATTTGTGCCCTGTCTGCTCCCTTGTGGGGATGCGGGAGCGGTACACCGACGGCTGCGCAGGGAGGCGGGCTGACAGTGGTTGTTGCCACGCCGCGACAGGGACCGAATGCTGGCCAGGGGAAGGATCTGGTTCGCGCAGCACGACTGCAGCTTGAGTCAGTGAACTCGACCGTTGCGGGACGGAAGGTCCGGATCAGACAGCTCAACGAGTCCGGTGCAGTTCAGGGAGCGGCAGATCCCGAGCATGTCGCGAAGCTCGTGGAGGACGCCAGCGCAGACACTTCAGTTGTCGCCTGGGTCGGAGGGCTTGACTCCGACTCTCTCGCAGTGGAACTTCCAAGGCTCAATGAGGCTGGTCTGGCTGCAGTCTCGCCTGGCGCGACGGCGACGCCATTCAATAGGAGAGACCCGGCCTTTCCGGGCGCCCCAGTCAAGTACTACCCGTCCATTGCCCAGTACGGGATGAGCTTTTCGCGAATTACCACGAATGACCTGAGCATTGCCGCCAAGGCGCTTGCTGAGCTGAAGGCCAAGGGCGTGCGTTCTGTGCTCACGGTTGACATTGGCGACACAGACGGTGATTCATTTTCCTCCGCCGTTGAACAGATCGCCCCATCCCTAGGAATCACTCTTGTTGGGCACGAATCGGTCGTCGGACAGAATGCAGACTGGGCGGGTATTGCACTCGAGGCAAAAGCGCTTCGGGCAAAGGCGATCATCTGGAGCAGCCCAGCAGGAGCTGACCAGGTAGAGCTTTGGCGTGCGGTCGCAGCAGTGAGGGGGAGGGAGCTGATGGTTTCGGGTCCAGCTGCCCCCCCAAGCGGGATCAGCAAGCTACCCAGAGTGTTGGGGCAGGTTCTGTCCTTTGGGCCGCTCGTGCCACCCGAGCTGCAGGGCCCATCTGGCGGCGCCTTGGCGTCGCGTTTCAAGCGGGCTTATGGACACGAACCTGCCGCTGGTGCACTACGCGGGGCGCCGGCGATGGCACTGGTTCTTGCCGCGTTAACTCGCGCGCTTGAACAGAACCGAGGCCAAACCGATGCTCAGCTTCGGGCCGCTGTGATCGTGGGTCTCGGCAAAACCCGCGACGTTCCCTCACTTCTGGGTGATATTCGCCTCAGCCCTCTCGGCGATTGGGTTGATTCTCCCGTGTGTCTTTGGTCGCTCGAGAAGGGCGTCATGAAGTTTGGGCGTGTGCTGCCGTGAGGCTCGTTGGTGCTGCGGCAGCCCTGCTCTCGATCGTCGCTCTGGCGTCATGTGGCGCTGACACCAAACCTGCCAAGAGCAAGGTCCCCGTCGTTCGACTCTGGTCGAGCCTTCCCCATCGGGGGCCCCAGAGGATTCAGAGCTTGGCGGTCGAGCGCGCGGTCCGCGGCGCTGTGTTCGATCTGCGGCACAGAGAGGGCAAATACCATGTTGAGTACATCGCTCTGGATAGTTCGAGCCCAGGTGAGTCTGGTTGGGATCCAGGTGTATCGGCTGCCAATGCGCGAAGGGCATCACTTGACCCGTCCACTTTTGCCTACATCGGCGAGATCGATTCGGGTGCGACTGCTGTTGCGCTTCCTATCCTCAACCAAGCTGGGATTCTGCAACTGACACCCAGCGCGACCGCTGTTGGGCTCACGACACCGGGCGTCGGAGCGGGGCCGGGTGAGCCATACCAGTACTACCCTTCCGGCCTGCGGACGCTTGTGCGGCTGACCCCGCGAGATTCACTTCAAGGCGCGCTGATTCCTGTGCTCGCAAAGTCGCGTGGTTGCCGGTCGCTGGCAGTAATGGGCGACGGCTCTATTTATGGAGCAGGGCTTGGGGACGTGATCGAGTCAGAGGCAACGGCGCGCGGACTCAAGGTGACCTTCTCTAAGACTGTCGATCCGCGCGATTCGGGCTACGCCGCGTTAATCCACTCAGTCAAGGCGGGGTGTCTCGTCTATTCAGGAGAACCAGGGAAGGCAGCCGTGCGGGTTGTGACTGATGCGGCCAGAGCCAACCCGCACGCTCAGATTATCGGACCAGATGCGCTCGTCAACGGAGCCTTTGCAAATCCCGCCCAGGGTGGAATCTCAGAGTCTCTGGCTCGGAGGGTTGTTCTCGTGGGGACGGTGGGACCCGCATCTGGCTACCCATCCGCTGGTAAGTACCTTCTCATCCACTTGGGGACTCGTAGCGGCTCACTTGTCGCTCCCAGCGTGGTCTCGGGCTTCGCAGCTGCCGAGCTGGCCGTTGGTTGTCAAAGCCGGGTTCCGCTCCTGAAGGGACTCCCAGACCGCGCTGGGGTTCTCGCATGCGTCATGGGTCACAACCATGTCAGCCGTGCCCTTGGTGTCTACCGCGCACTGCGACGCGGAGACACGACACTCCACGCCTACAGCCTGTTTGGCATCAAGCGGGGGCGGATCGGGTTGATCATGTCTTTGCACGCTCCGAGGCCACTTCCCACGGTGGACGGGAACGCTGCGACTCCAACCAACTGAGGCCTGGCCTCAGCCCTTCAGGAGTTGAGTAAGCGCAGGTCCCACGTCAGGATGAGTCCACGAGAATCCCAGTTCGGTGGCCCTAGCGGGAATGGCGTTCTGGCCGGTCAG
>JBAXHG010000198.1:0-2641 GCA_037139015.1 Actinomycetes bacterium | reverse complement strand
CCGACGACACGAGGATCAGGGAAGCGCTTCCAACGCTGCGCTACCTCCTTGATGCGGGAGCCTCAGTCGTACTGGTTACCCATGTTGGCCGGCCGCACGGTGTGGAACCAGAGCTTTCCGTCTGGCCGATAGCCCAGCGCTTGGCCAAGCTTCTCGGCTCAACCGTGATTGTCGCTGCCGGAACAAGTGGCCCAGCTGTCGTCAAGCAGGCGGCGGATCTGCTCCCCGGTCAGGTTCTGATCCTCGAGAACATTCGTTATGAGGAAGGGGAGACCAAGAACGACCCAGAGCTCTCCAAGTTACTCGCCTCACTTGCTGACGTTTACGTCAATGACGCGTTTGGAGCAGCCCACAGGGCCCACGCTTCAACAACTGGCGTCGCCGCGTTGCTGTCGTGCGCTGCAGGTCTTCTGCTTGAAAGGGAAGTCGCAACAATCGAGGGGATGCTTAAAGACCCCAAGCGGCCCCTGGTGGCGATCGTGGGTGGATCCAAGGTCAGCGACAAGATTGCTGTTCTCGCCCGCTTCCTTGATGTTGCCGATCGGGTCCTCGTCGGCGGAGCCATGGTGTTCCCGCTTCTCAAAGCGCAAGGTCACAGCGTTGGAGACTCGCTCTGTTCCGATGCTGACGCTCCACACGCTGAGGCGGCACTTGCCAAGGTTGCCGCGGGTTGCAACGCGACTCTGGAACTTCCAGTGGATCTTGTCCTCGGGCGTGAGTTTTCAGCGGACACTGAGGTTAAATCGCTCGCTGGTGTAGACGTTCCTGATGGTTGGATGGGATTGGACATCGGGCCCAAGTCCGCTGCTGTTTATGCCGAAGCTGCCCGCAAAGGTGGCACGGTGTTCTGGAACGGGCCGATGGGCGCATTTGAGCTTCCCCCGTTTGCAACCGGAACAAGAACCGTTGCAGAAGGGGTCGCTGCCAGTGACGGAATGACAGTGATTGGCGGCGGAGACTCAGCCGCAGCGATCGCACAGTTTGGCCTTGCCGCGCAAGTGGACTGGATTTCCACAGGCGGAGGAGCAGCACTAGAACTTATTGAAGGCAAACAACTTCCTGGAGTGGAGGCACTCAGATGAGCAGAAAACCAATGATCGCCGGTAATTGGAAGATGAACAAGACGGTTGCGGAGTCCGAAGAGTTCATTCAGGGGCTGCTGCCACGAGTGACGACGGCTGACGCGGTTGACGTGATCATCTGCCCACCATTCACCTCACTTGAGGCAATGGTGGATTCAACCCGCGGATCACGAGTTGAGGTCTACGCTCAGAACATGCACGAGGAACCATCAGGCGCCTTCACGGGCGAGATCTCAGCATCCATGCTGAGCGAGCTTGATGTCCACGGAGTGATCCTCGGTCACTCCGAGCGCCGCGCCTACTTCAACGAGACAGACGAGGCGCTTGCCAAGAAAGTCGCCGCCGCCATTCACGCTGAGCTTGCCCCAATGCTTTGTGTTGGTGAGACAGACGCTGAGCGCGAGGCCGGCACCATGGAAGAGCGCCTGCGCACGCAAGTGACTGAAGGACTCTCCTCAATCTCAGACGCTGACCTGCTGAAGGTCGCGATCGCCTACGAGCCTGTCTGGGCAATAGGTACAGGCAAGGTCGCAACCCCCGAGCAGGCGCAGGAAGCCTGCGCGTTCATCCGCTCGCTCCTCGCGGAGCGAAGCCAAGAAGCCGCTGACTCGGTTCGCATCCTTTATGGCGGATCGGCCAAGCCTGACAACGCAGGAGAGCTGCTCGCACTTCCCGACTGCGATGGACTATTGATCGGTGGAGCCTCGCTTGACCCTGGCTCACTTGCCGACATGGCGGCCGCTGGCTGATGAGCATTCCGGGCGGCGCAGAGTCACTGCCCGCCCCGCGGGCCTGCCTGATCATCCTTGACGGGTGGGGGCTTGCCCCAGACGGTCCCGGCAACGCTGTCAGCCTGTCCGACACGCCAGTATTCGACGAACTCTGGGCTTCCTACCCTCACACCACGCTGACGGCCTGTGGGCCAGCTGTCGGCCTTCCTGAAGGCCAGATGGGCAACAGTGAGGTTGGCCACTTGAACCTTGGGGCTGGAGCTGTCGTGCGACAGGACCTGATGCGGATCGATGAGTCCGTTGCAGATGGACAATTTGACGAGAATGAGGTGCTCTCCGCCGCATTCAAGGACTCACCGCGCACACACCTGATCGGCCTCGTCTCAGACGGTGGGGTTCACTCCAGCCTGGACCACCTGCGAGCGTTGATCGCACTTGGAGGGGATGCCACAACTGGTGAGGTGATCGTTCACGCGTTCACCGACGGCCGGGACACCCTCCCAAGAGCAGGCGTTGGTTACCTCCAGAAGGTTGACGCGTGGTGCAAGCAGGCTGGGAATGCACGTGTTGGCAGCGTTGTTGGTCGCTATTGGGCAATGGACCGCGACTCACGTTGGGATCGCGTCCAGAAGGCCACTGATCTGATGCTGCACGGCACTGGTGAGTTTGAAGCGGAGTCAGGTGCTGCCGCCGTTCAGGCCGCACATGACCGCGACGAGACCGACGAGTTCATCCTTCCCACAAGCGTTGGGGCTGACACCGCCATCAAGCCCGGAGATTCAGTCATCTGCTTCAACTTTCGCCCAGACAGAATGCGCGAAATAGTCA
>JBAXHG010000197.1:0-2672 GCA_037139015.1 Actinomycetes bacterium | reverse complement strand
TGCTTCTTCTTGGCAACCTTGGGCGACTTCTTCGCAGCATGCTTCTTGGTTGCCTTCGACTTCTTGGTGCCATGAGGCTTCGCTTTGCGGCCTGGGTGGGTTCGCGCACGCGCCTTTGGCTTCGATTTCGACTTGTGCCTCGGAGGAACCGTTCCATCCCTGCGGGTGAGCGGGATGACCGTTGAACAGATTGGGTTGTCGTCTTCACCGAGGGTGCAGGAGGGCAGGGCCGGCGGGTCTATCGGGCCCTCGCATGACGTTGGCTCCCAATCACAGAGGTTGATCGGAACCTCAGGCGGTTCTTCAATCGGGTCAATACACAGCCCCACCATACGGGTGTGTGACTTACTGGAGCCGTTTGCGTTCTCCGAGCCATCGGAAGCTGGGGAATCATCAGTAGAAGGTCGGTCCGGGGCTGTAACCGCCCAACAGCCATAGGGTGGGTTTCCATCTGGGCAGACATAGCGCCCTGAGCCTTGGTCGCACTCTGCCGGCATCGGCGGCAATCCGGTTTGGTTTGGGTCACCCTCCTCTGGTGTGCCAGTTGGCGGCGGGGTTTGCTCGCTGGAATCACCTGGGTTCTCAGCAGGCTTCTTGAAGCCGCATGCCGCGAACAGGGAGTCAATGTCACTGTTAGCTATCCATTGGGTGAACTGGTCGTTGGCAGCCTTAACCGCCGCGTCAAGCTCTGCGCTGTCTCCCCAGGTCCAGTTGATGATGGTCCACTCGCCGTCGCGCGCGACCCAAACCCGATGGCGGCTGACTACACAGTTGTCAGTGGCAGGCTCGAAAACGATTGGGCACTCACCCGCGGAGTAGTCGCATCCGGCTGGCGCAACCAACTCTCCTGGCGTGCTTGACTCTCCATCTGCGCCGTCCTCGCCAGCCCATGCCACCCCTGGCAGAGCCATCAAGGCGAGGCCCGTGGCGAGGGCGGCGATACTGAACTTGGTGCGCATTGCGGACATTGTAATCATGTGTTGGACGGCGCCGCAAGGCTGCGGCCCAATCAGTCGTTCGCTCCCTGAAGGCCCGCACTGGCCCTGCTCGCGACTTCCTCGATTCCGATCATGTCCTCTGGAGAGATCCGGTCGAGGTTCTTCATCGCGAGAGCCATCCGGTGATTGTTTGCGAACTTCTCACGATTGCGCGCGAGGAACGTCCAGTACATGGCGGTCAAAGGACAGGCGTCCTCGCCCACCCGCTTCTTTGGGTCGTACCTGCAGCCTTTGCAGTGCTGGCTCATCTTCGACATGTAGTTACCGCCGGCCGCGTACGGCTTGGTCATCATCACCCCTCCGTCTGCGTGGATTCCCATGCCGATCACATTCGGCGCCATCACCCAGTCGGCTGCGTCAACAAACGACTCCCGAAACCAGTCGAGTGCTTCCTCGGGCTTTACACCCAGTAGAAGCATTGAGTTGCCGAGCACCATCAGTCGCTCGATGTGATGCCCATAACCCGTGTCGCGGACCGTGTCGATCGTGTCTTGCAGGCAGTTCCAATCAGTACGTCCGGAGCCGTAAAAGACAGCGGGCAGCGGCGTTTGCGCATCCAGGCCGTTGTCACGCTCCCACTCCTCGGAGCGGAAGCGGTACATGCCGCGAACAAATTCCCGCCAGCCGATCACCTGACGGATGAACCCTTCCGCCGACTGCAACGGAACTCGCCCGGCGCGGTACTCGGCTTCCACCCGCTCCACAACATCAAGTGGGTTGAGCAGGCCGAGGTTCAGCGGCACGGACAGTCGGGCGTGAAAGAGGGTTCGCTCCCCCGTGACCATTGCGTCCTGCCACGGGCCAAACTCGGGCAGCCGGTTGGCCAGAAAGTCAGCCAGCGCAGCCTCCGCCTCGTCCGCGGTGACAGCGAACTCGCGTGGGCCGTCGGCGCCCCATGTCTGAAGTCCGTCCGAAACAAGAGCATCAAGGTCCCTGCGCACGTCCGCGTCCACTTCGTCCTCGGTCGGCATCCAAGAGTCTGGAGCGGTCAGGCCCTTCGCCGGCGGCCTGCGGTTCTCGGCATCGAGGTTCCACTTGCCGCCTTCCGGCCCACCGGTGGAGTCAAGAAGCAGCCCGTGGGTCTTGCGCATACCGCGGTAGAAGTGCTCCATCGTCACTCGCTTCTTGCCGGTAGCCCAATCATGGAAGTCCTGCGTGTCCGCGAGGAAGGCGTTGGAGGGGAGAAGCTCAACACCCAGACTCGCCAGGCGGGCCGCCCACTTTGGGTTCTCTGGCTCCATGCAGACGAGATCTCCCATGCCCGCCAACTCTGGTTCAAATGCGGCTGCTCTCCTGACTTCAACCACCTCGCGGCCTTCAGCCCTGAAGTCGGCTGCCCGGTGCCGCATTGCGGACAGGACGATGTGAAGTCGAGCCCGGTGGTAGCGGCGCTTGCGCATCGCCCCCGTTGACTCGATCAGAAGAATCCGATCTGCTCCAACAAGCGCAGGATTATCAGCCCCCAGTTGCTCCCCAAGGACAAGCGCTGTCTTTCCCAAGGCCGACAGCTCAGTCCTGCGGCGGCTCAGCGACAGCCCGGAACCGCTCAATTGCCCGCAGGCGCTCAAGCTTGTGATCAACGATTGGGCCTGGGTAGTCGCGGTCAATCACGCAGCCGGACGCTTCCTGCTCTGCCTCGCTCATGGTCCACGGCTCAAAGAGTCGCTTCAACGG
>JBAXHG010000196.1:0-2686 GCA_037139015.1 Actinomycetes bacterium | reverse complement strand
CTTGAGGATGCGATCGCAGCAGTAATTGAGAAGGGCGACAAGGTCACATATGACCTCAAGCCGACCCGTGACGATCCAACCGCAGTAGGAACCAGCGAGTTCGCTGACGCAGTAATTGAGGAAATGGCCTCTTAGGGCCAGCCTCAACCCCCAAGTAATTTCAACAAGAACCACAAGGAGAATTCCCAGTGAGCAAGACCCCAGTGAAGGTGACAGTTACAGGTGCCGCAGGCCAGATCGGCTACGCGCTCCTCTTCCGTATTGCAAGTGGCCAGATGCTCGGCCCGGACACGCCAGTTGAGCTGCGCCTGCTTGAAGTACCCCAGGCTGTAGGAGCACTTGACGGCGTTGCTTACGAGCTTGAGGACTGCGCCTTCCCGCTGCTCAGCGGGATTGAGGCAACCGACGATCCCAACAAGGCATTTGACGGCGCAAACATTTCACTGCTCGTGGGAGCCCGTCCACGCGGACCGGGAATGGAGCGTGCTGACCTGCTTGAAGCCAATGGTGCGATTTTCACCGTTCAAGGCAAGGCGATCAATGACAACGCTGCTGACGACGTGAAGGTTCTGGTTGTCGGCAACCCGGCCAACACGAACTCTCTGATTGCGATGAACAGCGCACCGGACGTTCCACGTGAGCGTTTCACCGCAATGCTTCGCCTTGACCACAACCGCGCGCTTGCGCAGGCTTCAGTCAAGACTGGCGCAGCGGTTGAGTCGATCACCCAGCTTGGCGTGTGGGGCAACCACTCACCATCCATGTACCCGGACCTCGAGCACGCGCTGATAAACGGTCAGCCAGCACTCGACGTTGTCAACGATCGCAATTGGTACGAGAACGAGTTCATCCCTACCGTCGGCAAGCGCGGTGCTGCGATCATCGAAGCGCGTGGCTCAAGCTCGGCAGCCTCAGCAGCCAACGCAGCGATTGACCACATCCGCGACTGGGTGCTTGGCACTAACGGCCAGTGGGTTTCGATGGGCGTCGTTTCAGACGGCTCATACGGCGTGGATGAGGGACTCATCTCCGGCTTCCCAGTCACCTGTGAGGGTGGAAGTTGGAACATCGTTCAGGGAATTGAGATTGACGAGTTCTCACAGGGCCGCATTGACCACACGGTCGGTGAGCTTCGCGAGGAGCGCGACGCAGTCAAGGGCCTTGGCCTGATCTAGGCCTCTGGGTCAGATATTGGAAGTGACGTGCGATCGGGACCCAACTGGGTCCCGATCTGCGTTTGGCTCAGGACGGAACTGAGAGCAGCGCTGCAAGGCGCTTGAGTGAAGCTTCGGCCTCAGTCCGCGGCAGGCCGCCTACCAAGGCGTTTGCTGCGATCCGGCCGATTGGGCCACCTGGGGGCTGGAAGTTATTTGAGTAGTGGAACAGGGTGCCCTTCTTCTTGGCCTCAAGCCTGTATTCGGTGCGCGCAATCGACCTCGCGGGTCCGCGGCCAACCCATACGGCACGGTGAGGCTCGTCCAAGTCCTCCACCTTCCAGGTCACTTTGAACGGGGCGCCTCGCAATGCGAGCGTCTGGACAATCCTGTCGCCTTCCCGCAGGGGCCTGTCCGGGGCCTCATGCAGTTTGCGGTGGATCGTCACCCAGTCCTCCAGTCGATGGGGGTCAAGGGCTACAGCCCAGACCTCCTCGGGAGTGGCAGGGATCAGGATCGTTGTCTCAACGGCGGAGGGGTCACTCATCTGGCAGCGAGCTCCTCTTCCTGCTCCCAGTCAAACAGTGCGCGGTCAATTGCAGATTCAAGGCTGTGTGCCTTGATCCCAAGGTGGGCCAGTCCGTCAGTTCGGGGGAGGAGGTCAACCCCAAGGCTGCCCATCAGCGGGGTGATCAGCTCACGATCCTCGCTGGCCAGCGCCGCGGCAATCGGGCCGGTCATCCGACTCAGTGAGAATGGAAGGCCAATCGTGGGGCGGCTGACGAGCATGCGATCCGCGATCAGCTCAATCAGGTCCCCATACGACACAACGTCTGGGGAGGCGACATCCAAGGATTCGCCCGGTGCGGCTCCTTCAAGCGCAAGAGCCAGGGCTTTGACCACATCGCGGCTGTCAGCCGGTTGTGTCCTCTTGTCACGCCACGAGGGAAGCGGCAGGGCAGGCATCCGTTCAACAAGGCGAACGAGGAAGCGAAAGGACCGGGAGTGGGCGCCGATCACAATGGAGGCTCGCAGTGCGGTTGAAAGCGGAAGTTCCTCAAGGAGTCGAGCTTCGACCTGAAGTCTGCTCTGCAGATGCTCTGACGCTGTCCCTTCAGGAGCGATACCACCCAGGTAGACGCCGCGCTCAACCCCGCTTGCCTTGGCAGCCGAGATTGCACAGTCAATGCTGCGGCTCTCTCGCACAGCGAAGGTTTCTGTTCCGCCCGACGCTTCCATTGAATGCAGGAGCCAGACGAAAGAGTCACAGCCTTTCATTGCGAAGCGCAGGTCTTCGACGTCCAGCGCGTCCCCGGTGACGATTTCAATATCGCGCTTGAGACTGTTGGGTACCCGGATTGGATCGCGCACTAGCGCGACGGGCTGGTGGCCGCGTTCAAGCAGCACTGGGGCAAGCTCACCCCCGATAAATCCGGTCAGGCCGGTGATCAGAATTCGCATTTGTCTCACCGAGGCTACGAGACTCGGGAATAAAAAGTTCGCGAACAGCGGGAACGATGCTTGCGCAAGGG
>JBAXHG010000195.1:0-2749 GCA_037139015.1 Actinomycetes bacterium | reverse complement strand
GTATCAGGGCGTGACTGTGTCCACAGCTCAGGTCAGAGTGAGGAAGTTGGGCCAGGGGATTGTTCGCGAGGCCAAACGGCGAGGAGTCGACGTGATCGTTCTCCCGGGGGAGGAACCGACCCGCGCAGCCCGTACGGCCCCTGCAAGCAGAGGAAAGCAGGCGGGGCTTGGAGAAATGACCAAGTTTGTGCTGCGCAAGGCCCATTGTCGAGTGCTCGTGACGGTTCCGTCCAGCAACGTTGCCGGAACTCGCAGCCGACCTGAGGACGGCGGGGAGCCCGAAGGTGGATAGGATGCCGTTCGCATGTTTGTTCTAGTCGTAGGAGCCGGAAGAGTAGGCGCGAGCGTTGCCCGCGATGCTCTTGCACAAGGTCACACGGTGTCCGTGCTCGACCGCGATGCAATGTCCCACGAGCAACTCGACCAAGGTCTTGAAACATCGTGGGAGGAAGCCGGTGGGCAATTCACAGTTGGGGCTGCGCTGGAGAGCTCCGCGTTGATCGCCGCTGGGATTGAACAGGCCAACGTTTTCGTCGCTGCAACCAACGGTGACAACACAAATCTTGTAGTCGCTCAGATCGCTGAGCAGCGCTTCAGCGTGGGCAAGGTAATCGCCCGCGTTCTCGACCCTGCCCGTGCCGAATGGTACGGCGCTCGGGGCGGGATACAGACAATTTGTGGGACAAGTAGGGCGATTGAGCTGGTAGAGAAGTCGATAGCCGACAGTGTTGGTGGTGCCTGATGTACGTAGTCATCGCAGGAGGAGGCAAGGTCGGCGTCAATCTGGCCCGCGAGCTGCTCTCCAAAGGCTACGAGGTGACATTGATCGAGCAGCGCCGTGACCGCTACACGGTGATCGAGGACGAACTTGAACATGTTGTCCAGTACGGGGATGCCACAGAGATGTGGGTTCTTGAACGGGCGGGAGTCCTCCGAGCAGACCTGCTCGTCGCGGTCACCGGCGATGACGAGGACAACATCATGATCTGCCAGATGGCCCGTGAGAAGTACATGTGCGAACGGATAGTCGCCCGGGTCAACAACCCTCGCAACCTTGAGCACTTCCAACTTCTCGGCATCCGTCCCGCAGTCTCCGCGACCAACATGATCCTTCGCCTGATCGAACATGAGGTTCCGAAGATCGGTTTGGTCCACCTCCTCGAACTGACGGACGATCAGATTGAGATCATTGAGGTGGAGGTTCTTGAGGGCACCGTTGCCGCAGGAAAGATTGTCTCGGACATTCCCCTTCCCGATGGGAGTCTGATCATCAGTGTGCTTCGTCCTGAGGGGGGCTTCGTCCCGCGCGCAGACACGTTGATCAATGCTGGCGACGAAGTACTGGTTGTTCTCGCTCCAGGCCTCGAGACCGAGGTAGCCGCCGTATTCAGCGGTACGCAAGCCGCGTCCGGCTCCTAGGAGCCTGAGAAGCCCTTCCATGCCGTCTGAGGACTCTCCGGTTCCATTTCCCAGCCTTGCTGACTGTGCTGCCACACTGATGGCCTACGCAGATGGGACTGGCGCTCTTGCCGTCGGTGTGCTGATCCCGCAAGGGGATGAGGTTTCACCGGTGATCGTGCGTTATGACCCACTTGAGGGCGTGCTGACGGTCGCGGAGGGTGACGAGCTGCGAGCCGTTCCCGCCTTGGACGGCTTAGGAGGGAAGGTCCTTGGGCCAATGCACTTGCACGCTTTCCCGGAATTTGAGACCGACGTTGAGGAGGGGAAGATCATCGGTGCCATCGGCGCGATGGAAGACCTGGCCAAGACACTCAGGACCTTGGCGTCCTATTTCGGCACAGAGGCCCTCGCATCCGCTGAGTTTCGAACCAAAGGGGAATCTGAGCCGTTGGAAATTGGCGCGAGTGCCAGCGGTGACTACGTGGTCGGCTGCGGTGAGGTCGAATTCGAACTTCCTGAGGGCTGGCCCAAAGCCTGAGGCTCGCTAGTATCCGCCTTCGGTCTTTGCGCGATCGTCTAACGGCAAGACACTCGGTTCTGGTCCGAGGAATTGGGGTTCGAATCCCTGTCGCGCAGTCAAGCCGGTCCCGGATGTGTCAACGGGCCCGCCTGGTCCATCCAGTCTCTATGCAGGGCGCTGAAACGACCCCCTGACGCAAGCAGTTCATCGTGGGGTCCCTGCTCAACGATTGTTCCGTTCTCAAGCACAACAACAAGGTCAGCGGTTCTGATGGTCGAGAGTCGATGGGCGATGATGATCGCTGTTCGGCCGATCAGGAGGGTTTCCAAGGCCGCTTCGATCCGTTCCTCGCTGTGGACGTCCACGTTGGCGGTGGCTTCATCAAGGATCAGAATTCGGGGGTCAGCGACAAGCGCCCTCGCAAAGGCGACAAGTTGACGTTGACCTGACGAGAGCTGCACTCCTCGCTCACCAACAGGGGCATCCCAACCAAGGTCAAACGATTTGATGACCTCGTCAAGGCCCACAAGCGTCCCTGCTTCGACGATCTGCTCCCTTGTGGCACCTTGCAGGCCGAAGCCAATGTTGTCAGCGAGAGTACCGCTGAACAGAAACGGCTCTTGAGGCACGATCCCAAGCTGCGACCGAAGGGACCTTGCAGTTATGTCACGGAGGTCGAAGCCGTCGATGCAAACAGACCCTGTGGTTGGATCGTGGAAGCGGGCCGCGAGTTTCGCAAGGGTGCTCTTTCCAGCACCTGTCTCGCCGACCAGTGCGACGCTTGCGCCGACTGGGGGGCTTTCGACAACGATGGCGATACCGACCTGC
>JBAXHG010000194.1:0-2782 GCA_037139015.1 Actinomycetes bacterium | reverse complement strand
GTGCGGTCGGGAATGGTGCCCCGTCAGTCGGTTTGGCCGTGACGGGCTTTCCCTTGGAGTCAACTGCGACCTGCAGGGTGCGCAATTGGGCGCCTGGGCGGGTGTCGGTTCCCGTTGAGAAAAGCAGTGAGACCTTGATCGTCCACGTTTTGGTAGCCGTGTTCCTGAGGAGAGTCTTGACTCCCGCGGCCGGAGTGAGAACTGTGGGTCCGGAGTACGGGACTACCGTGAGCTCGGGCGGCACGCTTGACTGACCGTAGTAGTTGTTGCCCCAGCAGGTGGCTGTGTCGTTGGTCTTGATGGCGCACGTGTAGTACGCCCCGGCGGTGATCTGTTTGACGGTTCCGAGGTCTGTCGGCACGCTCGCCTGACCGGCGTTGCTCCAGCCCCAGCAGGTGGCTGTGCCGTCGGTCTTGATCGCGCACGTGTGGTACGCCCCGGCGGTTGTCTGCTTAACGGTTCCGAGGTCTGCCGGCACGCTCGTCTGACCGTTGCCGCTGTTGCCCCAGCAGGCGGCTGTGTCGTCGGTCTTGATCGCGCAGGTGTGGAAGAGGCCGACGGTTATCTGCTTAACGGTTCCGAGGTCTGTCGGCACGCTCGTCTCACCGGTGCCGTTCCAGCCCCAGCAGGCGGCTGTATCGTCGGTCTTGATCGCGCAGGTGTGGGTGCTGCCGGCGGTTATCTGTTTGACCGTGCCGAGGTCTGTCGGCACGGTCGCCTGACCGAGGCGGTTGTTGCCCCAGCATGTGGCTGTGTCGTCGGTCTTGATTGCGCAGGTGTGGATGTTGCCGGCGGTTATCTGTTTGACCGTGCCGAGGTCGGTTGGCACGCTCGCCTGACCGAAGTTGCTCCTGCCCCAGCAGACGACTGTGTTGTTGGTCTGGATGGCGCACGTGTGGCCGCCGCCGGCGGTTATCTGTTTGACGGTTCCGAGGTCGGTTGGCATGCTCGTCTGACCGTCGCCGTTGTTGCCCCAGCAGGTGGCTGTCCCGTTGGTTTTGATTGCGCAGGTGTGGGCGTCGCCGGCGGTGATTGAGGGGGATGTGGCAGCCTGGGCGGAGGATGTGCCCACGGCGGCAGCGGTGAGTGATGCTGAGATCGCGACTGCGCCTGCGAGGGCGGCGGCTCCACGGAAAGACTTTCGGGAAAGGTGACGCATTGGGACTACTCCTCCTTGGCTTGGGTGCGGTGCTCGCGTTTCCGACCCAGGATTCCGGGACACACGACCTATGCCCGGGGGACTCGTTACACGGCCCGAGACGGTAACCCCCCACACCACCTCTGTCAAGGATCCCATCGCATGCGGGACGGCCGTCACGCGATCCTCCCGATGAGGTCAGAGCTGAAGTGACTTCACGGCGAGGAACTCCTCAAGTCCGTGCAGCCCGAGCTCACGTCCGTGCCCTGACTGCTTGAAGCCACCAAACGGTGCCAAAGGATTGAATGCTCCGCCGTTGATCTCGACCTGCCCAGTCCGAATTTGCCTGGCCACTTCCTTGGCGCGCTCCTCGTCAGCAGACCAGACGCCACCTGCAAGGCCGTAATCGGAATCGTTGGCGATCGCGATCGCCTCTTCCTCGGTGTCGTATGGGATCAGGACGAGCACGGGACCGAAGATCTCTTCCCTTGCGATTCGCATTGAGTTGTCAACGTCGCTGAAAACGGTTGGCTGCACGAACCATCCGGTCTCGAGACCCTCCGGAGCATCCGGGCCGCCAGCGACAAGCTTGGCTCCCTCCGCAATTCCCGTCTCGATGAAGCCGCGAACCCTGTCCCTCTGAACTTCTGAAACGAGCGGTCCTAGTTTGGTCTCCTCGGCAAAAGGATCACCGGGTGTGAAGGCTGCCGCTGTGGCGGCGGCTATCGCCTCAACCTCCGCAAGCCTTGAGCGGGGGACAACCATTCGGGTCAGGGCGCTGCACGTCTGGCCTGAGTTGAGGAAACACTTCGCAACTCCGTTGGGCACAGCCTGCATCAGGTCTGCGTCTTCAAGAATTATGTTCGGTGACTTGCCGCCAAGTTCCAGGGCGACTTGAGTGACGTTTGCTGCAGCGGCCTCTGAGACGGCTCTCCCCGAAGCTGTTGATCCGGTGAACGAGACCATGTCTATGCCGGGGTGGCCTGCGATTGCAGCTCCGACGACTGGACCAGTTCCGCAGACAAGGTTGAAGACTCCCGCTGGCAGGCCGACCGAGTCGAACACCTCGGCAAGCAGGAAGGCTGTGAGCGGAGTCACCTCGCTGGGCTTCAAGACAACAGTGCATCCGGCTGTAAGGGCAGGCGCAACCTTGGCGGCAACCTGGTGGAGGGGATAGTTCCAAGGGGTGATTGCGCCAACGACTCCAACCGCCTCGCGCAGGACAAGGGAGTTGCCGATCTGCTGCTCCCATTCGATCTGCTCAACCATCTCAGGCATTGACCCGAAGGTCATCGCGGGCAGTCCAGCCTGCATTGCGGCTGCCTGAACGGCTGGCATGCCCAGCTCCTGAGCTACAAGGACCGCAATTTCCTCCATCCGGGAGGACAGCTGCGCGCCAACGGCGGCCATCAGATTTGCCCGGTCCCAAGCTGGAACAGCGCTCCACGCTGGGAGCGCCGCTGTTGCGGCTGCGACGGCAGCGTCAACTTCGGCAGCAGTGCCAGCAGGAACGGAGCCCATCACTTGCTCTGTTGTGGAGTTGATTACTGAAATCCGCTCGTCTGACTCTGCTGTGACCCATTGCCCGCCGATGTAGTGGCTGTCGTGGGTGGTCGAGGTGTTGGTGGCTGACATGTTTGTCTC
>JBAXHG010000193.1:0-2821 GCA_037139015.1 Actinomycetes bacterium | reverse complement strand
ATCAGCTGGCAGACCGCAGCGTTCGCCTTGCCATCAACTGGTGGTGCAGTTACGCGGATGACGAGCTTTGAGTCCTTAACGCCAGCAATCCTGTTCTGACTGGCGCGCGGGCTTACACGGACCCTGATTGTTGCGTTCGAGTCGCTCATGAGCCGAACTGTGACCTATCTGGTCAGATGGCCGCAAAGACAAGGCTGGCAAACAATGCGACAAACCCAACGCCAACCATCCTCGTGCCCCAGTTAACGGGCCGATCGCCGTTACGGGAAATGGCCTGACTGGCCTTAACACAAAGCAACGGCACGAGGGAGAGCATCAGGCCCCAGCGCAGGATCTCTTCAGGATCCTCAATCCTTCCAGAGAGTTGCTCAAGAATGATCTTCGCTCCGAGCACGACGATGATCACCTTCACAAGCTCGCCCGGCACGAGCGGATACAGGCGCACCAGGTTGGGAAATTTGTGGCGGATCACTGGCAGCGTTTCAATGCAGATGTAGAGCGCCAAAGCAACCCAAAGCTGCCAGCAGGTCCCCATGAACATTCGGGTGATCAAGAAGAAGAGCCCTGACCTGACCACCATGGACGCCAGGCCGAGGCCAACCGCCTGCTCGGGAAGAGCGGCCGGATTTGTAATTGACATCCGGCGCGGGTACCACTGGGCTGCCGACGCCTCCAGAGCAACCCGGATAAACATCGCTGCGGCTGCCGCCAGCCGAATGTCCTCAATGTGCTCGTGGATCCATGGAAGCTCCTCGCCCGAAATGTGCGGGATCAGCGTTGCAAGCGCCCCGGCAAGCCAGTACGCGACCAATGGTGCGATCACAAAGTCTCCCGCGCGAACCCATTTCATGTGAAGGTCAAGCTTGCCGCCGTCAAGCTTGCGGCGGTAGTAGCGAATATGACCCACGATTACCGGAACGCTGACCCAGAGCACAGCGGTGGCCACGAGCAGGCGCATCTGACCAAAACTATTGATGCCACCCCAGGCAAGAATGCTCACCACGAAGGCGAATACGACTGCGACGCCCCAAGAAGCGTCGATAATTCCGATCACGAGCGCGAGCAGGAACCAAGCTGTCGTCGGGATTGTCGCCTCACCATGAACTGACGCTGCAGCGAAGATTCCGACCGCCAGAGCTGGGGCAATCCCCAGAGCCCAAAGCGAGCCAAACATTGCCCTTAGATACGCGCCATCCACTGCCATTCCTGTCACCAGAGGCGACTTTCGGGCAAACGCGAGTGGCACCGCCATGCTGGCGGCGTCGATGAATCCATGACCCGGCAGTCTCCAAGTCGGAGACAGATCACCCCTTGAAATCGCCTCGCCACCACCGCTGCTTGCGCCGAACTCGATCTTCTTATTGTGGTGAGCGTCGCTGCGCTCACCGCCCTGACTGCCACCGCTTCCACTCCCTCCAGCCCCAGATGCGCCGGCCGCGCCGGCAGCGCCAGCAGCCGCTCCTCCGGCAGCCACCAATGCCATTCCGGCTGCGGCCGCACCGAGAGTCTTTGCCGGGCTTGAAATCAGGTCCCGGGCAATTGACGAAGCTTTCGGAGCCGCGGCCGGGGCCAAAGACGGAGTGTCGCCAGCCGCTGGTCCACTGGGGGGCGTTGAGGTCGCGGGCGGAGCTGGCGGGACACCGAATCCGAGGTTTGCATAAGCGGAATCATCAGCCGCGTTTGAGTCAGCCTGGTCGGAGGCAGCTATTGCCCCCCCGAGTGAAAAAGCACCAACGTTTGCTGAGGTGACATTCACATCCAACGTTTCGCTGGCCCCGCTGGCAATCGGCCCTGAAGCCCAAACTCCAGACCCGGGGTCAAACCTTCCGGAGCTGGAGGACCCACTGGAGATCGATGCCCCACCTGGTAGCCGAAGCTGCACCGAAACACCGGTAGCTGGATCGGGGCCATGGTTCGACACTTCAAAGTGAACTGGTGTCTCAGCACCGACGTCAACTTGGGTGCCAGAACCAGTCGCCTTCAGCGTGAGGTCAGCTTGGGGAACATGGAAGGTTGTGGCTGCCGCGTTGTTGCCCGCCGCTGGATCAAAGCGCTTGGACTTGACGACCGTGGCCCTGGGTGTCATTTCACCGAGAGCATCCGCCTTGACTTTCACCTTGACCTGGGCAGATGCTCCGACAGCAAGCGCGGGAACCGTCCATACATTCGTGCTCTCCGTCCACGAGCCGGTCGGGGCGTCGGTTGATACCAAAGTGAGGCCGCCTGGCAACTTCACCTGAACTGCAGTCGGCCCTGCTGCATCTGGCCCCTGATTGGTGACCGTCTGACTCAGGGTCACTGTGTCCCCCGGATGCATTGGGGGATTCGCCATTGACTGTGTGACGGAAAAGTCGCTGCTCAGGCCATGGACGACGGCCATTGAGCTGTCTCCTGAGGGATCCGGGTCAATCCGCTTGGAACCAACGACCGCAGCTGACTCAACCGAGTCGCCCGGCGCTGCGACAACGCTTGAAACGGCAAGGTTCGCCGACCTTCCGTCACGGAGTGTTGGGATCAGCCATTTGCCTGAAGCGGCGTCCCATGAGCCGCTTGATGGAACCGCCGCGGTCAGCTTGAGTCCAGCGGGAACCACAACACTGATTGATGCGTTCTGCTGTTCGTCCGGCCCACGGTTGATGACCACGACACTTGAGGTCACGGTATCCCCGACTTCCGCGTTGGCAGTGTTGAAATAGCTGTAGACCGACACATCAGCTGTCGCAAGGACTGACAGTTGGGCGGTCGCGCGATTGTTGGCGGAATTCACGTCGGTCCCGGAGGCAGTATCAACCTGCACAGAAACCGAGTCGGTGCCGATGCC
>JBAXHG010000192.1:0-2866 GCA_037139015.1 Actinomycetes bacterium | reverse complement strand
CACCTTCAAGCGCTTGAAGCGGCATCCGTGATGCCCACTTACAAGCGGATGCCCGTCGAATTCGTCAAGGGTGAAGGTGCTCTGCTCTGGGACGATGAGGGTCGGGAATATCTGGATCTTCTCGCCGGAATCGCAGTGGACAATGCCGGTCACTGCCATCCAGCCGTCGTTGCAGCGGTCCGCGAACAGGTCGGCAAGCTGGTCCACGTCTCGAATCTCTTCTATACCGCTCCGGGAATGGAGCTTGCCGACAGGTTGGCGAGCTCGAGCCTCGGAGGAAAGGTCTTTCTCTGCAACAGCGGTGCGGAGGCCAACGAGGCAGCCATCAAAATGGCAAGGAGACATCGGCCAGGTGGGGAGTTCGTGGTGCTGGAAGGCGCTTTTCACGGGCGGACGATGGGAGCGCTTTCTGCAACCCCCCAAGCTGAGAAGCAGGGTCCGTTTGAGCCTCTTGTCCCGGGGTTCTCCTCCGTCTGTGCGGATCCGGACGCGGTCAGGGCTGCAATCACCGACCGGACTGCTGCAGTCTTGATTGAGCCAATCCAAGGGGAAGCGGGGGTGCATCCGATTCCTGACGCCGTGCTCGAAGCCGCCAGATCAGCCTGTGATGTGACAGGGGCACTTTTGATTTTCGACGAAGTACAGACGGGCTCTGGCCGAACCGGAAACCTATGGGGTTATGAGGGGACAACGGTCGTTCCTGACGCGATGACCGTCGCGAAGGGCCTTGGTGGAGGGTTTCCAATCGGAGCCTTGGTGACCGCTGAGAAGATTGGTTCACCGTTTCTCGCCGGGGATCACGGTTCAACATTCGCTGGAGGACCAGTTGTTGCTGCTGCAGCACTTGCCTCACTTGAAGTTGTCTCGGAACCTGGACTTCTAGCTGCTGTTCGGTCAGAGGGCGCGCGCTTCGCCGCATCGCTTCGGGAGCTTCCCGGAGTCAAGGCTGTCCGCGGCCGCGGACTGATGATCGGAGCAGACATTGATGGAGACGCACCGGCCCTTGTTATGCGAGCGCTGGCTGACGAGGCGCTCGTCATGAATGCGACAGGTCCGCATACGCTCAGGTTTGTTCCTCCGCTTGTGATCAGCCCGGCCCAGCTCGACTCTGCACTGACCCGACTGGCTCGACTTCTTGCGACCTGACGGCGAAATGGCTCACATCCGCGTAGGCTGTCGCGCGTGAGCGAAGGAATCATTCACCCCCCAATTACGACCTCGTATGAGGCCGAACCCGATTCCGTTGGGAAAGTTCTTCTGCTCTACAGCGGAGGCCTTGATACGTCCGTGATGCTGCACTGGATTCAGGCGAACTACGGGGCAGAAGTCGTCTGCCTTACGGTCAATCTTGGACAGCCGGATGAGGACTACTCCGTTGTCACAGGCAAAGCTCTTGACCTCGGGGCCGTCGAAGCACGAGTCGTGGACGCAAGAGAAGAATTCGCAAATGATTTCGTCGTACCGGCCATCAAGTCGAATGCGCTTTACGGAGGCGGGTATCCGCTCTTCACCGCACTCGGCAGGCCGCTGATCGCAAAGATCGCAGTTGATGTTGCCCGTGAGACTGGCTGCGACACCATCGCTCACGGTTGCACAGGTAAGGGAAATGATCAGGTCCGGATTGAGGCGACAGTTGCGACTCTTGCTCCGGAGCTCAAGGTCATCGCACCTGTTCGGTCTTGGGCCATGGGCCGAGAGGAAGAGATTGAGTACGCCCGTCAGCACTCAATTCCAGTCAAGGGTGGGACCGAGGTGGCGCCTTATTCGATCGATGACAATCTTTGGGGACGCTCATCCGAAGGACGCTGGATCGAGGATCTCGAGCAAGCTCCGATGGATGATGTGTTCCAGCTTGTGACTCCACCGGAGCGCGCTCCGGACACCGCAACTGTGTTGGAGATCGGGTTTGAGAAGGGAGTGCCAGTCAGCCTCGATGGCGAGCGACTGGGAATAGTGGATCTGATCGGGCGAGTGGCTGATCTTGCTGCAGCAAACGGTGTTGGCATCGTTGACCACATTGAGGACAGGATTGTCGGTCTGAAGGTTCGCGACATCTATGAGGTTCCCGCCGCCGCGGTTCTGCTCAAGGCCCACCGCGACCTCGAACGCCTTTGCGGAACCATCCACCAGAACCGCTTCAAGGAGGCTCTTGACCAAGAGTGGGCCTATTTGGTCTACGCGGGATTGTGGTGGGAGCCACTCCGAACAGATCTAGACGCATTCATGGACAAGTCCAACGAGATGGTCACTGGCTCGATTGGAATCAAGCTCTACAAGGGTTCGGCATCGGTGGTTACACGCAAGTCTCCTAACGCGGTCTATGACTCACAGCTTGCGACCTTCTCCGAGTCTGGGGGACTGTTCCGCCAGACCGCTTCACCTGGTTTCATCGAATTGTTCTCGCTCCAGTCCAAAATGGCTTGGCAGGTTAGAAACAAGCTCGCAGATTCCGGGGAAAACAACTCCTGAGGTCCGCTGTCGGCGCTAGCGTCGGCGGTTATGTCAGACGATCATCGTGGAGCTCCAGCCGTTCGTCCGTTCCTGAGGCTCGTGACGGATGCTGAGTCCGTTGCCGCAGGCACGGGTCTCGCTGAAGATCCAGCGGCTCGCGAGGTGCTGACCGCTGATCTGCGGAGGGCAGCCGAGCTCCGCAGAGAGACGGCTCTCTTTGCTGCTGTCAGGCCGTCTGGCTTCAGTCCGAGTGGGAGCCCTGAAACGCTTGTGGAGCCCGAGGGTGCATTGCTGCCGACTGTCACTTTCGCCCCGCAGCAAGATCCTCAACCGCAGCTTCTCTCATCGGCCCAGCTCGGAGAGCGGTTCTCGGCGCTTTCAGGGCCAGCGGATGGATTGGGCGGCAAGGATGGGG
>JBAXHG010000191.1:0-2867 GCA_037139015.1 Actinomycetes bacterium | reverse complement strand
GGGGAGATCACCGCTGCTCAGGTCAACAAGCCACGCTTTGCGGGCATTGATCAAGGGACTGTGATCGGGCAGAGTGGCCTTGAATATGAATACGACCGCTACCTCCGCGGGCACGACGGGGCTGAGCGGATCCAGGTTGATGCCTCAGGCCAAGCACGCAGGACACTCCAGCGGCAAAATCCAGTTCCTGGCAAGACACTCCGGCTCTCACTTGACCTCGGGGTCATGAAGGAAGGTCAGGCGGCCTTGAACACGGCCATCTCTCTTGGTTCCGGAGACCCCGCAAGCGCGGCGGCATTCGTTGCCCTTGACCCGCGTGACGGAACGGTTATTGGGCTTGGGTCAGCGCCATCATTTGATCCAAGCGTGTTTGCGAAGCCAATCAGTAACGCGCGTTACCGGGCGATGTTTGGGCCTGGCGCCGCTTACCCGCAGCTCAACAGGGCGATCCAGTCGGCCTATCCGACCGGCTCAACCTTCAAGCCGGTTACCGCCCTTGCCGCCTTGACTCAGAACGCAATTACGCCGGCTACCACCATTGATGATCCAGGCTCCATCAAGATCGGAAACCTGATCTTCCATAATGCGGGCAATGAGGCCAACGGTCCAGTCGACCTGACATCTGCGCTGCGGGTTTCCTCTGATGTGTACTTCTACCGGCTTGGAGCCAAGCTCAACAGCACCAAAGCGGCTGGGGGTCCAATTCAGGAGTGGGCCAGGAAACTCGGCTTCGGTCAGCTCACGGGGATTGACCTTCCGGGCGAGGTAGGGGGAACGATTCCCACACCCCACTGGCGTGACGAACGAAAGGTGCTGGAGGCTGAATGTGCCAAGAAACGGGGACACGCGTGTGGGCTGTCGGATGGCCGTGGCTGGAGCATTGGCGACAGCGTAAATCTGGCTGTTGGACAGGGGGACTTTCTTGCAAGTCCGCTTCAGCTAGGCGTGGCATACGCAGCTCTGGTGAATGGCGGCACCGTCGTGCAGCCTCGCGTGGCCCAGGATGTTCGGAATGACGAAGGGCTTGTTCTCCAAGCGGTGCGGAGTGCCCCGAGTCGCAAGATTGACATTTCGACCAAGGACCGAGATGCAATCCTTGAAGGGCTTCGCCAGGCGGCAATGGCGCCGGGTGGCACCTCAGCGGATGTATTTGGAAATTTCGGGAGAACGATCTATGGCAAGACGGGAACTGCACAGAGGGCGGGACAGGCCGACCAGGCTTGGTACGCCGCTTACATTCCCGACCGGGTCAGGCCACTCGTGATTGTCGTGACGGTTGAGCGGGGTGGCTTCGGGGCAGCGTCTGCAGCTCCTGCCGCCCGCCTGATTGCTTCACAGTGGCTTGGTGTGAAGAAGAAGCTTGTAGCAGGGAGTTCGAAAACACTGTGAGCGCGATCGGCCGCAGATCAATTGAGGATGCAATTCAGCCGACGCGTCGTCGGAGTTTTTCGGCCCCCGCGATTGATCCGTGGATCATCCTTGGTGCCATCGGGCTGGCAGTGATCTCGTACCTTGCAATCTCAGGAGCGACCAAACACGACGTTCCGGGCAATCCCGGGTATTTCGCCAATCGCCAAGCAATTTACGCAGCAGGGGGATTGGTTATCGCAGCGATTCTGACCCGGATTGACTACAGGGTATTCGAGCAATACCGACGGCTTGTCTGGGGGCTCCTGATCTTCTCAAACCTCTTAGTCTTCGCCTTTGCTGCGAACACTCGCGGGTCGACCCGGTGGATAAGTCTTCCCTTCTTCCAGTTGCAGCCATCTGAGCTTGGCAAGGTCCTGCTGACCGTTTCGATTGCTGGCTTTGGAGTTGAGTACGCAAGAAGAATGTCCGACCCACGCACCACGCTCAGGCTGCTTGGCATCGCAGCTCTTCCAGCGGGGATTGTCGCTCTCCAACCTGACCTCGGCACAGCGCTGGTGTACATGACAATTGGGTGCGCGGTTCTTGCGGCGGGGGGAGCGCCAACGCGCCACCTTCTAGCTGTCGTCGCCGGGGTGCTCATTGCAGCTGTCCTCGTGCTGTCTGTCCTGCCGTCCGCTGGAATTAACCTCCTTCGGCCCTACCAAGTGGACCGACTCACCGGCTTCATAAACCCGTCGGCGGATCCAGCCAAGGCCACCTACCAAGTCAACCAATCGCTAATTGCCATTGGGTCTGGACAGCGGTTGGGCCGGGGTACCGTCGGAGCCACTCAGACCGGTTTGGATTTCCTCCCGGAACATCACACCGACTTCATCTTTGCCGTCATCGGAGAGCGCTGGGGGTTTGTTGGCGCCGCTCTGGTGATCGCTTTATATGCGCTGTTACTTTGGCGTGCTGTGCGTCTCGTGCTCCTCGCACGCGACGGGTTTGGTTCACTCTTGTGTGCGGGCATCGTTGCGATGCTCGGATTTCAGATCTTCGTGAACATAGGCATGACCCTCGGGATCATGCCGATTACGGGAGTACCGCTGCCCCTCATGAGTTATGGGGGCTCTTCGATACTCACCACACTTATGGCACTCGGACTACTTCAGTCCGTCCACCTACGCGCGGCACACCCCGCCGCGGCGGCGGTGCGGACGAGGGTTCGGGTCTAACAACAGGAAGAAGGATTTATCAATGAGAAAACATGTTCTCGTCAGTGGAGACGAGGCCGAGACCAGGGTTGCCCTGCTCGAAGCCGACGGCCAAGTTGATGTAGCAGCGGAGCCCAAAAAAGGCCCCGATCCGAAGTTCAAGGTTGCAGAGCTCTACTTGGAGCGACGGACCACAAAGTCAATTGTCGGAAATGTCTACAAGGGCAAAGTCGACAACGTGGTCACAGGGCTTGAGGCGGCATTCGTCGACATCGGGCTTGAGAAGAACGGTTTCCTCCA
>JBAXHG010000190.1:0-2900 GCA_037139015.1 Actinomycetes bacterium | reverse complement strand
TCGGGCATGCGGCTGCGCACCCACTTTTCAATCTCCTTGGCGGCTGCAGGACTTGGTGCTGCAATCCGCACGCGCACAGTCTCCGAGTCGCCAACGACCTGGGCGAGTCCGTCAAGGACGCGGTAGAGGATCTCCTGAGGCTGATAGCTCCACTTCAAGCTGGCGAGCATCTCCGCGTCCAACTCCCAGTGGTTGGTTGCCTTGGTTACCCAGTTGGCGGCGCGGAGGCAATGCAGCCCTTCCTCGGCAGCAGTGGCCGTGAAGATGTTGTCTACGTACATAGACGCGTGAGCGCCGGCAACGCCAGTGACGGTCGCCGGGCTTACCTTCAGTTGGCTGGGAATGTTGGGAAGTTTGGAGATCGGTTTGGTGTCAGTCATGAGACACCAGACGTTCCGTCAGCCCAGCTTCTGACACCACCCGAGGGTGGCGCCTGAAAGCAGCCCTCAGACGAGGTCGCCCTGAAGGCGATAGAGCACGCTCCACACGTCGTGGTAGAGGTGCGCGCGTTCCGAGCCCTGTCGCTTGGCAACAGCGTTTTTGAAGTTGTCGTAGTCAACTTCGTCGGCCATGGTGTTCAGCGCAGCGAGCCAATCGGCCTTGGGCACGATTGCGCGCCAGCGGTAATCGGCGTGACCGTCCTCAAAGACCTCAAGGTCCGGGATCAGGTCGCCCAATGCCTCAATGTCATCGCGTACACGGCCGCGGACGAGCACCGTGTCGGGCTTGGTGCGATGGGCTACAACGGAATAGAAACCTCGTGTTGTGATCGTCCACATAGGACTCCCTTCATTCGACTGCGTTACAAGGGGAGGGACTCACCAATCTCGCCTTATCTGACACCGGGTGGGCGGTTAGTCTTGGGCACCACTCACAAACCTTGAAGGGAACATCAATGACACTCGCACTCGGAAACGGCATGTATGGCCTTTTTGCCGTCGTCTACATCCTCGCCCTCATCTTTCTTGGCATCACAAGCCTGCGCAAAGGCCACTGGATCATGTTCCTCCTCGGCATTCCAATTCCAATCTTCTGGGTCATTGGCGCGGTAATTCCGCCAGTCGAACGCGACTGACACAAGGCGCCCACAATTTTGGGCGCTAGCCTTAATGGTGTGATCGGATCCCTTTCAGCGCTGTTGGCGGCGCTCTCATTCGCCGCTCCTGGGGGAGTCCCGGTTGCCCATGCGGCGGCCCCGAAGCGCCCGCCTATCCGCCACAACTGGATTCCCTACGGGCCCAAGCGCAAGAGCGAAATGGCCGCTTATGCGAAGCGGCACTACGGGGTCAGGACAAACAAACTGGTCCCGAAGGTGATTGTTGAACACTGGACGCAGAGCACTGACACAGCCTCGGTGCTCAGCTACTTCTCACACGATGTGCCGGACCCGGAGCTCCATGAGCTTCCGATTGTCTGCTCCCACTACCTGATTGACACCAGAGGGCGAATCCTTCAACTCGTGCCGCTCGGCCTCATGTGCCGCCACACCGTGGGCCTTAACGACCACGCGATCGGCATTGAACACGTTGGAATGTCTGATGGGGGAGTGATGGGCAACCACGCTCAGCTCACAGCCTCAATTCGCCTGACCCGTTTTCTGCGTTGCAGCTTCCATATCCAGATCCGAGACATCATCGGGCACAATGAAAGCCTGAAGTCGCGCTTTCACCACGAGCGGGTCCGCTCACTGCGCAACCAGACGCATGAGGACATGAAGACATCAACCATGCGTCGCTACAGGCAAATTGTTGCCCGGCAGTCCTGCGGCTGAGTCGGGTTCTTCATCCAAGTGGGGAAGATGAATTGCGCCCTTGGGCCGCAAGTCGTAACATCGCGTCACAACCTTTAACGAGCAGAGAAGAGGCCTTTCACAATGGACGTCTACCGCACATCCGACGAGCGCTTTGAAAATCTCCCGGACTACCCGTGGGCACCCAAGTACACGGAAGTCAACGGCCTGCGCCTCAACAGGATTGACGAGGGCGAGGGACCACTCGTCCTCTGCTTCCACGGCGAGCCATCCTGGTCATTCCTCTATCGCAAGATGGCAAAGCGCCTGATCGCCGATGGCCACCGCGTTGTCTGCCCTGACCTTGTTGGCTTTGGTCGCTCAGACAAGCCGAAGGACATGGACTTCTACACCTACGCAAGCCACTCCGAAAGCCTCGCCGCTCACTTGGCAGCACTCGACGGAATTGAAGACGCCACAGTTGTCGTTCAAGACTGGGGAGGACTGCTTGGCCTCAAGTGGGCTGCCGACCACATGGATCAGGTTGGTCGCGTGTTCATCATGAACACGAGCCTTGCCACTGCCGGCGGGTCAGAGGCATTTGCCGCTTGGCGCAACTTTGTTGAGAAGACTCCTGACCTGCCGATTGGATTCATCCTCCAAGGCGCGACCAAGACGGATCTTTCCGATGAGGTCGTCGCTGCCTACGAGTCGCCATGGCCGACAGCCGAGTCAAAAGCAGGCCCGGCCAAGTTCCCACTCCTCGTTCCATTCGAAGCCAGTGACCCAGGCGCAGCAGAGATGGCAGCGGCCATGGAAGTGCTCTCAGCCATGGATAAGCCCTGCACTGTTGCCTTCAGTGACAGCGACCCAATGTTCCCCTTCCCGCAGGCAGCCGAGTGGTTCACCAAGCGGATTCCGACGGCTGAAGAGCCCGTGATGATTGAGAACGCATCTCACTTCCTTCAGGAAGACAACCCAGACGGTGTAGTTGACGCCATGTACGCAGGATTTGGCAATCCGATCGGCAGCGCCTGAGGCTTCACCGACAACTTCCGGCCTCTAGGCCCCAGAGGACTAAGCTTCAAGGGGTGAAAAGGTTGATGTCAGCGGTACTTGTTGCCGGAGCTTGCTCCGCTGCACTTGCCACCCCAGCATTTGCAGAGACTGC
>JBAXHG010000189.1:0-2906 GCA_037139015.1 Actinomycetes bacterium | reverse complement strand
CCGGACAGGAGCAGAACCATGACTGAGGCTGCTGCGAGAGGGACCTTCACGAGGCAAGACGGTAGCCAATGGTGCGGCCTCCGGGCGGGTTGGGCGTAAACTCTGCGAGCCGTGACGCCTCTAATCGCCGCCCTGACGGGCCCCACTTCCAAGGTCGGAGTAGTGCTGGTCACTGCTCTTGCTGCCAGCGCGCTGGTTGCACCACGAGAACGAACCAAGGCAATACTTGCCCTCCTTGCCCTCGGGCTGGCGCCCGCCTTGTTGATCGCAGACCTGAGTGACTCACCTCAGCTTTCGATCATTCACAGCTCACCGTTGATCGCTGTCGCACTCGGCCTGATTGGCCTTGGAATTGTCGCGGGCCTCGGATGGGTGCTGTCTGGCAACCCCCGCGTGTTCCCGTTCCTGGTCGCACTCGCACTGCCATTCAGACTTCCAATTGCCGTCGGGGGAGACACAGCGAACCTTCTCCTGCCGCTCTACCTGGTCGTTGCCTCAGGTGCTGCGGCATGGGCGGTTCCACTGATCCGTCGTACTTCAGAGGACACTGCCAAGCGCCCATCCCTTCTCGAATGGGCGATCGCCGGATGGCTGCTCCTCTTTGGAATTGCCGCCCTCTGGTCTGGTGACCCGAGCAAGGCAATCCAACAGGCAGTCTTCTTCTACGTACCGTTCAGCGTTCTCTTTGCTCTCTGTGTTCGAGTCAATTGGACCAGTGAATTGGTTCGGGGCTGCGGGCTGATCCTTGTTGGACTCGCTTTGATCTTCAGCGGGATCGCATTCTTTGAATACGGGACGGAAACGCTCCTGCTGAACCCCAAGCTGCTGATCAGCAACCAGTTCCACACCTACTTCCGGGTGAACTCGGTGTTCTTTGACCCGAACATTTTCGGACGCTTCCTGATGCTCGTGATGGTTGGTTTGAGTGCCGCTCTTCTGGACTCAAAGCGCGGAAGAAACCTCGCGATGATCTGTGGCTCGCTCGCGGTACTGCTTGCCGCGATGGTCATGACCCTCTCCCAGTCGAGCTTTGTTGGTCTCCTCGCGGGGCTTGCGATCGTCGCCGCTCTTCGTTGGAGCCCATGGAAGGTGGGTCTGCTGACAGTCCTTCTGGCAGTCGTTGCTATCTCCGCTGTTGTTGTCTCGCCTTCAAGTACTGGTGTGAAGATCCACTCGCTTCGAGTCCTCAACAATGAATCCAGTGGACATGCCAATCTCGTCAGTGGCGGGATCGACCTGTTCGCAGCGAGACCAATCGCCGGCTGGGGATCAGGCTCATTCTCCAAGGCCTACCGCCAAGAGACTCGGAGCGGTGCGCCAACTGCTGTGTCTGCCTCGCATACAACTCCGGTCACGGCTGCAGCTGAGGAGGGTCTGATCGGGTTGGCCGTCTACCTCCTGCTTATCGTGGCTGCCTTCCTGCGCGCAATCGAAGGTGCCCGTTCGTCAACCGCTCGCATGGCGGTTACAGCTGGCCTGGGCGCTCTGATAATCCACTCGCTCTCCTACGCCGCATTCTTTGAGGACCCAATTACATGGGTGATCCTTGCGCTGGCGATCGGCCTGCCAGTGCCGCTAACCCTTGAACAACGCCGCGCCCAACGTGAGGCGCGAAGAGTCGGACGCGATGTTCCGGATGAACCAGCGGCCGAGGTCGCACCGGCCACATGAGCACCAAGCGAAGCGGTCAGATTCCAACTGGGATCCTTGTCCTCGGTGGAGCCGCAGCCGCCGCAGTTGCTTTCCTGACCGTCCACTTCTCCGGAGCCCAAGCCGGCTACGACTCGTCATGGCATTTGGTTTGGGCAAATCAGGTTCTTGAAGGGACGAAACCAACTTTCGACGCATGGGCAGCGCCCACAGAGCACCCGCTACTGCTTGGAATCGGCCTGATAGCTGCCCTCTTTGGTCCTGCTGCTGAGAACGCGGCATTCCTGACCATCACGCTCTGCGCCCTGCTCGCGCTGCTGCCCGCACTGAAGCGGCTGTCGTTGAACATCTTTGAGACATGGTTTCCAGGCGCACTCGCGTGGGTGCTGATGGCAGGCGCCTACGGACTTCTCCTGCAGGCCCTCCGCGGCTATCTGGATGTTTGGTTCCTGCTGCTTGTCACCGTCGCCGCCATCCTTGCCGTGGAGCGCAAACAGGCTGCTGCTGCTTGGCTCCCACTCGCGCTGGCAGGCCTTCTTCGGCCCGAGGCATGGCTGATTGCTGGGCTCCTGCTCGTTTTCAGCTGGCGTTCCGCACCTCGTACTGCCCGAATCCAATTGCTTGCAGCAACGGTCCTGCCGGCACTTGTCTGGTTTGGCATTGACGCAGCAGTGACAGGCAACCCTTTCCTGTCCTTCACTACTGCCCGCAACCTTGCCGTTGAGGGTGGTGGCGGTGCGGTTCACGCCGCAGGGTCGGCCTTGCTCGGTGGCATCAGAGGCCCGGCAACTCTTCTCGGTTTGATTGGCGCAGGACTGGCGTGGCGCCAACGCAAGAAGCGAGATCTACTTGTGCCAGCAGGACTCGTAGCCGTCGGGCTTGGGATGGCACTGCTGATCACCATCGCCGGGCTCACACTGCTTCCCCGTTACCTGCTCCTCTGCGACCTTGGACTCGCGCTCTTTGCCGGATATGCACTTGGAGGTTGGGCTGCGCTTCCAACCAAGGACTCAACGATCTGGAGAATCGCAGGAGTTGCCGCAATGGCCCTCGGGGCTGCGGGAGCGATCGTGCTTGGAGCCCCAACCAAACTCGCCAACGAAGTTCGGCTCGATGCGTCAGTCCACAGGGACCTCTCCGCGCTGCTCAAGCAACCGGATGTCATCTTGTCAATTGAACACTGCCGTCAAGGTGTCCTCCCGATCCAAGAGACAGTCACCTTCCCTTCCTTCCGCCTGATCCCTGATGCATTGCTG
>JBAXHG010000188.1:0-2954 GCA_037139015.1 Actinomycetes bacterium | reverse complement strand
CGCATCGTTCACGCAGGCGGCGCTGCCACGGGCCGACGCATCACCAGAGCCCTTTCTGCCAAGGCAGCGGAATCCCCGCTCATCACAATCGTTGAGGACCAACGCGTTGACGCGCTGCTTAGCGATGGGACCTCCTGCAGGGGAGTCCACCTTGCATCAGGCGAAAACGTTGAGGCGAGGGCCGTAATTCTCGCCACTGGTGGTGCTGCCGCCATGTGGCAGCGGACCAGCAACCCCCGGACCACGGTCGGCAGGGGAATCGTTGTAGCTCACGCTGCAGGTGCCGCACTCGCGGATTTGGAGATGGTGCAGTTTCATCCGACGGCCTTGGCCGGTGGAATCGGCAGGGACGGGATGCTCATCACGGAGGCAATCCGCGGCGAAGGAGCAGTGCTTGTCGACGCAGATGGGCAGCGGTTCGTTGATGAGTTGGCCCCACGCGACGAGGTTGCACTGGCAATCCATAGTCGCCTGCTCGAAACGGGTGCTTCCTCTGTCGCTCTTGACATGAGATCAGTTGACCCACGGCTGTTTCCGAACATCGTTGCCTCGCTCCTTGAATGCGATCTTGACCCGGCAAGGGATTTGATTCCAGTGGCTCCCGCCGCCCATTACCTGATGGGCGGGATTCAGACGAACCTTTATGGGCAGTCAACGCTCCCTGGACTCTTCGCGATTGGGGAGTCTGCATGCACCGGACTCCACGGAGCTAACCGGCTGGCCTCGAACTCTCTGACTGAATGCTTCGTATTTGGCCGCCGGGCAGCCATTGCAAGCCTTGAGACGAGAGCGCATCCGGCCGGACCTGTGCGACAGGTCGAGTGCGGCGGTCCAGTAATGCCGACAGATGAGACCAGAGCAGCTCTCTGGGCAAATGCTGGCCTAATGCGTGACAAACAAGGCCTTGAGTCGCTGCTTGAGGATGAACATCCTTTCGCCCGTCTGGTGGCTGCCAGTGCACTTGTCCGTGAGGAAAGTCGTGGGGCCCACAGACGGATGGACTTCCCCGAGATTCTCCCGGCCCTGGATTTACACCATTCCTCCCTCGTCGGTGACGCCGCAGCGACCATGGTTCCTTGGAACCCGGCAGGGGCGCAGGAGCAACTGATCACCCCCGCGCAACTTTCTTAAGGTCCCGTTGTTAGCATTGGCAGTACCGGGGTTCTGATTCCAGGAGGGGAATCGGACAATGCTCTATCAAGTCAGCCGTTCGATTTACAGGTCAGTCGCGGGTGACATTCTGCCCGATCGCTATGGCGATCTGGATGGAACTAACCATTTGCGAGTGTTGAAGGCATGCGAGGAAAATCTCGAGCGCCTGATGCATGATCGCGAGTACTTCGCCAAGCCGGCGAAGACGCTGTTTTGTGAAATCCGGGCCTATTTCCCGCTCGGGTCTCAGCGCAAAGTCTGGGAAACAGTTGAAGGACACATGAATGTCGCAACGCAGTACGTATCCCAGCTGCCGAAGACGGGATATGACCTGAATGGCAATCCGATCCAGTGTCGCGCTACAACGCGGCGGGGAACGTCTTGTCAAAGGGTACCGCTGGCTCACAACGGTTATTGCCCGTCGCACCAGCACTTGGCTGCCACCGAGCATCATCTCGCCACGGCAGCCTGATTGGGAGGAGACAGCCGGGTTGGCCAGAGGCTTTGGCCGACCCGGACTCCACCCCAGCACTTGCCATGTCGAAGTGCTGCAAAGGCCAGCTGGGCCGGTCGATCTTCCCTGCAATTCAGATTTCTTCATAGGCCAGGAAACCATCTGACTGAAAGGGTGGATTGAGCACTCCAAACACGCCGCAATGGTGTGCTTAGTGTGATTTTGGTCACGGATAGGCCCGAAAGTACTTGCATTTCGTGCCGATTTGCGTAGAATCATTGACTCACCCGTCAACGAGCACCTAGCAGAGGTCTCGGACGGAAATATCTTAAAAATCCCCAAATAGCTCAGGAATTTACATGCCTATCTCATACAAGGAATGGTCAGTCACAGTCCGAGCCCTCGCCGAAGGTGAGCAGCTCCTGGCACTTCGCCGAGGTGGCGAAGAGGAACTCCAGCATGAGCGTTTCTTCCTCTACCCAACCTTTGACTTTCACCGCTCTGACCTTGTACGGGAAAGCCACCAGCCAGAGCTTGAACGGGCAATGGAAGAAGGCGTTTGGACAGACGGCGAGCCCGCCCCTGTTGAGATCGCCCCAGAGGGTCATCTCCCTCAGCCAGACCGGATCCGAATCCGCGCCTGGGCCGAAGCCGTCCAACAGTGGACCATCACTGACCGCAGGATCCTCAACGAGCTCTCACCATTCCATGTTTGGGCTCCCGACTATGCTGAGCGCCGTCTCGGTTGGCGTCGCCGAGATCCACTCCACCTTGTCCTGCTCCGTACGCACCGGATCCCGCGCCCTGTAACGGTCCGCGTGAACGATGAGTACGCAAACGGCTCAATCTGGGCCGAGATCACGCGTGACCTTCCATTCGAAGGAACACCGGTTCTCGCAGAGACTGAGTTTGACCAAGCAGCTGAGCAGATCTCCAGCATCGTTGAGCGGTCAAACAGGCGCGCTCCAGCCTACGTCTAGCCGCTAACGGCCGGACTCAGTACCAAGCAGGGCCCTGGCATCCGCTTCTGCTGATGCCGGGACCATTACGTCCCTAGGGCCCGCAGCAAGAAAGTCGGGAACGTCAAAGCCCCCGGAACGCAGGAGTAGCGCTGGGATACCGGCACTCTCCAGACGCGCAGCAAGCATCTCCGCCTCTGGCTGGTTCTGGGCGACGGCAACGCGGACCATTCCCTCCCCCATTTTCAGACCACCTCAATTTGGGTCTGCTCTGAAACCCCTGCTCGGATGAACCATCCTCGAACATCCGCTGCTGGCTGATCCTCCGCAATCCCGTCCGGGTCGTAACCCATCAGCCCGAGGATCATGTAGATCGCATCCGGATGAAA
>JBAXHG010000187.1:0-2955 GCA_037139015.1 Actinomycetes bacterium | reverse complement strand
CAGCATCGACGAGAATGCCCGGCGCGCCACCGAGGCGACGGAGTTGCATCAGCAGGCTGAGACCTCCTTGAGCAGCGCCAAGGCCGCGCTAGCTAAAGCATTGCCATTGATCGAGCGGGTTCGCACCCTCGATGTTCAGATCGGCGAGAAGCACGGACCGATCGCCGACATGAGCGAGCTGGTCACCGACCTCACGAGCGAGCAGGCAAAACAGCGGTCTGAGCAGCAGATGGAAGCGGCCGAGCTGGCGGATACACGCGCGAAACAGGCTGATCTGCAGCAGCTTGTGAGCGACACCCAATCCGACGAGAGCCTGGTCGAGCAATTCGCCGGTATTCGTGCCCGCTTCGCTGGCGTCAAGGCTGTTCACGCCGAACTCGAAGACAAGCAGCAGGAGGTCGCCGGGGCACAGCTGGCGGTGGTCGAGGCAACTGAGCGATGGGAGCAGGCGTCCGCGGCCAGTGCTGCCAAGCGAGTGGCGCTGGTTAGCGTACAGACCGAGTTGGATCGGCAGCGCCTATCGATTCAGTCGCTGCTGCACGGGCAAAGCCTTGCTGAATGGCGGGTGAAGAAGGATTCCCTAACCGCTCGCAAGGACACTTTGGAGCAGGCGCTGACCTTGGCGGAATCCGTGGTCAGCGCCGACGATCAGCTCGACTCTCTCGGCTTGAAGGCCGCTGAACTCCGAGGCGAGGTTGCTACCAGTGAAAGTCGCCGTGCCGAGCTGGTGGCACAGCAGGAGGTCCTGGACAAAGAGATCGATCATCTCGAGGTTCAGCTGCGGCTGCTCAATCAGATCCATGACCTCACTCAGGCGCGGCAACAGTTGCAGGATGGATCGCAGTGTCCACTGTGTGGCTCACGTGAGCACCCGTTCGCGCAGGGCAACGTCCCTGAAGCCAGCGACACCGATCGGCGGCTTGCATTGTTGAAGTCGCAACGCGCGCAGGTCGCCACCGAGCTGACCGCTGCAACTGTGGCTGTTGCGCGTCGTGGTCAGGAACTCGAGGCAAACTCGAACCAGCAAGAAGCTTTGGCGACCGCCCGGGTTGCGAACCGGAACGGCCTTGAGGCTCTCTGCGCGCAGGCGAGGGTTGACGTGGCCGAACCTGATCTGGCGCGCCGGCTCACGGATTTGGGTCAGAGCGCGGTTGAGGACCTTGCGAACGTTACGCAGACAATCACGACCGCAGAAGCGCTCGAGAACACCGTGGCCGGACTTCGTGAGACCGTGCGGGAGGCTGAGCGTGAGGTCAACGACGCGCACGGCACCGAGGCACAGGCCGACTTCGCGAAGACCTCCTCCGTCGGCGACCTTGCCCGCCTCACTGTGGAAGCCGCGGGGCTCGGCGAACGTCGCCAGACACTGCTGACGGGCTTGCAAGGCGAGCTCTCCAATTACGCCGTATCCATCGGTGATGGCAACAGCGACGACCTAGACCGCGTTCAGCAGCAACTTGACGACCGCAGGAGCAACTGGATATCCCGCTCCGATGAGTTGGTGGGCCTAAACGCGGCAATTGCCCAACTTGAGCAGGCGCTGGCGCTTCGGGGTGCGCGGATCGATGATCTGGACTCAGATCTGCAGGCGCGGACTGTTGAGCTTGCTAGCCGCACCGACGAACTCAAGGCCCTTCAGGGTGAACGACGAGCGCTGTTCGGTGAGGCGGACCCGCACCACGAACAACGACGCCTTGATGAGGATGTGAAGAACGCCAGTCAGCAGGTCGAGCACACTCGTTCGCAGGCAACGGAAACGGTGCAGGCGTTGAAACAAGTGCGAGCTCGCGTCGACGCTCTGGGGACCTCCACCGGCCAACGCCGCGAGCAGCTATCCCTGCTGGAGGGCGCCTTCGGTGAACGTCTGGGCCAGAGTGCCTTCACTGACGAGGCTGCTTACCGGGCCGCCAGCATGCCTGCTGATGAGCGCAAGACACTGACTCAGCGATCGGCTCAGCTTGCCCACGATCTCGCGTCGCTGACGTCGTTGCACGAAGAGAAGGCGACGGCCCTGACACTCCAGCAGAGCAGGAGTATCACCGGTGAGTCCCTGGTGGACTTGCGTCTGCGTGTAGCCACGCACAAGCAGGAAAGCCAGGGGCTCGCGCAAGAGGTGGGCAGCATCAACTCCCGCCTGGATAGCAATGAGCGAGCCAAGGAACGAGCGCTGCAGAAGGTGGCGGCGATCGATGCGAAGAAGGCGGACTGCGCCCGATGGGACGACCTTCACGAACTCATCGGTTCCGCCGATGGCAAGCGGTTTCGCAACTTTGCCCAGGGTCTGACCTTCTCGATGATGATTGGGCACGCCAACCAGCAGTTGGTGCGGATGACCGATCGCTACCTGCTGGTCAATGACGACGAGCACCCGCTGGAGCTGAGCGTCATCGACACCTACCAGGGGAGTGAGATGCGGTCGACGAAGAATCTGTCGGGCGGCGAGAGCTTCATCGTGAGTCTGGCGCTGGCCCTTGGCTTGTCGCAGATGGCGAGCCGAAATGTCCGGGTGGACTCCCTGTTCCTTGATGAAGGTTTCGGGACCCTCGACGAGGACGCGCTCGACACTGCATTGGACACCCTGTCCAATCTGCAGCAGGAGGGAAAGATGATTGGAATCATCTCTCACGTTCCTGCGCTGAAGGATCGCATTCGGACACAGATCCAAGTCACGCCTCGGACCGGCGGGAGGAGCGAACTGAGCGGGCCTGGATGCGGCAGGGCGAGATCCGACGACTGATGGTCGGGCACCGACATCGCAGTGTCCACAAACCGCTGTGTCAAGATTGGGACACGCCCGAGTGCGCGCACGTGAAGGCTTCCCAGAGAGAAGTGGCAGATGACCCAGCCGCCAGACGACCCGAACCTGAAATGGGATGGGCAGCAGTGGCTTCGATGGAACGGCAGCGCGTGGGTGGATGCCACGCATTTTGTGGATTGCAAAGGGCATATTCTTCT
>JBAXHG010000186.1:0-2957 GCA_037139015.1 Actinomycetes bacterium | reverse complement strand
CTCTTTCCATTGCGCTCGTGCTCTCCGGCTGCGCCCAATACGCGAGCGTCTCGGAGAGGCGGCCGCAATTCCGCCCGGTGCGGTCCGTGGCCTCCGCGCTCGCGTCCGTGGAGCAGGACATCGCCATGCTCGCCCAGCATGTCCGAGGTCTCCTGAATCTTTGCCATGTCCTCGGGGGCAGGCCCGCCCTGCTTCTCAAGCGTTTTGATGCGCAGGAAAACCGCCATTGGCATCATCGTCTCAAGGAGACCTTTCATCGGTCCTCTTCACCCTTGCAATCCCTTTCCTCGCATTCCGTGCAAACGCAGTTCTGTCCGGCGGGGTTGCAGCACTTGGTGGAACCCTCGATGTGGCAACGGGGGCACTCGACCACCTGATCTTCCTTGGGGTCGAACGGCTGGCCGCACTTGGGGCAATTCTCCTGTCTCGCCGGTTTCTTCATAAGAACTCGACCTCCTCGCCCCGCTCCAATCGCAGGACTTCGATGGCGACCTGTCCCGTGATCCAGTTGCACGCCTTCATGGTTGGGTGGTTGCGGATAATCTCAATGGCTTCGTCCATGGTCGGTGTCGGATTCGTGTCCCTGGGCAGAGGCCCGAACTTGCATTGCCGGGCGAGTTCAAGAGCCTGTTCCGTGGTGTAGTCCCTGAATGGGTGCTTCATAAATCAGAACCTCGCCGTCTTCAGGTACTTGGCCACAGGACGGAACAGGACGCCAACCTTCGCGCGTTCGATGGTCGCATCAGTCGTCTCACCTTTCCCCTGTGGCACCTTGTGGACCTTCTTTGGATTTGCCCACTCTGTCTCGTACTCGATTACAGCAACGTCTTTTCCCTGATCCACTGGGTCATCTGAAGAAATACCTTGGATGATGCCGCCTTCTATGGTTATGACGATCATTTTACCTCCCGTTCTCCGCAATCACTGTTATTGGTCTTCCCTGTAGTATCCAAATGGCCGGTCTGTTTCTGAACCTTTCGAGGCCTACCCCGACGGCTCTTTATGAGGAATCCCCCTGTAGGCATTCTCCTTGTGGCCAACTCCTCCAGGTCTGCCCGCCGCATCCGATAACTCCCTGCATAAAGCTCTACTTTCTCAATAGCCCCGGCTTGAACAGCACGCCACAATGTGGCCCGTGAAACACCAAGGAATCTCGCTGCCGCTCCCATTCCCAGCAACAGGGGGCCGACTAGAGGTTTTGGAGCAACGGGATCGGATGCGACAGCCAACCCCTTGAGCACCTTGAGCGCTTCGGCCTTCCTCTCCTCTGTGGCAGCCACGAACGCCGCCAGTAGTTCTCCCGTCGTGTCGCTCATTTTGACAAGACCCTTTCGTTACGTTGCCGAAGTTTCATTGGCGAATCAGTCCACCATCAGTTTCACGTTGTCGCCGGTGCGAACCACGTAGAATCCCGGCCTACAAGACCTATGCCTCGGGGAATCGTTATGCGAGAGCCCGTTGTCATTGGGGTGGGCTGACAACAGAACCTGTGCATCGTACCCGGCGTGTTTGACATCCTTGCCTGTTGCCTCTCCAAGAAGTTGAAGCAACTTGTCCTTCGCCAACCCGTCCTTGTGGGCCGCCAGGATGTTGAAGCAAATGTGGTACGCGCTGGTGGGGCGGACAAAAGGATTCCGAGGGTCGTTGGGGTATTTACCCGCTTTGGCTTCACCGGCCTTCACGTGGCCCATCGTGGCCCCCTTGGTGGACTTCTTATCGGGCTTTGGGGTTGTCGCTTTGGCAACCTTAATGGCTTTCACATCCTTGGACTTGCCCTTGACTGCCACCTCGGTTTTCCCCTCGGAATTCCCGTTGGCGTTCCCCTTGGCATTCGCCGTTCCCTTGAGAAGTTCATCAATGCCGGGCAGCAACGCCCGGAACTTCTTTGCCAGCGAACCGCTCACCGATCCCTTGTACCCAAATTCATGGGCCAACCGGGTCATGCTTGAGGGATGCTTCTCATCAATGACCGCCTTCAACGACTCCGCCGTCAACTCTGCCTTCGCCTTCATCTTGACCTCCCTTTTCGTTTCGTTCATGCTTCCGTTCGATTTCATTGCAATTCCTCCACCTTGCCGTCCCATTCCGTCACCTCGGCTTCGGTCGTCCCCGAAAGTAGCCCCTCGTTGGCAAGGTGGCTGGCCGCATCGTTCAGCATCTGTTCGAGGCTGGCGACCTTGCATCCGTACAAATCGTAGGAGACGTTGATCGCAAGCCTCATTCTCGCCCGACCGCCTCCCGTGAGTTCATGGCCTGTCTTGGCAACCACCTTGACGCTGTCTGAATTTTCCGGGTCGATCCCATGCTCCTTGACGATCTTCGCCACCTTCGCTGTGGCCTGCTTGAGGCTGGGGAAGGTCCCCAGACTGTCGGGCAGGATGCCCACATCGTTGCCTGTTGGATTTCCCTTGGCGTCCAACTCTTCGATTTCAATCCAAACCTTGTAGTTCTTTTTCATCATGGTTCTCCTCCGGTTGCCGTTGTCTTATCTTTCCCGGCCAGCAGACGGTTTAGGTTCGCTGCGGCCATGGCGAGTTCGATCCGCCTTTTGGAGATTTCCCGCTCACGGGTGAGACGGCGCAGTCCGCCCATCCGCTCCGTGGCCGCATCCACCATCGCCCCATTGATGTCGCGGTAATCCGCATCACTGATCCAGCCGGTGTCCCCGTATTCGACGCTTCGGCATCCCTTTGCCCGGTCAAACTGGTCGAGGAACCGTTTCGTGACCGAAGGATCGGCGAAATAGACTTGATGGAATCCCCGACGGTTGAAATGAGCGATAAAACTTGCGTGGTTTATGAGGTGAGCATAAAGATCCTGCGTGAAGCTGTGCGGTATGAATCCGCTCTCTAGGAACTTGACCCAGTGCCCCAGCACCCGCCGCTTCTCCTCTGCGGACATGAACTTCGTGTCGCTGAACTGGAGCGGATTGACGTGCCGATGGCTGGTCACCGGCT
>JBAXHG010000185.1:0-2959 GCA_037139015.1 Actinomycetes bacterium | reverse complement strand
ATATGACCCCATCCCCTTCCGCATGGCCCTTCGGCGCTCTTGGACTCCCGCCCGCGAGCATCCTTGCCGTCCCAGGGCGTGGCGAGTTCTTTCTTCGTGACAGCGGAGGCGACGGACATCCGGTCCTGCTGCTCCACGGATGGATGTTCAGTGGAGACCTGAACTGGGCGCTCTCTTATGAGCCACTTGCCGCAGCTGGCTACCGGGTGCTCTCCATTGACCATCGTGGTCACGGCCGGGGCCTGCGGAGTCGCAAGCCGTTCCGCCTCTCCGACTGTGCCGATGACTGCGCCGCAATCCTCCGTGAGACTGGCGCTGTTGGGGCGACGGCAGTTGGTTACTCCATGGGTGGAGCGATCTCCCAGCTACTCGCGCACAAGCATCCGGCCTCAGTTTCAAGCCTTGTGATGTGTGCAACCTCAGCGCAGTTCTCAAGCCCTCAAATGAAGCGAATCTGGCGAGCAATGCCAGCACTCCGTATTGCGCTTGGCATCGGCGGGGTAGCCACCTACGAGCGGGCGCTGGGCCAGATGGGCTTCCCGAAGAATCCGAGGTCAGAATGGGTTGCTGCTGAGCTTTCCCGCGGCAGTTCAAGAGACATTGCTGAGGCTGGCAAGGAGCTGGGAAGGCATGACGCGAGCAAACTTCTCGCTTCAATCAAGCATCCTTCGGCGTCGGTGATCACGAGCCGAGACAAGTCAATCTCACCAACCTTCCAGCAGCATCTTGCGGATGGCCTCCGGGCGACTGTCTTTGAGGTCGAGGCTGACCACATGGCATCAGCGACCCACCCGCATGAGTTCAATACCGCACTGCTTGCCGCGCTGGCAGATGTTCGTTCGCGCACGGTTACACCGAAGCGCAAAGCTGCGAAGTAACTGAGCCAAGTCTCATGAAACGGGCTTGAATCCCGCTTCGCTGATGGACCCTCTGTCGTGACCTTTTTCACGACCCTCAGGAGGATCCATGTTCCATTTTCGAAGAGCTCTGCTTGGCTCGCTCGCCCCGTTGCCTTTGCTGCTCATCTCACCCCCTCACGCACTTGCTGAAGGAAGGGTTCTGTTCCAAGCCAAACCCGGGATCGCTCAAGCCGCCTTCTTCCACGCCCATGGCGGAACAACCCTGACCGGGTTGACAGTGCGGCGGCTCCGGGTTGCCGGCAGCCCCGCGGCCGAGGCCAGGCGCATCCGGATGCTTCCTGGTGTCGCCTGGGCTGAACCGGAAGGCCGTATTCACGCACTCAAGTTGGACCCCTTGCAGTCGTCCCAATGGGCCCTGGGTTTCATCCACGCAGAGCAGGGCTGGGCGTTGGCTGGACTGACCCGTGTTCCAGCGCTCATCGGCGTGCCAATTGGAATAGTGGACACTGGAGTGGACACAAAACACGAGGACCTCAACGGTCGTATTACCGCCTGCGCAGCATCAACTGCTGGTCGAGTCAAGCCGGGGGTCTGCGAGGACGGCGATGGTCACGGCACGCATGTCGCTGGCATTGCTGCCGCGGCCACAGGAAATGGCGTGGGTATTGCGGGGGTCGCAGGAGCTTCTCCCCTGATCATCTGCCGCGCGTTGTCCGCCAAGGGATCGGGGAGCACGGGTGACGTTGCCGCGTGCATCGCCTGGGTGGCTGCTCAGGGAGCGAAGGTTGTGAACCTTTCACTCGGCGGCCCCGACTCTCACGCACTCCACACTGCAATTCAGACGGCAGCTCGCAGTGGAGCCGTAATCGTTGCTGCAGCGGGCAACAGCGGGCCCTCCGAGGTTTCCTGGCCGGCGGCGTACCCAGAGGTCATCTCAGTGGCCGCCTCCGACCCGAATGGGCACCGTGCGGACTTCTCAAATACAAACCGCGATGTCGAGCTGACGGCGCCCGGGACCAATATTCTCTCTTGCAAGGCCCATGGTGGCTATGTGCGGATGAGCGGGACCTCAATGGCGGCTCCGATGATCTCCGGGGCGGCCGCGCTTGTCTGGTCAATTCTCAGCCGGCCCACCCCAGCTTCTGTCAGAGCCGCGCTTGATCACAGCGCGCGTGATGTTGGCACCCGCGGCAGAGACGCCTCTTACGGATTTGGCCTCTTTGATTTCGCGCTCACGGGCCAGTCGGGGTAGGGTTTGGGCATGGGAAACGGAAAAGGACCACTCGTAATCGCTTTTGACGGCTCACCAGCCGCCATTGAGTCAGTCGAGCGCGCAGCAGGCCTGCTCGGCGAGGGAAGCGAGGCCGTGATTCTGACGGTTTGGGAGCCTGGCCTTCTGAACGCTGCGGTTGCACCTATCCCAGGCGGACTTGGTGCCCCGGTTCCCCCTCCGGACATGGAGCAGGTCAGGGAACTTGACAAGAGTGAAGCGGACCACGCTGAGCGGATCGCCGCAGAAGGCGTTGGCATTGCTCAAGCAAACGGCCTCAAGGCAGAGGCAGTGGTCTCCCGTGATGAGACGTCGGTGGCAGCAACAATTCTCAAGGTCGCTGAGGAACGCGATGCATCGGCGATCGTGATCGGATCACGGCGTCATGGTGCGATTGCATCCGTCCTGCTTGGTTCGACCACGGAGGCAGTGCTTCACAAGACAAGCCGCCCCCTTCTGGTCATCCGTCCAGCTACTCCAGACGCTTAGCAACCGCGGGCACCCTGTGGCCTGCGCGGCCGCAGTAAAGGCTTTGTCAGTTGGCGACACACGCAGGCCCTGAAGTTGAGACCATTGGGGTAGTGAAATCACTCCGTGGACAATTCCTTGTGGCAAGCCCGGCGATCATGGATCCCAACTTTCGCCGTGCGGTGATTCTGATCGGGCATCACGACAAGGATGGGGCCCTTGGTGTCGTCATCAACCGGCTGGCTGGTGCGAGCATCGCTGAAGCCGCACCACCCGTGGCTGAGATGGTCGGAGACGGAGCACTTCATGTCGGAGGTCCGGTCATGCCGCAGGCAGTAGTGATTGTTGCGGAGTTCAAGCG
>JBAXHG010000184.1:0-2965 GCA_037139015.1 Actinomycetes bacterium | reverse complement strand
GCTGGAGGGAACGGCAGTGTGCGAGATCGAGTCGCCGAGCGCAACTGAGAAGTAGGCGCTGTTGCCAAATGCCAAGGATGACTGGTCAAGGTCGGGCACCAGCACCTTTGTCCGGTTGACGAACTCCCGAGCGACACCCCACATGAGGGCGCCTGCAAACGCGCGCTCCCAGAGGATCACTCCCAAGTCTGGGGCAGTTTCCATCTGGTCAAAGTGAAGGATGAAATCCCTCCAACCGCGCCATCCGCCTTGAATCTCTGCCATCGCAGGTGGCGTTCGCACAAAGTCACCAACAGGCCAGCAGCGCATCTGCCAAGACCCAAGAGCAAGACCGAACACAATCGGTGCGATCAAGAAGAACCCTGGGGTCGTTTTAAGCGGGGAAGTGAGCCAAGAAACGACGAACATTGAGAGAACGAGCCATAGGACAGCCACTGTCTTTACCCAGAGGTTGCTTGACTTCCACTGTGAGCTGAAGTCACGACCGTCCGCTTGAAGGCGACCCTGCATCTCCTGAAAGGCCGCTTTGTGAACTGCAGGCACGACCCGCCCGTCAAGGTCGTCTACTACACACGGTCCATCGGCCAGCAGCGAGTCCACAAAGTCAAGAACGGCCTGCTCCCCATCTGAATAGACCGCTTGCGTGCGTTCGACCGTTGGAAGGGCGATCTGAAGCCGCCAGTCGCCACTCTTCTCATCCCTGACGTTGTCGCGCGCATAGAACCCGCGCGCGATCAGATCCATCAACGTTGCCACGAGCGCGGTTCCGCTCGACGGACCAGTCTCATCCGCGGCGACATGTCCGTAGACAAGGGACCTTCCCGCCGGCGGTTCGTAGACAGTCCCAGGGGCGGCCCATTCACCGTCACGCAGGCGACGCTTGTTCCACCGCAACCATCCGATGATGGGCACCTCGCCGATCAGAAGGAGCAGCAGTGCCCACGCCACAAAGCGGACGACTGGATTGCGAGAAGTCGCGCGCAGGAGACTCTCAAATGGACCTGCTGACGGCAAGCTTGGAGCGTTGCCCGGCTGGATGATTACCTTGCCTGGAAGCCAACCCTTTGGCAGCCGAATCTTCACGCGGATCCCCTCATGGGCTGGAACATCACGCGCCGCGACACTGACAGTTGTCCGGTCGGGGCTGATCAGCGGCTTGACTCCCAGCCATGCTGGTGAAACGGCGACCTTCTCCCCGGCAGGCAATGGGGTCGGCAACACCAGGCTCCCGTTCACAGACTTGGTGAAAGACCCCCACTGGTCTCCCCAGATGCTGACATCAAGGAAATCCGCATCGCTGTACCTGTCGCCGACGGGATCAATGGAATATGTAGCCGAGAGTGCATCGTGGCCGGTTGCGTCAATGTGCCAGACGATCCTGCGCCCCTCTGCGAGCACGGTGGTTCCAAAGAGACCGGGCGCCCCATAGGAGCCAAGCAGTGCGCTCCCACCTGACTTGAAGACACTGTTGGCCGAGTCGCCGACCGCGCCCACGGAAGAAGTCTGGGCCGGGCCCAGCGGGATATCGCGGTAAAACCCGCGAAACGTTCCGCCCTTGAAGTCCACCCCGAATTTTTCACTAACAGCCAGCCGTCCGGAGCGATCAAGGCGAGCATCGCTGGACCCACTGGCGATGGTCCAGCTGCGCCCATCCGAAGCCTTCACCTTGGCCTGAGTGAAATACCAGGACGAGACCCCACCAGCCAACCCGAAAATGAACAGGCTGGCTACAAGGGCGTTCCGGAAACGGAGCAAGCGGTAAGCGTATACCCACGCCTCACAGCCGAGCCGAACAATCCTGACTGGCGCGCGGGCAACCGGCGGCAGCCTCGCCGCGCGGGCGTCAGCCGGTGAAGTGCGACTTGCTCGGGCGACGCGGCGTCGGCGTCGGCGGGAACGGTGGATCAACAATCCCCGCGTCAACGATCACGAAGCGATGGTTTGCCTTGTCTGGAGTCGGGTCAACGAGAGTGAAGTCTGCCGTGCGGCCAGTGCCTCTGTAGGGCTCAGAGTTGCGTTCCGAGGCCACTCCATTTGCATGCCGCTGTGTAAAGCCGTGGCCTGCTGGCAGGGTCAACTTGCGGAAGGTCACCTGATAATCGCCACTGACGAGATCCCATGCGCCTGCCGTCTGCCCGGCAGCACTGCTGCTGGTGAAGAGGTAGCGCCCCTTGGAATCTGTGGTCGTCTCAACCCGAACTGCCCGGCCTTCCTTGTCAGTCCCGGTCAGAACGACCCGGACGTTCGGCACGCCTGGCTCACGCCCCCCGTCCTGCTTGCCGTTGCGGTTCTTGTCAAACCAGACAAGGTCGCCGATGGCGCTTGCTACAACGCGGGTTGTGCGGGTGGCCGAGGTAGCGCCAAGCTTGAGGCTCGATGACCTGAGTGCCGCAGTGTTTGAGTAGATGTCTCCTGAGCGGTTGCCAACCGTTTCGAGCGTATAAGTGAAACGACGGTCTTCCTGGGGCGCCAATAGTCCGTTGCGCGTAACCCGAATTGCTGTTGAAGCTCCGATGCTCGTTGGGCAACCGGCACCGCCTGCCGTGATCTGGGCTGAGGTGCACCACGCCTTGCCAGCTGGAAGAGCCGCGTGGCCAGGCGCGCCATTGCTCGGGTCGTACAGGGCATAAACGGAGGCTGGCGCCGCATCCGTGTAACGGACAGTCTCACCATCGTTGACATCAACGTTGGTGAGAACCGTCCTGCCGTGGAAGTTGCTCCCAGGGTTGCGGCCCGGTACGCCACCGACCGCAGTCCCATCCCCATTGAACGGCAGGACATCAATGACATCCATGTCATTACGGGCAATCGGGTCGAGGTTCGCGTAGGTGACGCTGAACGACATGTCGTCGCGCGGCTCGATAAATGACTTGTGCGCGCTCTTGTCCACTTGGATTCCGCCAAGGGAATCGATCGTGAGCGTGCGGGCCGCGGACGCCATCAGTGCCATCCAGAAGCTGCTCGA
>JBAXHG010000183.1:0-3005 GCA_037139015.1 Actinomycetes bacterium | reverse complement strand
GAGATTCCCTCATCAACAGCAAGTCCCTCTATCTGATGGAACTGCGGGGTGTGAGTGGCGTCGTCATCCCTGCGATACACCGTTCCAGGGGCGATCACGTACAGCGGCGGCGGGGTCTTGAGCATGGACCGAACCTGGACGGGTGATGTGTGCGTCCGCAGGAGCACCTCGTCGTTCACGTAGAAAGTGTCGGTCTCTGACCTGGCCGGGTGATGCGGGTCATGGTTGAGGGAGTCGAAGTTGTACGAAACAAGCTCGATCTCAGGGCCTTCCGCGATCGAATAACCAAGCCCGAGAAACACATCCTCAATTTCCCGCATGGTCCGGGTCAAGAGGTGAATCCCTCCTGGGAACTGAGCGGGACTCGCGGGCAGCGTCACATCTGTGCGGTCAGTAACGAGCCTTGATGCAAGCTCCGTGGCCTCAATCGCACCGAGCTTGATCTCGAGCTGCTGTTCAAGCTCAACCCGAGCCTGGTTTGCGGCCTTCCCCGCCTCACCCCGCTCCTCGGCTGGAAGATCCCTGACTCCCCGAAGAAGATTTGGTAGTTCGGCCTTCCGGCCCAACCACTTGACCCGAAGATCCTCAAGCTGAACTGAGGTCGTGGCAGAAGCTATCTCCGCAGCACTTTCCGCCAGAATTTCCTCAATGCGTTTGATCATGAGGATTGGATCCTATTGACGGCGTACATGGCAATTGAACAGGCGACCGCCGCATTGAGCGATTCTGCCCCTCCTGGCATCGGAATTGACCAGGTTGAGTTGCACAGCTCAAGGGTGGCCGAGGACAGCCCGAGCCGCTCGGCCCCGAGGATCAGGACCACATCCTCATCAGGGAGGCCGGCCGTCTCAGCCGCTCCGCCAACCAAGCCAACCTTGACTCCAGGCAGATCCTTAATCCCTGCTCCGACAACCAGTGGGACCGCGAAAACGGAGCCCATGCTAGCCCTCACAGACTTTGGGTTGTACGGATCTGCGGTTTGATCACCAAAGGACACTGCCGTCGCTCCAAAGGCGTGGGCGGACCGGATGAGAGTCCCGACATTCCCCGGATCGCGCAACCCCTCAAGGTGAATGATCATTCCGGCGCCCGGGGAGTCGACGAACTGCTTCTCAAAGACAGAGATGATCCGGGTGCCCGAGCCGAGAGCAGAGACTGAGTCAAGCAACTCAGCCTGAACCTCATCCCCCTCCAGCCCACTGCCTTCCCGCACCAGCGTGTGCACTGCATTCCATCCGCTTGCGCTGGCTACAGCAGCGAGATCTTCGCCCTCTGCCACGAAGAGATCGGAGCGAGTCCGGGCATGGCTTGACTGAAGTCTTCTGACTTCCTTGATTGCGGGGTTGTCTGAACTGGTGATCATGGGATTAAAAAAGGCGCCGTCCCTTTGGGATCGGCGCCCTGGCTGGCGTCCCGGCGGCTGTGACGCGAAGCGTCAGGCGTCGAGAGCCTCCTGGGCGCGGGTTGCAAATCGTGAGAATGCCTGTGGGTCGCGAACTGCGAGATCAGCAAGGATCTTCCGATCAACCTCAATACCAGCGAGGGAAAGACCATGAATCAAGTTTCCGTAGGTCATTCCGTTTTCGCGCGCAGCTGCATTGATACGAATGATCCAGAGCCTTCTGAAGTCGCGCTTGCGGTTACGACGGTCGCGGTACCTGTACGAATCGGCCTTTGTAAGGGCTTCCTTCGCTGTCCGGTAGTGGGAGTGCGCGTCGCCGCGGAAACCCTTCGCCTCTTCAAGTACTGAACGCCGTTTCTTCTTGGCGTGGACTGAGCGCTTGACGCGGCTCATCGACCAGCACCTCCGAGCAACCGCTTGATCCGCGGAGCATCGCTGTCAGAAATCACTGCGTCAGTGCCGAGGTGGCGCTTCCGCTTCTGGGACTTCTTTTCAAGAATGTGGCTCGTGTTGGCGTGACGGCCACGGACCTTGCCCGTACCGGTGAGCTTGAACCGCTTCTTGGTTCCTGAATGTGACTTCATCTTCGGCATTGAGGACAGTAGTCAATCAGAATCGGCCGCGGACGGCTCAGCTGACGAATCCGTGGCGTCTGGCTCGGCGATCTCAACTGCAACCGCTTCAGGTGTTTCGTCCACTGTTTCCCGGGCATCCGGGGCTTGAACTTCGACAGGAGCAGCTTCCTCGGCCGGCGCAGTTTCCGTTGCGGCCCCATCCTTCGCAACGCGCTCGGCATTGGCAAGCTCTGCAATAAGTGCCTTGGACGGAGCGATCATCATTGTCATGTTTCGGCCGTCCTGAAGCGGTGATTGCTCGACTACTGCGAGTTCGACAAGCTCCTCTGCAATGCGCTCCAGAAGCGCCCGACCGCGGTCAGGGTGAGCCATTTCGCGACCACGGAACATGATCGTGATCTTGACCTTGTCCTTGTGGCGAAGGAAACGCTTTACATGCCCAACCTTTGTTTCATAGTCGTGCTGAGCGATCTTGGGACGGAACTTGATCTCACGCACAACGATGGTCTGCTGGTGCTTACGCGCGGCTTTGACCTTCTGGGCCTGCTCATATTTGTACTTCGAATAGTCAAGAACGCGACAGACAGGAGGCTTGGAGTCTGGGGCAACCTCAACAAGGTCAAGGTCGTGCTCCTGAGCAAATGCGAGTGCATCCGGAGTCTTCATCAGTCCAACCTGCTCGCCATCAGGCCCGATCAGGCGAACCTCGGGTACGCGAATACCCTCGTTAATCCGAGTGTCATCACGGTCCGGCATCCGCCGGTCGAACCTCTTCGGAACCGCCACTAGGCGTTCGGACCGGAGGTCACTGAGATGCTTGGATTTCTGAGACTGCGTTCTTCAACATTGATCAGCATAACAGCGGCGGGACTTCAGGCGGTCCGGTCTTGAACGCGTTGGTTCAAACGCTCCAGAAGACCGACGACCGTCTCGGCCCCCTCGTCCCCGCTTCCGCGCTCCCGGACCGAGACTTCACCTGACTCAACTTCACGGTCTCCCACAATCAGCATGACCGGAGTCTTGGCCAA
>JBAXHG010000182.1:0-3109 GCA_037139015.1 Actinomycetes bacterium | reverse complement strand
CGGCCCTTGCCGCGCTTGGGGAAGTTCTTGAGGAGCTCACGGGCCAGAGAGCTTGGCTGTCTCGCCTGAACGTTCCAGGCTTCGCGCAAAGTGCGTTCTGCCTCCGGTGAGTGAGCGGCCGAGGCGGCGAGAATCGAAGCTCCAAGACGACGATCCTGATCGTGTGTGATGTTCGCAATCTTCTTGGCGTTCTTTGCGTGCGCCTGCCCGGAACTGTTGACAAGCAACCCAAGCAGCCGCTTGGTCTCCGGCCAGCGCTGCACCGCATACTCCTCATGCAATTCGCGAGTGGCTTCCGCAAGGCGTCTGGTCCACGCAGCCACTTGTTCCCGAGACCCGACACGCTGCTCGGCTATCGCCATCAGAAGCATCCGTGCTGCCTCACGCCGCTCATCACGACCCCACGTGATCGACTGATCAACCGCATCATCAAATGACTCTGCGTCGCCCGAACCAGCAATGTCCTGTACCGCCCGCAAACGAACCTGACCTGACGTGTTGCGAGTCAACGCGCTCATACGGAACTCGCGCTTGAGCTCACCACCCTTGTCGAAGTCGAGCATTGCTCGTGCCTTGCGCCAATTGGCAGGCTGCACCTTCGCGCCGGCCAGCTGTGACCAAGCACGCTGCTCGCCAAAGTCAAGATGCTCGACAGCAATACGCCATACGTCACGTTTAAAGACTTCAACGCGCCGCATGTCATCGGTCGTGACTGGAAGGACTCGCTTCTCAACCTTCATGCGCTTGCCGCGGCTCCGTCGGACAGGGCCGATCACAATCGCTCCGCCGCGATAAACATCCCGGTCCAAAAGGGAGTGGAGCGTCACAATCGGATCGTCGTGCTTGGTCGCCGGGTGAACAAAGTCCACGACGATTCCGGCTTCCTTGCCGGGGTGCCGTCGGGTCACGCGACCCACCCTCTGCTGATAGATCCGCTTGGAAGCAGTCGGGGCAAGGTGCATGCAGATAGTTGCTCGGGGTGAGTTCCAGCCTTCAGCAAGCAGCTGGGCGTTTACAAGTACGTCAATTTCACCGCGCTCGTAATCGGCGAGAATCCGGGCGAGCTCACCCTTGGGCGTCTGGCCGCTGACGGCCTGCGCCTTGACGCCAAGTGATTGAAATGCGTCGGCGACATTGTGGGCGTGCTTGACGCCAGCCGTATAAACAACCCCTGGAGTGTCACCAAAGCGACTCTTGTAAAGGTCTGCGATCGCAATGTTGAACGGCGCCTGATCCAGCACCTCAGCGAGCATCTCCTGATCAAATTCCATGTCCACCTCGCCGCGGCGAAGAGGAACCTTGGCGATCGTTCTAACCCCTGGGCCCGGCGGGATCCGAACACACCGCAATGGTGAAATCACACCACGGCGCGCAGCCTGGGCCAAGTCAAAACGTGATGTCTGCGTCGGGAAGAGGTCGGTGACATGGCGGGCGATCAACGCGCCTGTCGCGGTCATGCCAATGAAGATTGGTCCCTGCCAAGCGCGGATCGATGCGCTTGTCTTTTCACCGAGTGCAGTGTGTGCCTCATCGCAAATCACGATTGTGTAAGCGGAGGAGATCTTGCCTGCGTTACGCACGAACCACTGGTAGGTCTCAACGGTCACGGGGCCGTCAGCGCGGTCTTCCTCACCAACCATTGGTGGAGCAATCCTGTCTCCATACCCCCGATCCCGAAGTTCCCCCTCAAACTGCTCCACCAGGTTCCTACGGTGGGTCAGGATAAGGACGCCGCCTGTGCGGGATGCCTCGACAAAGCCAAGGGCGGCGACGCTCTTGCCAGCTCCGGTTGCGTGCTCAAACCAGAAGCGACGATTCTGGTTTGGATCATCAAGAACTTCAGCTGACGCGAGTTCCTCATCATCAGCGTCATGGGGAGCCTCCGGCTCGGGTTCCGGCTCAGGCTCCGGTTCTTCGTCTATCTCATCATCGAATTCCTCATCGAATTCGTCTCCCTCGTCATGCTCGGAGTCATCCGCAGCATGTTCCTCCTCAGGCTCTCCCTCAAGAAGCTCGGGGGCGACAGGGCCGACAGCAACATCAAGTGACTCGGCCAGCAGCGCGGTCAGCGTTCCTGACAACGCATCAATCTGGTGCACACCTAGGACTGTGCCGTCCACAAGGTGCGGCTCCTCATCATCAAGAACACGCTCCAAGCCAAGCAGCAGGGAGTACTTGCGCCGCCATGGGAGTGATGGGAAAGTGGCCCCGGCCTCTACTTCTACAAGGGCAGACTCGAGCGCAGCGCGGCGCGGAGTGCCCGGGGCGAGCACCACGGCAGGGTCCTCACCATCACGCAGGAATGGCTCATGCGCGAATGTGGACGCCCGCTCTATTGCGGCTTTGTCAAAGGGGGTTGCGGTCTCTGTGACCAACGTTTTCGTATTGCCCATCTCAGGCTCGAGGATCGAGTATGTAAAAGGCAACGCCACAACGGAGGGCGTCAGCCCGGGAGGACCATGATCGGCCGGCGGGGCTTGGCAACTGACGCCAAATTCCACCTGCTCCCTTCGACAATAGTAGCGAATATTCCAGCGTTCAACACTAATGATGGGCCCGTATCTGCGAATCTGATGCTCATGCGTTTTCGCTTGACTCAAACTCTCGCCACCGCACTGCTGGTTGCAAGTGCGTTGGGCACCGCTGGGTGCGGTGCGAAGGAAGCCCAATCGGTAGGACCAAGCAGCGCTCAGCTGCAGTCCGGACTCCAAGGTTCGCCTCCAGCGCTTCGAGCACAGCAAGCCAAAATGGGGAAGATCTTGACTACCGGTCGCACGGGCTTCAATCAGGCTCTTGCAAGCCTCAAGGGCTTCCCCGTTGTGGTCAACGCGTGGGCTTCATGGTGCGGACCATGCCGTTATGAATTTCCGCTACTCGGGCAGGCGTCGCTACAACTGGGCAAGACGACCGGATTCCTGGGAGTGAACACGCGTGATGACAAGCGACCAGCTCAGAAGTTCCTTGACACTCACCATGTCGGGTACCCCTCATGGTCTGACGCGGATGGATCGATCGCGAGTTCTATTGGCGTGGCAAGCGGCCTTCCAGTCACGGTGATCTACGACGTGAGCGGCAAAAGGTCTTACATTCACCAAGGTCCGTATTCCAC
>JBAXHG010000181.1:0-3116 GCA_037139015.1 Actinomycetes bacterium | reverse complement strand
TCAGGCGCCCCGTGTTTCCGCTTTGAGTTCACTCATCATGCGCTCAAGGCGGGGTTCCATCTCTTCATCCACATGCGTCATCAGGTTTGCGACTGCCGGGTGAACCTCGGCAATTCGGTCACGCATCGCGATCGCAACCGCGCGATAAGTCGGGTGGCCCTCACGGCCGGAGCGCAGTTCGATCAGCTGCATTGCCTCACGGGCATTGAGGTCAAGGATGAAACGGATTCGGTAACCAAGGCAGAGGGCGTATGGAGCTTGGGCGTGCAGCCCTGCGTCCGTGAGGCGCTGCCATTCGGCGGCAGAGACCTCAAGTGCCTCCGCGTATGACTCGTCCTGGCCAGCCGCATTCATCTCTGCCGGAACTCCGGCTCCAAGGTGGGGAGTAAGGGTCTGCCACTGGACGGTCAGCATGCGATGGCGCTGGAGGTCACGGAAGGCCCCGTAGTCGGCCACGATCTCAAATCGGTACCGAACAGCCTCCAAGCCTCTGCCGGGCCTGTGACGGCGGTTACGGCGGTCTCCTGCAAGGTCTGAGAGCAGCTCAGCCTGTTCTTCGCTGCTCAAGCGCCTCACAGCGGCTCGAATGTCGTTTTCGCCCTTGCCTGAAGTCTCGAACAGCAGGGCAACCAGCAAGTCCTCCTCCGAGCCTTCAACGGAGAGCAGCTCGACTGATGCGGCTGGCTTCTCGACAGCTTCGGTGCCCATCTCCAGACGGTTGCTCCAGCTGCGCCCTGCACTCTCTCGTTGGGCAAGGAACTCAATCCATTCGCCGCCGCGCTCTGGGCGCTCGACACGGGTAACGAAGCTCGGCATGACCTCCTGAACTGTGGAAAGGATCATCCGTCCGTAGCTCTGAGCCTCTGGCAGCGGGTGCGCCAGCAGGTGAAGGATCAGCTGCTCGTAGGTTTGTCCCGTTGCGTACATGCCCATGTGGGAGAGCGACGCGGCGGGCAGGAGGCCGCGCAGCAGGTCGAGTGCTTTTGCGCGACATGCGCGAAGGTGTGCCGCCTCAGCCTCGTCGGCGCCGCGCGGGTACTGCTTGACAGCCCACTCTGTGACTGCTGGCAGTGCTTCGGCGTAGATCGTGAAAATGCGATCCATTGCAGCCGTGTACTCCGGGCCAAGCCCATCCTCGCGGTGGTAACGAAAGCCGCCGTCTGGGAGCGGGGCATCCCATGAGAGGTAGCGCGTGGACTGCTCCAGATAGGCGGCAATCCTGGGCCGTTGAAGAATCTTGGTGAGGACATTTGAGGTCCACTCGCAGGCGATGTGCATCCCGCCCAGCTGCGCGACGGAGTCATCGCCGTAGCCGAGGAAAATCCGGTCGTAAAGTTCAGCTGCGCGCTTTCCCTCATCACCCTCAAACCGGGAGGCATTGCCGGGCAGCGACTCAGCGAACTCGTCCAGATACATGCGGCGCAGAGTTCCCGGGTAACGGCTGTAACGGGCAAAGAGAGCGCCCTTGACGGTCTCTGGCAGGTTGACAAGGCCAAACACTGGCTGGTCCACATTGGTGAAATGCGGCGCAAGCAGCGCTTGTTCCTCAGGTGTGAATGTCTCTACAGGCCTCTGCACGGATGGGCGATGCTACCCGCGTGCGCTGACGGTGGAGGCGCGTATTCCCGCTCAGCGCGGGGATGAGACGGACTTCTGCCCGATCTCAGTGGCCTTGTCCAGCGGCCACGATGGTGCGAAGCCAAGCCCGAGCGTCAGCAAAGCGGCAACAAGTGCAACAGCAGTTATCTCCGGAGTGCGGCTTCGGGTTGTCGGAGCCTCTGCTGACGGCTCCTTCATCCACATCGCGGCGACAACCCTGAGGTAGTAGGCGAGAGAGACGAGGGAACCGAACACGACGACGAATCCAAGCCAAGTCCAGTTGCCATCAACCAGCGCAGCAATGATGTTCAACTTGCCCGTAAAGCCGTCTGTTGGAGGGAGTCCGGCAAGCGCGACCATCGAGACGGTCATCGCTCCGGCAAGCCATGGACGCCGGCGACCAAGGCCAGAGATTCCGCTCATCCTCTCACCCTCTTCCCACTCGCGCGAGTTGTCAATCACAACGGCGAACGCTGCGAGAGTCATGAAGGTGTAAACGACGAGGTAGAAGACGAGAGCCTGGACTCCCAGTTGGTCTGCAACCACGACTGCTGCCAGCAGGTAGCCAACCTGGGCGACGGAAGACCAGGCGAGCATGCGCTTGAGTGAATCCTGCCCAAGCGCACCGAAGTTACCGACGAGAATTGAGAGGACGGAGATCGTCGCCACGATCGGACCCCAGTCGCCGATCGCTGGAAGCAATGGGCCGGCAAGGACGCGGAGCAGCACGCCAAGCGCGGCTGCTTTTGTGGCCGTGGCCATGAAGGTCGTGATGCTCGCTGGAGCGCCCTCGTAGACATCTGGTGTCCACTGGTGGAACGGCGCGGCTGAAGCCTTGAAGGCGAAACCAGCAATGACCAACGCCATGCCTGCGACAAACAGGCTGTCGTGAAGTGGAGCTCCTGAAGATGTCAAAACGGCGCCGATCTTTGTAAGCGAAGTCGTTCCGGTCGCGCCGTACAGGAGGGCAAGACCGTAGAGCAGGGTGGCGGAGCCAACAGATCCGAGGATCAGGTATTTCAAGCCTGACTCAAGTGAACGGCCGCGACGGATTTCACCGGCACAGAGGACATAGAGCGGAATCGACAGAAGTTCAATGCCAAGGAACAGAGTTACAAGGTCGTTGGCCGCAATCAGCACGAGCATGCCCATTACGGAGAAGATCAGGAGGGTGTGGAACTCGCCACGACCAAGGCCTTCCTCGTTATCAACGCGAAGAGCGAGGATCACAGCGAAGAAGGCACCGACAAGGCAGATCAGTCCCAGGCCAACCGTCAGGTCGTCGATCCTGAGGGCGCCGGAAACGATCACAGCTGGCTTGTTCCAGTTCCCAAGCAGCGCTACGGCGGCACCGACAAGTGTCAAGAGGGTCAGCAGCGGAACGGCTCCGCGACGGAATCGCTGACTTCCCACAAGGCCGGTCAGCAAAACAACAACGCCGCCCACGGTGAGAACTGTGAACGGAAGCAGCTCGCTCCAGTCAATGAATGGGGCCTTGATCGCGGCGAGCATCACTT
>JBAXHG010000180.1:0-3200 GCA_037139015.1 Actinomycetes bacterium | reverse complement strand
GCTGGTCGGCGTCACGGGCAGTCTTCTTCCTGGGGACTAACTCGTCCGGCATTGTCACCGTCTACCGGGGACTTCCTTATGAGCTTCCGTTTGGCGTTGACCTGTACCAGCGCTGGTACACGAGTGGTGTGCCGGTGGGCCTCGTTCCTGAACCGCAGCGAGCTCGCCTGCTGAATCATCGCCTCCGGACAAAGCGGGATGCGTCGGACTTGGTCGCGAGTCTTGAGCGCGGCGACATCAACAAGTGAGTTCCCGCAACAGAGAACTCCTCGCGTTGCTCCCCGCGTCCCTTCTGCTGGCGGGTGGCTTTGCAGCGGTGTTCATCCAGAACTCAGAGAAGTTGAGCACCCTTTCGCTCAGCTACGCGGCCATCTATTTGGGGCTCTGCCTTGCCGGTCACGTGGTTGTGCGGATCACGGTTCCCAATGCTGACCCGTACATGTTCCCCGTGGTTGCAGTTCTTTGTTCAATCGGATTGGTTGTCATCTATCGAATTGATGTTGACCTCGCCCGAGCGCAGGCGCAGTGGTTTGTGGTGGCACTGATCTTCTTTGCGGCAACCCTTGTCTTTCTCAGGGACTATCGGAAGCTAGAGCGTTACCGCTACACGATCGCGGCAGTCTCACTCGGACTGCTTCTTCTTCCACGTGTGCCCGGAATAGGGCAGCAGGCAAACGGAGCGTTTCTGGGTGTGCGGCTTCCGGGAGGCATGGTCTTTCAGCCAACCGAATTCGCGAAGATCGGGATTGTCATATTCCTTGCCTCGTACCTGCGCGACACGCGCCAGCTGCTGGTTCAAGGCGGTCGCACCATCGCGGGGATCACGATCCCGCGAATCAAGCATCTTGGCCCACTGTTGCTGATCTGGGGCGCTGCGATGCTGATGCTTATCTTCATCCGGGATCTTGGTTCCTCACTGATGTTTTTCGGCGGGTTTCTTGCCGTCCTCTATGTGGCAACGGGGAAGGTGAGCTTCCCGTTCGTAGGCCTGCTGCTCTTTGCCATCGGAGCTTGGTTCCTCGGAACGCATGTTGGCCATGTCCACGACCGGGTTGACGCTTGGCTCAACCCGTTTGACCCGGTCCTCTACAACCGTCCCGGAGGCAGCTATCAGTTGGCCCAATCGGTCTTTGCTCAGGCGGACGGTGGGTTGCTGGGCAAGGGACTTGGAGCTTCGATTCTGGGCCTGCCAGGCGGAGGAACGCTCGTTCCCGCTCCCCAGACCGACTTGATCTACTCAGTGATCACAGATGAGCTTGGGCTCACAGGAGCCTGCGGAGTGCTTCTTTGTTACTTGCTTTTTGTGGCGCGCGGCTTCAAAGCAGCCACGGTCGCCAGGGATTCGTTCTCAACACTTCTGGCGGCCGGTCTGACTGCCGTGTTTGCGCTGCAGGTCTTCGTGATCGTCGGGGGTGTGACCAGAGTGATTCCACTGACGGGAGTAACGCTCCCATTTATCTCCTACGGAGGGTCGTCGCTTGTGGCCAACTTCGTCTTGCTTGCTTTGCTGCTTCTCGTCTCTGACAGGGCGAGGCGACCGGCATGAACAAGCCGATCGGAAGGCTCTTCGGGCTGGTCGTGATCCTCTTCGCGATTTTGGTCGGCTTCACCTCCCGCTGGACAGTCTTTGAGGCGAAGTCCTTGCGCGACAACCCTTTGAATCGACGAGTGCTTCTTGAGGAACTCGAAATTGATCGCGGGACGATCTTCGCCCACGACGGCACAGTCCTCGCGAAGTCCGTAAAGGGCCCCGGCAAGACTTGGAAGCGCCAGTATCCACAGGGACCACTGTTTGTTCAGTCAGTGGGCTGGTCATTCCCAGCGCAGGGAATTCCAGATACTGGGACGGAGCTCTTCCGCAGAGATGCGCTCCTCGGGCGGTCCGATTCTTTGTCGTCAGCCTGGGTGCGGATTCAAGGGCATCAGAAGGTCGGCAACGACGTGAAGACTTGGTTTGACCAGGAGGCGCAACGGGTGGCCTTGCGTGATCTGGCTGGCCGCGCCGGCTCCGTAGTGGCCCTTGATCCTCGTACCGGAGCCGTCCGGGTGATGGCCAGCGTTCCGGACTTCAATCCAACCGACTTGAACACGGCCAGAAAGGACCCGACATCCCCACTGCTGAACCGGGCAACCCAAGCGGGCTACCCACCAGGCTCAACGTTCAAGGTTGTTACCGCGGTTGCTGCGATCGACAGTGGCAAGTACACGGCCGCTTCAACTGTGGACGGCAAGAGTCCACAAACATTTTCTGGAGTTCCACTCAACAACGACGACAAGGTTGACTATGGGCCTGTTGACCTGACCACAGCGTTGACGTTCTCGATCAATACGGCTTGGGCGAATGTCGCGAGTGACTTGGGACGGGACACGATGGGTCGCTACATGCGGCGTTTCGGGTTTGACGCCAAACCGCAGCTTGACTATCCGGATTCCCAGATGGTTTCCTCCGGCGCCCGGGTCAAGGGATCGATCGTTCCGCCGACGGACCCAAATGTGGACATTGCCCGACTTGGTATTGGCCAAGACAAGCTCTCCGTGACTCCCCTGCAGATGGCAGAAGTAGCCGCAGCAGTCGCAAACCGCGGAGTCCTGATGAAGCCCCGGATCGGCGACCGAATTATTGATCCGGACGGGCGCACGATCAAGCGGATCGGTTCCGAGCAACAGTCCCGCGTGATGAAACCCTCAACTGCTTCGATCGTGACTGAGATGATGAAGGCGGTCGTCAAGGAGGGCACTGGTACCGCAGCTGCTCTGAATGGAATTGAGGTTGCTGGCAAGACCGGTACGGCCCAGATTGACCCGCTTCAGAACATCACCCAGCCTTGGTTCATTGCTTTTGCTCCAGCCGATCATCCAACGATCGCGATCGCGGTAACGGTGGAGCGCAGTCTGGGAGGTTTCGGGGGAACGGTGGCTGCTCCGATTGCACGTGATGTTCTGGAGGTTCTCCTGCGTAACTCCGTGGGCGGCTGAATTCCGTGAGAATGTGCCGCCATGCCTGAACTTATGCAAGGAATCACGATTGCCAACCGTTATACGGTGGTCTCCAGACTTGGGTCGGGCGGAATGGCCGACGTCTATCTCGCAACTGACTCCGAGCTTGGGCGGCAGGTCGCGATCAAGGTTCTCCACCGCCGTTTCGCAAGCGATCCGGATTTCGTAAACCGCTTTCGCCAAGAGGCACAGGCAGCAGCAGG
>JBAXHG010000179.1:0-3228 GCA_037139015.1 Actinomycetes bacterium | reverse complement strand
TTTGGGTATCTCAGTGGACGATCTCCCCTCTCTGCCTAATGAAGCAGAGGTCGCCGCGCACCGATCTGCCCGAAAAGCGGCGCGTTCATAAATGAGAGTTGGCACCCAGCAATTCAATTGATTCCGCGCTCGTCCGCGAATCGTTCTAAAGTGACCCTATGAACGCTCAACGCGCAGAGTCATATCTCAAGGTTGTCTCGGTTCTTGACTCCGAAGGAGGAGTGACCCTCCGTCCGGATGAGGTCATCAAGCTCCGCCATGCAGCAGACACTCTCTTCTTCGAAGAGGAAGGCAGGTCGGAGGCAGTTGAAGAGGCGAAGGCAGTTCTCAGCCGGGTTGTTGAGTCTGAGCGCTGGTCTGAGGAGCGGGCCGATCGCCTCTCCGACGACATCGAGGGCTGCGGCTCTCTCGTTCCTGCCTGAGCTGTGTCAGTCACCAGACCTCAGCTCTGACCAGCCTCTCAGGCTGGTGACACGCCCGTTGAGCCAAAGCCACCTGAACCGCGTTCAGTCTTCTGAAGGTTCTCCGACCATTGGGGTTCAAGCGTCTCGTGCTTGACGATGAGAAGTTGGGCGATGCGGTCCCCCTCGTTCCCCACAAATGGCGTGGTTTGGTCCTTATTGATCAAGAGGACTTTGAGTTCTCCCCTGTAGCCGGAATCAATCAGGCCGGGGGCATTGACGAGGGAGATTCCGCTCCTGAGCGCCAGCCCGGATCGAGGTAGTACCAGTCCAGCCATTCCGAGTGGGATCTCAACAGCCAATCCGGTCGCAATAAGTTTCCGCTCGCCAGGGGCCAAGCTGAAGCTCTCAACCGAGTGAAGGTCGTAGCCCGCATCTCCTGACGTTGCTCTCTGTGGCAACAAGGCAAGTTGGTGAAGGCGCTGAAAATTGAGTTCAGTCATCGGCTCATCAGTCAATCGCATAGCGGGAGTAGCGAGCGGCCTGCTCAGAGGTCATCTTGGCGTGGATCAGCACCCCGTCTGCCCCGTCCTCACGGGTCAAATCTCCAGCAACTCTGTGAAGCTCAGCTATTACTGCGCCGCTGCTGTGAGGCAGCAGCAGAGTCACCTTGATCATGCGCGAACCGATTGAGGCGCTAACAGCGTCGAGAAGTTGTTGAATGCCCTCCCCCGTCTCGGCGCTGACCAGAATTGCCTCCGGCCGGGCTTGGCTCAGCTCAGCACGCTCGTCGGCGGTCATCAAGTCAACCTTGTTGATCACCTCCAAGCGTGGAATGCCGTCAGCGTGAATCTGCTCAAGGGTTGCCTCAACGGAGGCTCGCCTTTCAAGCCTTTCCTCAGGTGGTTCAGCTCCGTCCTCAACCTGTAAAAGGAGGTCGGCATGAATGGTTTCCTCAAGGGTGGCAGCAAACGAGTCAACGAGCTGGTGTGGGAGCTTCCTGATGAATCCGACGGTGTCTGTTAAGACATATGCCCTCCCCCGGTGCTCAAACTGACGGGTGGTCGGGTCAAGCGTATGGAACAACTCATCGCGGATCCTCACGTCGGCGCCAGTGATGGAATTCATCAGGCTGCTCTTGCCGGCATTTGTGTAGCCGACCAATGCAACAGCGGGAACAGTCGTTCTCACCCGTTCAGCTCGCATCAGCCCTCTGTTGGACTCAACTTTCCTCAGTCGCTTCCGGACTACTGATATTCGGTCTCTCGCCAGCCGGCGATCCGTTTCAAGCTGTGATTCGCCTGGTCCACGAGTGCCGATACCACCGCCGAGGCGCTCCAAGTGTGTCCAGAGCCCACGCATACGGGCAAGGTTGTACTCGAGCTGCGCCAGCTCAACCTGGAGCTTGCCCTCTGCTGAGTCAGCATGGAGGGCGAAGATGTCAAGAATCACAGCTGTTCTATCGAGGACCGGCATCTTCAAGAGCTCTTCCAAAGCCCGTTCCTGTCGGGGAGTGAGCTCGTCATCCGCGACGACAAGGTTTGCATCGGTTGCCTTGATTTCCTCCACAAGATCAAGAACACGTCCGCTGCCCATGTACGAGGCTGGGTCGGCCTGCGATCTGATCTGCGCCGCCCGACCAACGGTTGCCGCTCCAGCAGTCCGCATCAGTTCTTCCAACTCATCCAGCCCGTTTGAGGCGGCTGGCCCTGCGTGAATCAGGTACGCCCGTTGACGGGCGCGACGTTCTCCGGTACCTCGCTTGGAGTCGGGAGAACTCACCCTTGCGCCTGGTTCCCCTTGATGCAGTTCATCAGCGGCCCCGAAGGGCTGAAAGACGCCCCACTGCTTCTGTCAAGCGATCATCCGGAGTGGTCAGGCTGATGCGAAAGAAGCCTTCCCCGTTTGGCCCATAGGCACCTCCGGGCGAAATGACCACAGCAGCCTCCTCCAGAACATATTCGCAGTAGTCAGCGGCGGTCTCAAAGCCTTCTGGAATGGGAGCCCATACGTAAATGGTTGCCTTCGGGGCTGTGACTTCGACGCCAGCTTCGGCCAGTGCGGAACACACCAGATCCCGACGTCGCTGATAGATCGCGCACATGGCGTCAACGTCGGCGGCTACATCCGGCTGCAAGGCTCGTGCCCCGGCCAGCTGCACTGCTTCGAAGAGTCCGCTGTCAACGTTGCTCTTGAGCTTCCAATACGTGGCAATAGCCTCTGCGTTGCCCACAATTGCAGCGCAGCGCCAGCCCGTCATGTTCCACCCCTTGGACAGGGAGAAGACTTCAACTCCGACTTCCATTGCTCCAGGTGTGGCGAGAAAGCTTGGGGCCACATATCCGTCATATGTGGTTTCGCTGTAAGCGCTGTCATGAACGACAAGGATGTCGTGCTCCTTCGCAAACGCAACTACCTTTTCGAAGAATCCCTCAGGGGCAATCGCGCCCGTCGGATTGTTCGGATAATTGATGAACATCAGGCGCGCCTTGGAAAGGACATGAGGGTCGATTGCGTCGAGGTCAGGAGTGAAACCAAGCGCTGGCACCAATGGCATTAGGTGAGCGGAAGCACCAGCCAGAGCTGGGCCCGCCGTGTACACGGGATAGCCGGGGTCAGCTGCCAAGGCGATGCCGTCTTCGTCAAGGAATGCCAGTGACAGGTTGAAGATGCATTCCTTTGCCCCGATTGCTGGCATCACTTGAGTCTCTGGATCCAGCTTCACACCGAAGCGCCGGCCGTAGAAGTCCGTTACAGCCTGCCGGAACTCAATCCGTCCACGATTGGACGGGTATTGGTGCGTGCTTGGATCCGCCAAGGCGGCCTG
>JBAXHG010000178.1:0-3295 GCA_037139015.1 Actinomycetes bacterium | reverse complement strand
CTGATCATCAGCCACATTGACGAAAAGGGCTTCCTGCGCTTTCAGCAGGTAGGCGGGTGGGACCCGGTCGTGCTGATCGGGCAGCGTGTGGAGATCACAGGTCGCGAGGGCAAACAGGTTTCCGGAGTCATTGCACGCAAGCCAATTCACCTGATGGAGACCGAGGAGCGCGGAAAGTCAGCAAAGATAAAGGACCTTCACGTGGACATTGGCGCCAAGGACGGAGACGACGCGAAGACGTACGTCCGCGTCGGAGACGTTGGGGTCATTGCCGTAGAGCCACTTGAGCTTCCCAACGGACGCCTGGCATCTCGCGCTATGGACAACAGGGTCGGCTGCTTTGTAGCCCTTGAAGCTGCACGCCTTGTCTTCGAAGCCGGAGGTGCGGCGTTTGATGTGGTTGCCGTTGCCGCAGGCCAAGAGGAAACAACCTTTGGTGGTTCCACGACAGTCACCCATCGGCTTCGTCCTGATGTTGCGATCGCAGTTGACGTCACCTTCGCAACAGATCAGCCTGGGGTCGAGACCGGCGAGTTGACGGATTCTCCGCTGGGCTCTGGCCCGTCGATCACACGCGGAACAAACCTTCACCCGGTTGTCTGCGACGGACTTGTGGACATTGCAGAAGCAAAGGGGATTGAGCACACGCTTGCTGCGGAAGGACGCACGACCAGCACCGATGCCGACGCGATCAACCTTTCCAGAGATGGAATTCCGACCGCGCTTGTTTCCGTGCCGCTCCGCTACATGCACTCTCCTGTCGAAGTGGTGCAGATCAGCGATATTCATGCGGCCGCGAAGCTGATTGCTGAGTACGCCCTGAGCCTGCCAGCAGATGTTGATTTCAACCGTTGAGCATTGGGCCAACGCAACCGCTTCTGATCCTCTGGGACGTTGACGGCACGCTCTTAACGCGCGCTGCGGGAGCGCACGGCAGGGCCCTCGAGCTCGCGACGGCCGAGGCAATCGGACGTGAAGTTCCCACGGTTCAAAGCATTGATCCGGGTGGCCGAACAGACCGGGAGATCGTTCGGATATTGGCCGAAGCTGCTGGGGCGGACGGCGACGACTTCAGACTTGAGCACTCTGACCGAGTGATCACCCGCGCTGTCGAGATTTATGGCGCAACGGTGGAGCCTGACCTGAGCGAGTGCCTGCTTCCTGGAGTGGTTGACCTGATCTCCGGTCTTTCCCCGCGGGATGACATTGTCATGGGCCTGGTCACAGGAAATATTGACCGCGTTGCAGCGCTCAAACTCGGCGCTGCCGGGATTGCCCACCACTTTGACTTCTCAGCTTCGGCGTTCGGCTCGGATGAGGAAGACCGAGCGAGGCTCCCAGAGCTTGCAAGGAATCGAGCGTCTGGCGGCCTTGACCCGTGGGAGCGCGAGCGAACAGTGGTAATCGGTGACACAACCCGCGACATCGCCTGTGCACGGGCCGACGGGATCGGAGTCATCTGCGTGGCGACGGGTCCCCAGTCAGCGGATCAGCTGACTGAAGCTGATGCTGTAGCTACCTCAGCCCACGGGCTACTTGCGCTTATCCAACCGCTGGTCTGACCAAGTAGCGAAAGGGACGAGGGGCTTGATCAGCGCGTAAGGCGCTTGTAACTGATGCGGTGTGGCCTGTCTGCGGCCTCACCAAGCCGTTCGCGACGGTTCTCCTCGTAAGCCTCGAAGTTGCCTTCAAACCAGACAACTTCTGAGTCACCTTCGAAGGCCAGTACGTGAGTGGCGATCCGGTCAAGGAACCAGCGATCGTGCGATGTGACCATTGCGCAGCCGCCGAAGGACAGGAGGGCTTCCTCAAGTGCGCGCAGGGTGTCGACGTCCAGGTCATTGGTCGGCTCATCGAGCAGCAGCAGGTTGCTGCCTTCTTTGAGGAGCTTCGCCAGGTGGACGCGGTTGCGCTCACCGCCGGAAAGGTTTCCGACCTTCTGCTGCTGGTCACCACCGCGGAAGTTGAAGGAGGCAACGTAGGCACGGCTGTTGACCTTGCGGTCGCCGACCATGATGTGCTCTTCGCCGCCCGAGATGACTTCCCAGACGTTCTTGTCGTCGTCCAGCGCGTCACGCGACTGGTCCACATAGCCAAGTTCGACCGTGTCACCAACCTTCAGGGTTCCGCTGTCCGGCTGCTCCTGGCCTGTGATCAGACGCATAAGTGTGGTCTTGCCAGCTCCGTTGGGGCCGATCACGCCGACAATGCCGCCGGGGGGAAGGGTGAACGAGAGGTTCTCAAACAGGATCTTGTCGTCGTAACCCTTGGAGACCTTGTCGGCTTCAACAACAACGCCGCCGAGGCGCGGTCCGGCGGGAATGTGGATCTGCACGGTGCTCAAGTCAAGGTTGCGGTCTTCGGCAAGCAGTGCTTCGTAACGGTTGAGGCGGGCCTTGGGCTTTGCGCGACGGGCTGAAGCGTTCATGCGCACCCACTCAAGCTCCTCCTTGAGGGTCTTCTGCCGGGCGGAATCCTCCTTCTCCTCTTGGGCAAGGCGCTTGGCCTTCTGCTCAAGCCAACCCGAGTAGTTGCCCTCGTAAGGAATGCCCTTGCCACGGTCGAGCTCAAGAATCCAACCTGCGACGTTGTCGAGGAAGTACCTGTCGTGGGTTACGGCGACGATCGTGCCCGGGTACTCGGCCAGGTGCTGCTCAAGCCATGCAACGGATTCGGCGTCCAAGTGGTTGGTTGGCTCATCGAGGAGCAGAAGGTCAGGTTTCTTCAACAGCAGTTTGCAGAGTGCGACACGGCGCTTTTCGCCACCAGAGAGCTTGGAGACATCCGCATCAGCAGGTGGGAGGCGGAGTGCGTCCATTGCGATCTCAAGTGTTGTGTCCAGGTTCCACCCGTCAGCAGCATCAATCTGCTCTTGGAGGCGGGCGAACTCGTCTGCAGTCTCGTCGGAGTAGTTGGCGGCGATTTCGTTGAAGCGGTCCATCAGGGCTTTGATCTCGCCCATGCCCTCTTCAACATTGCCGAGAACGTTTTTGGACTCGTCCAACTGTGGTTCCTGTTCAAGGATTCCAACTGTGGCACCGGCCAGCAGCGTCGCAGTCCCTCTGTAATCAGTGTCGGTACCGGCCATGATTCGCAGCAGGCTGGACTTGCCCGAGCCGTTGTAGCCAAGAACGCCGATTTTTGCCCCCGGATAGAACGACAGGGTGATGTCCTCAAAGACCGTCTTGTCCGGTGGGTGGGTCTTTGTCAGACCGTTCATCGTGTAAATAAATTCGCCGGCCATTAGACAGTGCAGCATAGGAGGACAGGGGCTTGTCCCGCGTGGCGGCCTGTT
>JBAXHG010000177.1:0-3303 GCA_037139015.1 Actinomycetes bacterium | reverse complement strand
GGGCGAAGATCATCAAGAAGGCCTGCGACGATGTCTTCGAAGTCACCGGAGTCAGCCCCCTGCTTGAGATTGCGGTTGAGCTGGAGAAAATTGCGCTTGAGGACGAGTACTTCGTAAGCCGCAGGCTTTACCCCAACGTTGACTTCTATTCAGGGCTTATCTACGAGGCGCTTGGAATGCCAGCGGAGATGTTCCCTGTGATGTTTGCGATTCCCCGCACCGCCGGTTGGATCGCGCAGTGGCTTGAGATGGTTGATGACCCGGAGCAGAAGATCGCCCGTCCGCGGCAGATCTACACGGGTAATCGGGATCTCAACTACGAGTCGCTCGAATCCCGCAAGGACTAGCCAATGGCTGAGCGCTGGCGGCTTGTCGTCCGTGATGGCGCGATCGTTCGCAAGTCGACCCTTGTCAACATGGAGTCGGCACTGATGGAGCTTCAGGCTGAGACAGCGCAGGCAGCTGGACGGCCGACTGCTGAGCCCGTGGGGTTTGTGGGCCGTGACTTCGCGCCTGAGGATCTCGTTGTGATGCGCGCGCAGCTGCGGGGTCCGGAGCGGTTTGTTTCGAAGGTGCGCTGTGGAATTGACGTTCGCGGTGACGGAACGCTTGAGCCTTGGATAGGCGGCTCGAAGCGGCGTCAGGTTGAACCTCGCAAACGTGAGGACGCCTGGCAGGCTCTCCGTCGCGAGCTCGGCGTTAGCTGAGGCTGATCAGAGGACTAGCTGTGCGCCGTGCAGGCGCAGCCATTCACGGTCGGCGCGGTGACCAGGCCTGCGTTCATCCATCAGCTTCCAGAATCGGTCTGAGTGGTTCGGCTCGTCAAGGTGACAGACCTCATGCCAGAGGACCGTTTCCATTACTTCCTCAGGCGCCAGCATCAGTCGCCACGAGAGGCTTATCCGGCCGCCTGGCGCACAGGAACCCCAGCGGGTTTTCATGTCGCCAATGCGAAGCGTTGACCAAGTTGTTCGACAGGAGTCCGTGATCGTGTCCAGTCGGTTGCTGTACTCCTGGCGGGCTGAGCGACGGAAGAGTGATTCAAGGGCCTGAAGGTGATCGCCTTCAGGCACGAGAACCTGCCCGTGGTCACGGCGCGCGATACGACGACCTGGTTCTCGGACCAGTGGAAGGAGCTGCCCGAGCCACGGGACCTGGTCGCCGCGTTGGCGGACAAGCTCCAGCGCCTCATGCTGTTCGACCAGCTTGGACCTGATCCATGGTCCGAGTCTCGCCACTGCCATTTCGGCGGACTTTTCTGATGCAGAGTCTGGAAGAACGACGGTCACGCCTTCGCGGTCAACGGTCACACGGATGCGGCTGGCACGGCTGGATCGTCTGATCCGGTAATCAAAATCGTCGCGGTTCAAGGGGGTGCTGTCTAGTCGCCGGAGCCGCTGGGCAGGCTCGGTGGTGCTGGCTGCCGGATGATCACGGCGGATTGGGCCATAACCGCATCAAGCTGGTCAATGTCGACGATCACCTTGCCGAATGGGAAGAGGCTGATCGGGATCATTTTGAGGTTTCCAAGCCCGAGCGGAATGCCAATGATTGAAAGGAAGAGGGGAATGGAGGTGATCACGTGGCCGATCGCCATCCACCAGCCGGCAAAGACAAACCAGATGACATTCCCGATCCCTGAGGCAACGCCCGCGTCGGAACGCTGGACAACAGTTCGACCAAACGGCCAGAGGCTGAAGGCGGCAAGTTTGAACGCCTGAAGGCCGAATGGGATCGTGATAATCAGAACGCACATGATCAGCCCGGCCAGGATGTAGCCGAACGCAAGCCAGACGCCTGCGAAGACGAGCCAGATCAGATTGCCCAAGATGCGCATGTCTTCATTGTGACCGCGGGCCCGGTTGTCTGCAGCTACCCGCGCAACCCGCGTGGCATGCGCGCTCCAATGGAGTGATACTCGAGGAGTGAGCGAAACACGCATCCCACTTCCAAACGGAGTCAGGCCACCGATTGGCGTCTATGTCAACGGCGTTGAGCTGGATCCCGAAAAGGATTTTCGGGTTGACCTGGACGAGCTGGTTGTAAACAAGGCGCTCGTCAAAGAAGGCAACCTTGGCTTCTGGCGCTGGTTCTGGGGTGCCTTTGGAATTGGCACCTACCGCAAGAACGACCTTGTTGACATTCGCTATGAAGCAGACGGTCGGGCAAAAGTCGCCCACGACGTGCCGTTCAGCACGCCACCACAAACCGACTGAAGGCTAAGCAGTCTCCCAAGGCCGGTGAAGCCTCAGCGCGGAGAGGATTGCCCTTGTCGCGGGTGAGCGATTGAGCGTGTAGAAGTGAATTCCAGGGGCGCCGCCTGCGAGCAGCTCTGCGCACTGCAGGGTTGCGTAGGCAACGCCGAACTGGTGCACCGCTTCCGGGTCGTCGGCGCGGGCGTCAAGTTCGGCTTTAAGTCCTTCTGGGATTGCTGCGCCACAAAGTGAAGTGATGCGCGTCAGCTGGGCGATGTTCGTAATTGGGAGGACGCCGGGGACGATTGGAACATCAATGCCTTCGGCTCGGGCCCGCTTGACGAAGTCAAAGTAGTAGGCGTTGTCAAAGAAGAGTTGGGTAACGAGCATGTCGGTGCCCGCGCGGACCTTCTCGCCAAGGTGCTTGAGGTCATCCTCGGGACTTGTCGCATTGATGTGGGTCTCTGGGAAGCACGCTGCGCCAATTGCGAACTGTGGGTATTCGGCGTTGATCAGCTCAACGAGTTGGCTGGAGTAGGTCAGGCCGCCATCAGTTGGCGTCCAGTCGCCGCCGTCCGGCGCATCACCGCGCAGCGCAAGGACGTTCTCAACGCCAAGCTCTGAAAGACGATCAAGCGTTCCACGCAGCTCATCGGTTGTGGCTGCGACACATGTGAAGTGGGCCATTGCGTCAAGGCCGTACTCCTTCTGAATTCGGTCAACAACCTCAAGCGTCTTGTCGCGGGTTGAGCCGCCAGCGCCGTATGTGACTGAAACGAAAGCTGGGTCGAGGTCGCGCAGGGCCTCGATTGCCTCCATCAGGTTCTTTTCGCCTTCTTCAGTCTTTGGGGGGAAGAACTCGAACGAGAACAGCGGTTCCGTTCGCTCTGCCATCAGGGTGTCGATCCTCATATGGCAGTAAGTCTAGGCGGCTTTTTTAACGCTTGACGAAGCGGGCGCACCCGCCCAACACTCAGCCGGCGGCTGACCAGCGTTCAACAGGCGTTCCGCCGTCGTTGACGGCACGGCCGGTCAGGTTCAGATGGGTGAGATAAGCAATTGTCTCTGGCAGGAACCAGCCAATCCTCGGCTCCTCGGGCATGCCCTC
>JBAXHG010000176.1:0-3303 GCA_037139015.1 Actinomycetes bacterium | reverse complement strand
CAGCTGGGATGGTGGGCCGGTTGCCGGAGAGCCGCTTCTGGTCCGTGTGTACGTCGGGTCTCGTCAGGTTCGCTCAGCGACAGTGACCGTCAAGGGTGTCGGCTGTGGGCTCGGAACCATTGATTACCGCTTCAAGGTTTGGCGCGCTGGTCGCGTTCGGGTAAAGCTTGAGGCACTTCCCAGGTCTCGCGCGCATGGCGTGCTCGCTCCATCAATTGCGGGCACCTTCTCGGGCCTCACCGCATATAAGCGGGCCAGTGGCCCCGGATCGCGTGGAACAGGTGTTGGGGTTCTGCTGGCAATGCTTCGCCAGCTTGGGTACTACGCGCCTTACGGCTCGACCTACGGACCCGGAACGGGCAAGGCAGTTCTTGCCTATCGCAAGGTCAATCACATGACGAGGATCGAAACTCCGTCGGCCAGGATCTACAACCTTCTCCAGCAGGGCCGTGGTGCGATCCGCGCTCGTTACCCGGGGATGGGTGTCCACCTCGAGGCTGACCTGTCCAAGCAGGTCCTGACTTTCTTCCACGGCAGCAAGCCGATTGAGGTTCACCCGATCAGCTCGGGCAAACCTTCAACGCCGACTGTGCTTGGCAAGTACCAGTTCTACATGAAGGATCCTGGGACTAACTCACACGGAATGGTCTTCTCGTCCTACTTCCACAATGGTTATGCAGTTCATGGATATGTCGAGCTGCCCACCTATCCGGCCAGCCACGGCTGCCTGCGGGCCTGGGTTCCGTCAGCAGTTCACATTTACAACCAGATACGCACGGGCGAGTGGATTGCCGTGTTCTGGTAGACAGCAGTTCATGACCACTACTCCAGAACAGCTTGAGGCCGACCGCCAAGTCCTCCTCGAGGAATTGCAGGCCCACGCGCTGCTCAAGGGCGACTTTGTATTGGCCAGTGGTAGAAGGTCCACCTATCTGATTGATGCAAAGAAGGCGATCATGCAGCCCCGCGGCTTCATGGCGATGGGCCGACTGGTTGCCGCTGAGGCAGCGTTGCGTGGAGCCACAGCAGTTGGTGGCATGACGATGGGCGCAGACCCGATCGCCTGCTCGGCGCTCGCGGGTGGAGCTGACGCAAAAGCATTCTTCGTGCGCAAGGAGCCAAAGGACCATGGCGCCGGCAAGCAAATTGAAGGACCTGACCTTGTGCAGGGAGAGAAGTGCCTGATGGTCGAGGACGTTGTGACCACGGGCGGCTCAACCGTCAAGGCGATTGAAGTCATGAAAGCCGCCGGGTATGAAGTGGTCGGCGTGGTTGGGATCTGCGATCGCCTCGCAGGTGGCGGAGCTGCTCTGGAAGCAGCCGCAGGCGCGCCATTCACAGCGCTCACGACGATCGACGAAGTTCACCCAGACCGCGACGACCGCTGAGCTGCGCGGGCAGTATCGCTTGACTTGGCGGCAAGCGGACGAATACCCGCGGCTAGGCGCAGTCCAGTAGTGCGACGCCGTCAATTCGGTCGGCTGAAAGCACTCAACCCCCGCGGGCTGCTCCGCATCTTGATCACCGCATGCGGATCGGATTAGCTCGCTCAGCGTAAGCGCCTTCGTTGGTATATTTGCGGAATGCAAGCTGTTGTCGAGCCTCAGGGAATGATTCGCTCGGCCCCGATTCGCGCGGCGGGTTCGCGCGCGTGGGTGACGCCATCTCTGGTTGGGATCCTGACACTGGTTGGCTTTCTGGTTCGCCTCCGAGGTATGGGCCAGTCGCTCCTTGGAGATGAGCTTCTCCTCTATTGGGATGTGTGGCAGCGCTCGGCACGGGACGTGATCGCCCAGGTGGCACAACCGATCGAAGTGAACCCCCCGCTCTACCACCTGCTTGCCCGAGGGTCCCAGCTGGCCGGCGGGGATCCGTCTGTGATGGTCCGTCTTCCCGCATTGCTTGCAGGCACTGCAACTATTCCAGTGACCTATCTGCTCGGAGCTCGCATCGCGGGCCGAAGGGCCGCCATAGTGGCCTGCGCGCTTGCGAGCTTCAGTCCGTTCGGCGTCTATTTTTCCAATGAGGCGAGACCGTACGCGCTGACCACGTTTCTGGCCGCACTCTCGACGCTGATGCTGCTCCGCGCAATCGACCAGCCACGGCCATCTCGTTGGATTGCCTACTCCTTTACGTCCTTGGCGGTTCTCTACACCCACTACACGGGCGTCTTCGTTCTTCTGGTCCAGTTCGGTTGGGCTGCCTGGACACATCGGAGTCTGGTGCGTAGCCTCGTGATTTGGAATGTGCTCGCAGGCATCCTCTTTTTGCCATGGATTCCGGTGGTGCTAAGGCCTTCCGGGTACTTCCAGAGTTACGGCCCTTTCGTTCTCAGCTCCGACCTTTTGCTTCAACTAAGGAAGCTTGTGATCAGCAGTCCACTCGTAGGTGTTGGTTTTGAGCGAGTGCCTGGGCTTGCGGCTGGCGCACTTTTTATTGGAGCAGCAGTTGTCGCCTTACTTGCTTGGATCCTTCAGCGGGGAGCCGCAAACGGGCAGCCCGCAGATCAGAGCGCGTCTAGAGTCAAGCGTCCTGGCCTCCTGCTTGCACTTGTGTTTTCATCCCCCATAGGCATTCTTCTGGCCTCCGCGATTCGCGGCTGGGACATGGTCTTGGCCCGGAACTTCGCCGCTTCATTTGTCGGCATGACCATTGCTGTGGCGGTTGTGATGACCTTGCCTAGGGGTTGGATTGGGCGTGCCACGGCGATCGTTGCAGTGGGTGCGCTCGCATGGGGCTGCACGCATTCGTTTGAGCGCTCGAATGAGCGGACTGACAATAGGGCCGCCGCGCACTGGATTGACGGGAACGTTAGGAAGGGAACCATTGTGGTTAATGCTCAGGTTCCATTTGCCGGCCTCTGGCCGCTATCCCCGTATCTCCGCAGCGTGACTGACGCTGGGAGGAAGCGACTGCGGGATCAGCTCGATACGAATGCCACTACTCCGCAGAAGCCTTACGGGCAGCAGTTTCTTGATGCGAAATGGTCGGGTCTCGATGTTGCTGTGGCCTTCGATTCGATCCCACAGATGGAGCGGTTGGTTGTGATACCAAAGAACTTTGAAGGTCAGTTCAGGCTTGCAAAGCAGGCAAGGTTCCCAGGTTTCCAGGGCGGAGTGACAGTTCGGGTCTTTGAAAATCTTCAGACGCCGGTAGGCCGGTGAGCCCTAGTAACTAGCCGCCGGGGCGTCGTAGATGCCCTGGGCAGCGGATCGCGCCGGAGGTGTGATCGGGGGTTCATTGATCCTGCCGGGGCGTCGTAGATGCCCTGGGCAGCGGATCGCGCCGGAGGTGTGATCGGGG
>JBAXHG010000175.1:0-3327 GCA_037139015.1 Actinomycetes bacterium | reverse complement strand
AGAGCACCGGACTTTTAATCCGGCGGGCTGGGTTCGAGTCCCAGGGGGCGCACTCTTTTCGAGTGCCCTGCCCCAGGCGGCTGAGCGGTCAGTAAGACCCGCTGCGTGGGCATGGCGAGATGCGAATTGCCACCTCAGCCGAGCCAGGCAAAAAGGCATCCGTTGTCTCAACAACGGCAATCTGCACGATGGTCCCATTGCCAAGGTCCACGGGACCCTGCTGAATGACCTTTGCGGAATCTGCCTTGTACGGGATGCCCAAAGTTGGGACGATCTTCACCGAGCCGCGCCCAGCCGGACACTTGGCGACCGTGTAGACAATGCTGAATCCATCAGTGCGCCCGGGGCGAAGCCCGTAGGAGGTTGCAATCGCGGGTGGGATCTTCTCCCTCTGGGCTGGCGGCGGTGTTCCCACAACAACTGTCACCGGAGTCCCCTGCAGGATTGACGAACCAGCTGGAGGCGACTGCGCCAACGCAGTTCCCACCTCCGCATTGCTTCGCGCCCGGCGCGACACAAAGCGTGGCTCAAGGTGCAGGTCCTGAATTCGAGCACTTGCCGAGCCGCCCGTGTAACCGATAAGCCTTGGAACGGTCACGTAGACCGCAGGCTCGTCAACCCAGAGCTTCACCGTGGCGCCAACAGCAGCAACCTGGCCTGGAGATGGTGACTGCGCGCCCACCCGGCCCGGGCGACCGATTCCAGGCGCGGGCAGAACCAAGATCCCAAGCCTGGACAACAAGAGCGACTGCTTTGCGGCGCTCAATCGACTTCCGGTCAAATCCGGCACAGCCGTTGTCCTCGCGCCACCGCTGACAAGCAGGACCACAAAGGTGCCCTTGCGAACCTTCGCTCCCGCGGCAGGCGAGGACCTGACGACGCGACCGGCAGGGACCAAGGCGCTGGTGATGTTGACCACCTGAACCCGGAACCCCCCCTGCTGGAGGGTGTACGCGGCGAGCCCGCCCTGAAGTCCTGTCGCGTCAGGCATCTGGCCGGCAGGCGGCCCGCCTGACACACGCACCTTGATCCGTTCAGTATCAGTCTTGTTTCCGGCTGCTGGCTCCGTGCTGGCGATCAAACCGGCTGGCATGTTGGAGATCACCTTGATCGGACTGGTCTTGAACCCATCAAGGTTCAACATCTTCTGTCCCGCGGGAAACTGCAGCCCTGAAATGTTTGGGACGATCTTGCCGCCCCCTCCGCAACCAGCAGCGAAGATCGCAACCGCCATGACGAACATGCCGGAGGCAAGGGCTCCAAAGATGCGGTTGCTAGGTCTAGCCATTGTGCGCAGGAGAGTAGCGGGCGCCATCATTGACTCAGGCGATTTGACGACCATGCCTGCTGCGACGATCCTTGACAAGGCAGTGCAAACCACCAGACTCAAAGAGGACCGATGACCGCAACGCAGGCATTTACCGAGCTGGGACAGAGCCTCTGGCTTGACGACATTTCAAAATCTTTGCTCGACGATGGGCGCCTCCAGCGGTACATCAGCGAGTTGGGAGTCACCGGCCTCACCTCCAACCCTGCGATCTTCCAATCCGCAATTGGAGGCTCCGACGCCTACGACACTGCAATCAACGAACTTGCGGCCAAGGGACTTTCAGGAGAAGACCTTTTGTTCGCCCTGATGATTGACGACCTCCAGCGCGCGGCAGATGAGTTCACCGCCGTCCACAACCGCACAAGTCAGGTTGACGGCCATGTGTCACTCGAGGTCTCACCGCTGCTTGCGCGTGATCCTGAAGCCACGGCCGCTCAGGCAGTTGACGTCCACTCACGTGTCAACAGGGCAAACCTCCTCGTCAAGATCCCCGGCACATCCGAAGGCCTCGATGCCATCACGCGGACGATCCGCGCTGGGATTCCCGTCAACGTCACGCTCCTCTTTGACGACCGTCAGTTCAAAGCTGCCAATGAAGCCGTCCGGATTGGACTGGAGCAGCGACTGAGCGACGGTAACCCGATTGATGTTGCTTCCGTGGCCTCCGTATTCGTCTCACGCTGGGACAAGGCCGTGGCCGACATCGTTGAGGGTGACCTGCTCAACAGGTTGGGCGTGAACGTAATGAACCGCGTTTGGGCCGAGTACCAACGGCAGCTCGGCGACCCAGCCTGGCGACGCCTGATGAACGAGGGAGCGCGACCACAGCGGCTCCTCTGGGCAAGCACGGGAACGAAGGATCCGAATGCTCCTGCAGTTCTTTATGTGGACGAACTCGCTGCACCCCTTACCGTGAACACCATGCCGGAAAAAACACTTCTCGCAGCAGCCGAGCAAGGCAATGTTGGCCCACGGCTGGATGTTGCCGCCGCTGAGGCCGAACTTGACCGCTTCAGTGCAGCAGGAGTCGATGTTGTGGCGCTTGGGGACAAGCTCCAGAACGACGGTGTTGTCCTCTTTGAGGACGCTTGGCGAAGCGTGCTGGAGACACTTGCCGAAAAAGTCGGCCAGTTGAAAGCCCAGCAGACCGCCTGACCGGTGCCGTACGAAGGTCCACCCCTCCCACCTCCGGTGGCTGAGACCGCGGAGTGGTCCGCGCTGAGTGCGCTCGCTGCAGCCAACAGACGGCATGACCCGCGCGCTTCACTGAATGACCCAGAGCGCTGTGCTCGCCTTGTGGTTGAAGCCTGCGGATTGCGGATTGACTTCACACGGCAGCTTTACGACCTTCCGACACTGGATCTTCTGCTGGCCCTCGCCCACACACAAGGCGTCGTCGGCACGGTTGAAAACACTCTGCGCGGCGAACAGGTCAACGCGACCGAAGGACGGTCGGCTCTGCATACCGCTCTGAGGATTCCACCTGGGGGAAGCCTTGTCGTTGACGGCGTTGACGTGGCAGCAGATGTCCACGCTGAACTTGACCGGATGAGCGCTTTCTGCGACGAGGTGCGGTCCGGCAACTGGCGGGGACACAACGGCGTTCCAGTCAAGGCCATTGTCAACATTGGAATCGGCGGCTCAAACCTCGGTCCAAAAATGGCCGTTGAGGGCTTGCGGCCGTTCGTTGACGAGAGCCTTGACATGCGCTTCGTGTCCAATGTGGACCCCGCTGATTTGGACCGTGCGCTGAAGGGACTTGACCCACAGACAACCCTGTTCGTCGTCTGTTCCAAATCGTTCACGACGCTCGAAACGATGACCAATGCAGCGGCCGCGCGCGAATGGGTTATCGCCGGCCACGGAGGGGACAGCACTGCCGTCTCGTCACACATGGTTGCCGTGTCCACAGCACGAGATCAGGTTGCCGACTTTGGGATTGACCCCGCGACGGGAATGTTCGGATTCTGGGAATGGGTTGGTGGCCGCTACTCCGT
>JBAXHG010000174.1:0-3333 GCA_037139015.1 Actinomycetes bacterium | reverse complement strand
GGATACGCTCGCCCAGATGCGCAAACTCCTTCCACTTCTTGCCCTCTTGGCAACTGCCGCAGCTGGTTGCGGTGGCAACCCAGGGCCAACTCCAGGTGGAGCCCTTACTCCCGCCCAACAGGCAGCGCGTGTGAAGCTCATCAAGACCAACCAGGGACTCAATGATCTTGAGCTTGCTCACCTCTGCCCAGCTATCTACCCCAAGGATGCACTGGACAGCAAGCGGGCCAAGCACTACGGCTACGACGGCAAGAAGATTACGATCAAGGCATTCACTCAAGAACAACTTGCGCTGGCCACCACAGCACGCTGTGGAACTCCCATTCCCCTTGCTCAGCCTGCGCCTGCCGCGCCGGCCACAAAAAAGACCGCCAAGTAGCGGTCTTTTGGTAGTTCCTTCGGGGGCTTGATCAGTCGCCGGGCGGAGTCTGCTTGCCCGGAAGGCCAGGAAGCACAAGCCGAAGTGTCACTGCTGCCAGAACGATCAGCAGGAACACCATGAAGGCGTCAAAGCCCTTCACGTTGATTGACCAAAGAATCAGCCAGACGGATAATGCTCCTGTAACTGCGGCGACAAGTCCCATTCACAGAATCCTAGCGGAGACCTGCGGCGAACTGCCTCACGGCCGCCCCGACCGCCGCGGCCGGATCAGCTGCTTCCTCTGCCTCGCGGACAAGTCGGCTCCCGATAATGACCCCGTCGGCTCCGGCGGCCGCCGTTCCGAGCGCCTGCTCCGGAGTTGAGATGCCAAACCCAACAGCCACTGGGACGGTTGTTGCCAACTTTGCTCTGGCGACGACGGCGTCAACTCCTGGGGCAAGTCCCTCGCGCTCGCCCGTGGTTCCGGCTACCGAAACTGTGTAGAGGAATCCACGCGCCCGTGATCCAATCTCTTTGAGTCGACTGTCAGGTGTTGTTGGAGCCACTAGCGGGACGAGGGCCAACCCGAGGGCGTCAAGGGCTGCCAGAGCATCAGGCGCCTCCTCCAATGGGAGATCAGGGCAGATCAATCCGCACACCCCCGCGTCAGCGAGGGCCGCGGCGAACTCCGTCCACCCCATCGAAAGGACCAAATTCGCGTAACACATAACAACGACGGGAATTTGTGGCGAAAGGCTCCGAGCAACCCTGAAAGCTCCTTCAACGGTGGCCCCGTTATTGAGTGCTGCCGTCGCAGCCTCGTGAATCACTGGGCCGTCAGCAAGCGGGTCGCTGTAGGGAATTCCAAGCTCCAGTAGATCCGCGCCAGCCTCCACGCAAGCCTCTCCAATCGCAATCGAGGTGTCTTCATCGGGGAAACAAGCCATCAGATAAGGCATCAGGGCCGCCTTGCCTACCCGTGAGGCGAATGCCTCAGCTATGCGTTCGACGCCCGTCATGTTGTTCGGGAAATCACTTCGGCGAGATCCTTGTCACCGCGTCCCGAGAGAATCAGAAGGTCACGCTTCCCGGGGTTGGCCATCGCCCAGGCAAAAGCGTGCGCGGTCTCGAGCGCAGGGATGATTCCCTCAAGTTCAGAAACCCTCCTGAATGCAGCGAGCGCGTCGGTATCAGTGACGGCCACGTACTTCGCGCGGCCCGTTTCTCTCAACCACGCGTGCTGCGGCCCGGAACCCGGATAGTCAAGCCCAGCGCTGACACTGTGAGCCTCCGCTATCTGGCCCTCATCCGTCTGCATGATCGCTGAGAGCGAACCGTGAAGAATCCCCGGGCGCCCACCGGCAGTAAGTGGAGCTCCATGCCTTCCGGAATCAAGGCCCTCACCCGCAGCTTCGACCCCGATCAGTTGCACCTCGGAATCGTCCAGGAAGGCGGCGAAGCCTCCGATTGCGTTGCTCCCCCCACCAACGCACGCGATCACACGCTCTGGAAGCCCACCTGTACGGTCGATCATCTGAGCTCTGGCCTCGTCCGAGATGACCCTCTGAAGGTCTCTGACGATGGCAGGAAACGGCGCAGGTCCAACTGCGGATCCAATGATGTAGTGACTGGTCGCGACGGTCGATACCCAGTCACGGATAGCTTCACTGACAGCCTCCTTGAGTGTCTTTGCCCCCGACTCCACTGGCGCAACAGTCGCTCCGAGCAGTTGCATGCGCTCCACATTGGGCTGCTGGCGACGGATGTCCTCTGCCCCCATGTACACAACGCATTCAAGTCCCAGCCGCGCACACGCAACGGCAGTCGCGACTCCATGCTGCCCTGCTCCAGTCTCGGCGATTATCCGGTGCTTGCCCATCCGCTTGGCGAGGAGGGCCTGGCCGAGCGCGTTGTTGATCTTGTGCGCCCCCGTGTGAAGGAGGTCCTCACGCTTGAGCCAAAGCTCTCCCCCAGTCAGTTCGCTTAGCCGTTCAGCAAAGTAGAGCGGCGTTGGTCGTCCTGCAAAGTCGCGCAGGAGAACGCCGAGCTCGTCTTGGTAGCCCTTGTCATCCCGGGCTTGAACCCATGCTTCCTCAAGCTCAACGAGCGCTGGCATGAGTGTCTCCGGTACATAGCGGCCACCGTACGGCCCGAACCGGTGCTCCACCGCACTCACTCGGGTGTCTCACTTCCAAAGACAGCCTCATCATCAAAGTCCTCAACGAAGGGATCAGTTGAGTGAACAGCATCCGCAAAGTCACGCATTCGCACAGGATCCTTGATCCCAGGGCTGACCTCCACGCCAGAAGCAACATCAACCGCAAACGGAGAGGCCTCAGCGATCGCCTCGACTACGTTCTCGGCTGTCAGGCCACCAGCAAGAATGAAGGGGGCAGGACCCGCGTGTGATCTCGCGAACTCCCACGGGAAAGTTGAACCGGTCCCCCCGACAGCTCCAGGAACATGGGCGTCAAGCAGGTGGTAGGCAGTCCTGAAGACCCTGAGGTCCAGCACATCGCCTGGGCTCTTCACACGGGTCGCCTTGATAACCCCACATCCAGTGCGTCTGGCGATTTCAGCGCAGTAGTCGGGACCTTCGTCCCCGTGCAGCTGAATGAGCGTCAGCCCGACAAGGTCAGCTATCCGCGCAACACTGTCAAGCGAGGCGTTGTGAAAAACACCGACGGATTCGGCTTGGCGCTTCACAGCGGTCGCTATCTCGAACGCGTCGTCGATCTGACAGGCGCGCGGTGACTCACGGTGAAAGACCATTCCAACAGCCCAAGCACCCAGTTCGAGTGCAAGCAGAGCGTCGTCGGAACGGGTTATTCCACAGAACTTGATTCGGGTTGATTGGTTGCTCACCAGAGGCATGTTAGTTAGCAACGGCAAAAGCGCCCGGCCGCGGGATGCGGACGGGCTGCTTACCCCGCCGGAGGAGGAGCTCCGTCAGAACTTCACAGGCCTGCTTC
>JBAXHG010000173.1:0-3339 GCA_037139015.1 Actinomycetes bacterium | reverse complement strand
GAGCGCCGCCTTTGCAAGGCGGAGGTCGTCGGTTCGATCCCGACTGGCTCCACTTCGTTCGCGCCGGGTGCATTGGGAGGATGAGTTCTTCCTTCCGATTGAGAAAGTGAGCCATCATGCGGCGACCTGACAAGAAGTTGACGCTGGTCTTTGTGATCGCGGCCATCGGGCTGATGGCAGGGTGTGGTTCGTCGGGTGGTTCGACTGGCAGTTCGGCCACTGGCGCTTCAGCAGCCTCCTCAGATTCGACCCAGGCGACCGCGACGACAGAGCCTTCCAAGGTCGGCGGACCACCAGCCAAGTGCAACAAGGATCAGCTGAGCGCTGCCACCAAGCAGGCGGGAGGGAAGCTCATGGATTTCAAGTGTGCCGACGGCTGGGCTGCAGTTGACGCGAGCAAGCCTGAATACGAATACACCCTTGTGTTTGAAGCCGAGGGCCAGTTTTGGATTCCGCAGGACCGGAAGAAGGTTTGCCCTAAGCCTTCACAGGTCCCAGCTGCCATTTACCAACAGGCTTGCAACAGCAACTAGGCCCGCTGTGGCAGGAACACCGCTGACTTCGCTCAGTTGACTGGCAGCGAATGCCTGCTCCCGATTGGAGCAGGCGCGGATCCGGCGTGATTTGGGCTAGTCAGCGATCTTGACGACTAGTTTGCCGGTGTTCTTACCGTCAAACAACAGGTTCAGGGACTCAGGCGTGTTCTCAAGCCCCTCAACGACCGTCTCACGGCTTTGCAGCTTGCCTTCGGCCATCCAGGCGGCAATCTGCCCCACGGCCTCAGGAATGCGCGCAAAGTAGTCGAGGATCAGGAAACCCTGGACGCTCGCCCGCCTTGTGATCAGGTTGGAGAAGTTCCTTGGCCCGGTGCTGGCCTCCGCATCGTTGTAGCCGGAGATCAACCCACACAGTGCCACGCGGGCTCCGATGTTGAGCCTTCCAAAGACGGCTTCCATTACTTCTCCGCCAACATTTTCAAAGTTCACGTCAACTCCATTGGGAGTTGCTTCCTTGAACTTGGCCTTCCAGCCTTCTGCCTTGTAGTCCACGGCAGCATCAAAACCAAGCTCGTCAACGAGCCATGCGCACTTGTCTGGGCCGCCGGCGATTCCAACCACGCGGGCGCCAAGGATCTTTGCGATCTGCCCTGCAACGCTGCCAACAGCACCAGCTGCAGCGGAGATCACAACAGTGTCGCCCTCTTTGACCTTTGCAACATCGGTGATTCCGAAGTAGGCGGTGAGGCCGGTCATGCCGAGAGCTCCAAGGAACGCGCTGTCTGGCACGTCCATGCCCTCGGGAAGCGGAGTGAATGGGAGTGAGTCGGAAGCGACGACATAGTCCTGCCAGCCAGTGAAGCCGTTGACGAGCTGTCCTTCCTTGTAAGTGTCGCTCTTTGAGGCCACGACACGGCCGACTCCACCGGAGCGCATTACTTCACCGATCTGAACGGGAGGAAGGTAGCCGGGCACATCCGTCATCCAGACGCGATTGGTCGGGTCAAGTGACAGGTAGGTCGTGCGGATCAGTGCCTCGCCGTCGGAGATCTCTGGAATGGCTTCTTCGACCAGGTCAAAGTCGGAGTTCTTGACGCGTCCTTCGGGACGGGTCTTGAGCAGCAGGCGGCGATTGACTTCACTCATAGGTTTGTGGCTCCAGTGTCAGTTGGGATTGTTTTAGGAATGCGGTTACTTAGTGGCGTAGGCGCGTACTGCAGGTTCTGCTGTCACGCCAGGGTTTGATTTCTGGTTGCCGCTGGTGAGCTGCTTGGCGGCGGTGAGGATCACCCAAGTGTTGAACGGGTCAAGGCCAGGTGCGAATGGACCCGAGCAGACGGTCTTTGGCAGGCGGGAAACCTTCGCTGGTCCGCTGTGCTCGATTGCGTCCTTGGCGGCGGCGAAAGTAACCGAGTCGATTGCGGTCTGAATGTGACCGACCTTGCGGTTCTTGCAGACGTCCTGGATCAGGATGTTCGTTGCACCCTTAAGCGATGAGGTTGGGTGTGCTCCGGTTTGCGGTTGCACGGTCTCATCGTTGGATGAGCGGACGGTTGTCCATGAGGTTGTTCCCGGGGTCTCATCCGGGTACTTGTTGAGCGCCTTGAGCAGGTTGGAGCCTGCTGCCTGCTGCCATCCAGCGGGGATGCAGCCTGGAGCAACGCTGCAAAGTGCAAGGTTGATCGTGTTGGTTCCGTGCTGAGTGCCGGCTGCAGCAAGAACATCGCTTACCTTGCTCCGGAGGCTTGGCCAGTAGGTAAGGGCCCAGCGCGGAAGCAGGCCGCCCTGGCTGATGCCGAAGATCGCGATCTTCTTATTCGCCTGCGTGTTCATGTAACGAATTCCGTTCACGAGATATTCAACGGAAACCTGAATGTCAGCTGTTGTGCTGTTGGGGAAGTCCACGACGCAGACTGGGTGGCCGTAAAGCTCGAATGCTCCCTGACCGATCAGGTATGCCTGCTGGCCCGTTGCACCGGTTCCGGTGACGAGCATGATCGGTGTCAGCTTGCTGGTGGTCAGCGATGGTCCATAGCAGTGGATAGCGCCGTCGAGTGTTGCCTTTGGAGTCAACAATGCTGGTTCCGAGGCAGATGCCATTGAGGGAAGGGCTGCGGCAGCAACTGATGCTGTTGCAATCGCCAGAACGAACTTTTTGGAAACAACACGGTTGATGCGCAAGAAGGATCCTCTCAATGGTTTTTGCAAGCAGAAGGATCATCCCAGCACATTGAGCCGCGCGCAACGACGGTTCATAAACGGGATGTCGAGAGAAGCCCGTCGGAGTCCGCGCTGACAGGACCTGAAGGCTGGCTTCGGTCAACGATCCCAGACGAAAACGGCGTGTCGGGCATTGCCTTGGGAGCGTGTCCGGGGACCCCGCACCGCGCCTTGGCTCGCAGCAGAGTACATTCCCGCGCCGTGGCCGATAACTACATCACCCCCGAGGGTCTCAAGGACCTCGAGGCGAAACTTGCCGAAATGGAAGGCGAAGCTCGGGCTGAAATCGCTGACCGTATTCTGGTCGCTCGCGGCTTTGGCGATCTCTCTGAGAACGCTGAATACCACGCTGCCAAGGATGATCAGGCCCATCACGAGACTGCGATCCTGAGGCTCCGCGCCAAGATCCAGGACGCGACAGTCATTGACAAGGTCCGCTCAGATGGAGCCATTGGCTTTGGAAGCACCGTGACTTTCCTTGATGAAACATCGGGCAAGGAACAGACCTTCACTCTTGTCGCCTCACATGAGGCAAACCCAGCAGATGGCAAGCTGTCTGCCGAGTCACCAATGGCAAGGGCCCTGATGGGGTCCTCCAAGGGAGACAAAGTAAGTGTCTCCC
>JBAXHG010000172.1:0-3400 GCA_037139015.1 Actinomycetes bacterium | reverse complement strand
CTTGAATGAGGCTGGCGCGGTTGCTGGTCCCCCTGATGGGGCGACCGGCTCCTTCATGATCTGAGTCTCAACCAGCCGTTTTGCCCCAGTCGTCTTGAACGCTCCCAGCAGCGGAGGGTCAGGACTTGAAAACCAACTGAATTTTTTGCAGAATTAGAAGAGATCGGCGTAGGTTCTATTTGTGAACGTTTAGGAGGCGCGTGACATGGCAGAAATGGGTTCAGGGAATAAACCCTCAGAGAATGGGTTCCGTAGACCAGCACTGATGGCAGATGAAGCTGCGTTCTGGTCAATGTTCAACTCAGCTGAGGTTCCGATGTGGCTGCTTGATGATGATCGCCGTTACATCGCGGTCAACGACCACACGGTGAGCATGATGGGAATCTCCAGGGAAAGGCTCATCACGATGCGCCGGGAGGATCTCGTTCCGGCCGAGCTGAAGGAGGGGGTTGTGCGTGACTGGGATCGTTTTCTGGCAGAGGGTTACAACGTCGTGCACTACGCAACGATGGACGACCGCGGGTTCACGCTTGTCGCTGACTGGATTGACCTGCGCGATGTGCTGCCCGGCTGCCATCTGTCGATCACTGTGGCTCACGAGACAATTGACCCTCTTGAGGGAGTGAGAGTAAGCGAGGCTGAGCCGACAACGGTTGTGATCTGCGGTTCGCTGCTCGACTGCACGGCACTTGAGTCACTGCTGGGCCGGCGCCCCGACATTGATGTTGTCGGTTCGGCCCAGGGCGCTGAAGAGTGCGTCCGCAAGCTCACCGGACATCACCCTGACGTTCTCATCCAAACCTCGGACACGGGCGCGACCAGGGCCGTGTCAAGCGACTTGATTGAGCGTTACGGGAAGGCATCGCCGAAGACGCAGGTGGTTGTTGTCAGCTCGGTTGCCTCCCCGATCCAAGCCCGAGAGACGCTGAAGGCAGGAGCGACCGCCTTTGTTGTGAGAGACGATGGGGCTGAGGCTCTTGCGGACGCGGTTCGGGCCGCGGCGAAGGGTCATCCATATGTCAACCCAAGGATCGCCGCTGAGATTGCTCGGCTCACGCTCAATACGGAAGATCAGCTGTCAGATAGAGAAGCTGAGGTCATGAGACTCGTTGCGCTCGGTTACACGAACAAGGAAATCGGCGAAATCACATTCCTTTCAACGCGAACCATTGAGAGCCATCGGGCCAATATCTCTTACAAACTTGGGCTCGGCAGTCGCGCGGACCTCGTTCGCTACGCGATTGAGAACGGAATCTTTGATCCGACACCAGAGGGGATTCAGCACTCCATTCCTCACTGAGCCGGTTTAGGCACGGAGCCGAAGGGCGTCCGCGTAAGCCTTGAAATCCTCGTTGGAGAAGAGGCACCAGCGTGCGAGTTTTAGATTCGCCGTAGCTGCGAGAGCCTCTACGACTGCGGCGACAGCAGTTTCCGCAGCCAATTCTCGCGGAAAGCCAAAGATCCCAGTCGAGATGCTCGGCATTGAGAGCGACTTTGCCCCGAGGTTGTCGGCGAGCGCGATCGAAGCCCCGTATGCGGACGCCAGCAGTCCCACCTCGTTTGAGTTGCCGCCGTTCCAGATGGGGCCAACTGCGTGGACAACCCAAGGCGCGTAAAGCAGTCCACCCGAAGTTACTCCGGCATCGCCGACTTCCACCTTTGAATGAGCTTGGGATTCGCGGACTAGTTCGGGCCCTGCTGCCCGAGCGATTGCTTGAGCGACCCCACCTCCATGATTCAACTCGCCGTTGGCAGCGTTCACGATAGCGTCGGTCTCCGCAAGCGTTATGTCAGCCTGCTCCAGTTCGATCCGGCGCCCGCCGGGAAGGTCAAGCGAGCTCAAGGCTCCGCCTCTGCTGCCGGGCGCTCAGGCGTTAAAGCTTGATTGCCTTGCCGTTGACTTTGCCGCTACCGCCAGCATTGTGGGGGGTGATGGAGAACGTCCACTTTCCCTTGCCTGGCGCGAGGGTGCAGGTGACTTTGTTTCCCTTTGTCTTGCACTTGCCGGTCTTGGTCTTGCGACCGAGCTTGGCGGTCAGCTTGTACGTGGTGCCCTTAACGAGGCTCACCGTGGCGGTGACAACGCGCTTCCTCTTGTTGGTTGACCACTTGACGAAAGGCTTGCTTGGCTTTGGAAGCGGAGTCGGAGTGAAGACCTCTGCGCTCCTCTGGCTTACCTCACCGTTGTCGCCGCCGGCGACCAGGACCTTCCCGGACGAAAGGAGTGTTGCCGTCGCCGACTGCCGGACCTGCGTCATTGAACCAGTGGGCGTGAAGGATCCTGTCGTTGGGTTGAAGTACTCAGCGCTTCCGAGGTATTCAGTCGCGGAGACGCCTCCGACAAAGAGCACCTTGCCGTCTTGCATCACGGTCGCGGTGTGGGCGTAGCGGCCGGTGTTCAGGCTTCCGGTTGACGTGAACTGCTCTGTTGTCGGGTTGTAGAGCTCGGCACCGACGTAGGGGCTGTCAACAAGGTTGGTCCCGCCGGCAACGAGTACCTTGCCGTTGCCGAGCAGAGCGATAGTCCCGCCGAATATTCCGAACGGCAGTTCTCCAGTGGCGCTGAAGGTGCCGGCCACGGGATCATAGAGTTGACTTGTGGCCAGAGCTGCTGATCCGTCAAATCCGCCTGTGATCAGAACTTTGCCGCTGCTGAGCCTGACTGCCAGTGAAGACCGACGTGCTGCGGCAAGCTGGCCAGTTGGAGTGAACGTTCCAGCGGTTGGGTTGTAGAGCTCGGCTGAGCGCAGGATGCCGCCGCCCGACTCTCCCCCGGCAAGGAGAACATTGCCGTTGGCAAGGAGGGTTGCAGTTGGGTACTTCCGACCGGCCGTCATCTTGGCCGTTGCAGAAAACTTGCCTGTAGCGGGGTTGTAGAGCTCCGCAGTGTCGCTGGGGTTTCCGAGCGAGTCGCATCCTCCCGCGATCAGCACCTTCCCAGTTGAAAGCAAGGTTGCTGTTGCCGCCCACCGTGGCGTGATCAGACTTCCAGTTGTCGTGAAGGCTCCAGTCGCGGGGTTGAAGAGCTCCGCGTGTCCATTGTCGGCGTTGGCACTTCCATCCTTGCCTCCAACGATCAGAACTTTGCCGCTTGGCAGGAGGGTTGACGTCTGCCAGTTTCGGGCGTAAGTCATCGGGCTGGTGGTCGAGAACACCTCGAATGCTGCCTGAGCTCCAGCAGGGACAGCCAGGAGTACGAGTGAGAGCGCTCCAAGGGTGGCTGCCAGTTTGAACTTTCGACCGGTGCGGGGTGAGGTGAGTGTTTGCATCCACGGGACAGTAGTCGCGATCGTGAGGGGGCGAGCCACACGGGTGGGAATGGGCCGTGGGCATTACCAGACTGCTGAGTGGCTTTCCATAACCCCGAGCCCGTCGGTGATCTCTCCGGCGTGGGGAATGG
>JBAXHG010000171.1:0-3485 GCA_037139015.1 Actinomycetes bacterium | reverse complement strand
TGTGGGACATCGGCACCGTTGGCCGCGTCAAACGCCAATTGGTGAGCAGCCTCCAGGCAGAAGGCGCGAAGTTTTTCCTTGAGGAGACGATCCTGCACTAGGGGACGCGTTTCGCCAAAGGCAGCGCGACTCCTGCCCCTGCAGGGTTCAGCCCAGAAGTCGAGCGGGCACGCGGAACAGGCTGCCCAGTAGTGCGCGGAGGGCTGCGGTGGTGGAGTTCAGCTCGCCCGCAAGCGAGGTTGACCCACCTGGCCCGGCGGTTCCGACAATCGCAGTGGCGGCAACAGCTGCCTCCCCCGGGTGCGTCCCTTCCACCAGTGCCGCAAACATGAAACAGACGACGGCAAGTCCGACCGACTGCGCCAAAGGAGCTGTCACCAGCCTGGTCGGAGTATTGGGAAGGTCAGAACTGCGCACGGGCGGGGATTCGCGCCAACTGCCGCGATCCCTGCCCGCAGCAAGTCCTGTTTCAGTCTGCGTTCTTTGCAGCAGTGGCTGTGGTGATCAGCGCGATGCCAGCAAACACGAGGTCAATTCCGACAAGAAGTCCAATTGCCCAGCTTGCTGAAGACGGAAGGTCACCGAGAATAAGCCCGCCAAGAATCAGCGAAAGCACTCCGTTGAACACGACCAGACCTGCGCCTGGGGTGCCACGATGCTGAAGGCCGGAAATGAACCGGACCGCGCCGCTCACGAAGAACCAGATTCCGAGAATCACGGTCAGCGTGAAAGTGCCCTTGTAGTCCGATGTCAGGATCCAAACGCCGATACCGAGTGTGATCAGCGAGCCAATCACACGGAAGATCACACGACCGCCTTCACGTACGGAGAACGCGTCAATGAACTGCAGGACGCCGAAGAAAACGAGCATCCAGCCAATGAAGAGTCCAATTGTCACAGAGGCGATCGCGGGAACAAGAATGCTGACAACGCCCGCAAACAGGGCAAGGCAGCCAAGCACCATCAATGTCTTCCAACGGCGCTTGAGCTCGGCTACAAGGTCTCCCTCGGTTACAACTTCAACGCTTCCAGCTTCCATATTTACTGCCTCCTGAGTTTGTGGTGCACCGCTTCAGTATCCGGTGCTGCCGGGGTTGCGTCAGGTTTTCCATCAGGACGCGGCGAATCCTCCCCATGCGGGAAAGGATTCAACCAACGTATGCAGCGAGGATCAGACGGTTGCTTCGCGGAGCTTCTGCGCCTCAGCCAATGACTGAAGCTTCTTGAGCGACTGATTCTCGATCTGACGGATGCGCTCGCGCGTCACGTTGAACGTGCGGCCGACATCGTCAAGAGTCTTAGGGTGCTCGCCACCAAGTCCGTACCGAAGCTCAAGTACGCGACGTTCGCGGTATGAAAGGTTTTCAAGTGCGGACACGAGTGCCTCACGGGTGAGAGTCTCAGCTGCCTTCTCATAAGGAGACTCAGCCTTGTCGTCGGCAAGGAACTGTCCAAACTCGGACTCTTCCTCATCACCAACCGGCTTCTCAAGTGAGACTGGAGCCTGTGCGGAACGCTTGATCTGCTCAACCTCTTCGGACTCGATGCCTGTGACTTCAGCGATCTCATCATGCGTTGGTTCGCGACCAAGCTCGGTGACAAGCTTGCGCTCGGCACGGTTGATCTTGTTCAGCTTCTCAACGACGTGCACTGGGATTCGGATGGTCCGGGCTTTGTCGGCGAGTGCTCGCGCGATTGCCTGACGGATCCACCATGTGGCATAGGTCGAGAACTTGAAGCCCTTGCGGTAGTCGAACTTCTCAGCAGCACGAACAAGTCCGAGCGTGCCTTCCTGGATCAGGTCAAGGAACGGAAGCCCTTGGTTTCTGTAGTTCTTCGCAATTGAGACGACGAGGCGGAGGTTTGACTCAACCATCTTCTCCTTGGCTGCAAGGTCACCGCGTTCAATTCCCTGAGCAAGTTCAACCTCTTCTGCTGCTGTGAGGAGTCGGACCTTGCCGATGTCCTTGAGGAAAAGCTGAAGTGAGTCCGTTGTCATTTCCGGCTTGAGTGCCAGATCTGACTTGCGACGGCGTCGCTCGCCGCGGGCTGCTGCCTCAGCAATGGCCGGGTTTGCAGTCTGTGCGTCGTCTTCTACAAGTTCGATTTCCTTCTTCTCAAGGAAGCCATGGAGCTCTTCTACATCGGCCTCGTCGACATCGAGTTCAGAGATTGCCCCCTTGATCTCTCCATAAGAGAGAACGCCGACCTTCTTGCCTTTGGCGAGAAGCGATTTGACTTCTTCAAGTTCTGACCATTCAACTTGCGACATTCACAATTCTCCGACTCTCTCGCTTACATGGGAAGTGAAGGCGCCGTGCTGCTGACGGACGCCTTCGTGTACTAAACCATGTCCACGGTAGCGCTACGCCGCCGAGGTCACAAGCAACGCAGGCAGACCTGCGCAATGATTGGCGTGTGAGCAGGGAAAAGACAATTGATTCAGAGCTGCTGGGAAGGCTGCCAAGACACCGCGCCCGTGGCCGTAGCCCGCACCGCGAAGGCACTCCCCTGTTTAGGGGAGGCGAGAACCAGCCACCAAACCCGGGCACGGTCCCGCCCAACCAAGCTGATTGGGACGCTGCGGCAACCGCACAGGATGCGGTCAGGATGGCGGCTGAAGTTGCGGACATCGCGCTGACAGCAGCGGCCCTTCTGATGCGTGAAATGCTGGTCCACCTGCAGGACAGGGACGGCCCGCGCAGCACGCCGTCCGATGACCCCCGCTAGGGTCTGACGAAGTAGTTGGAGCTGTCGCTCCTCACCAACGCAGCGGCAGCAAGCACCAAATGCGTTCCCGTTTCGCAGCCCTCACAGCCCTCCTCCTTGTCGCCGTCGCACTGATGGCAGGCTCAGCCGCGGCTGATGACGCGGGCGGTGTTTCCCCAGGGGATCCAAAGCCCGGATCTGACGCAGGATGGGTGCGGGCAAGCGCAGCAGGCGTTTCGATGAAGGCCACTGTCAATGCGCTCGGAGGAGGCTTGCACACGGTCAGCGGGTCGGTGGCCCGCGGGAGGCGCAATGTGGTTCTTGAACGTCAGGTCAGCGACACCACATGGAAAGCGCTGGCCTACGGAAGGTCAGCGGCCTCAGGCTCCTATGCCCTCTCATGGAAGGTCGCGGTCTACGGCCACATCAAACTTCGGGTTCGGGCGACAGGGTTGACAGGCGCACCGTCGGGAACCGTCACCGCGTACCACCGTGCCAAGGCCACAATCTTCGGCGGCCCGGGTGAATACCAGGATGGTGCCTGTGGTGGGCGGATTGAGAAAGGAACGCTCGGTGTTGCTCACAAGACACTCCCATGCGGAACCTTGGTGCAAATCTCAGTCGGAAACCGGGTCATGGTCCTCCCTGTCGTTGACCGCGGCCCATACCGAGCCGGGTACGACTGGGATGTGACCTTTGACGCAGCAACCGTGCTCAAGATGGACGGCCTCGCAACCGTCGGTTACGTCATCCTCGGCCGGGACGGAATGTGACCC
>JBAXHG010000170.1:0-3502 GCA_037139015.1 Actinomycetes bacterium | reverse complement strand
CTGCCTACGCTGACCAGAATGACGAGGACCACGCAGCGCTTCTCAAAGCGGTTGAGAGCGGACGCGTGAGCGCTGAGCTCGGCGTCTGACTCGAAGCCCGCTTAGCGGCGCTTCTTCTTCGATGTGAACGCGGCTGCAAGGTCGCCCTCGTCCCAGCCAACAGGAACCGTTCCGTCTTGCGCGTAGCGAAACACGACTACGCGGAAGACTGCCTGCAGTGAGCTGGAGACCAGAGCTGTCAGTGCAAAGAGGACCGCGGCGACAGCGAGGAGGGCCACACCAGCGGGTTGGTTCGTATTGAACAGGGCGAACCCGCCAACCAGCGCGGCGATCATCAGGATGATCAGGGGAAGGAACACAATCCCAATGGCTGCGGAGCCGACCACACCCTCACCCCAGCGCTCTTTGATGACTCCCACGGAGCGTTTGATCGCCGGCTTGGGTCCCAGCCCTTCAAGGGCAAGTACGGGGACGATGAAGAATGTTGCCACTGCCCAAGCGACCCCACCAACGAAGCTGAGGATGCCGCCGATGATCGCTCCCGCCCCACCCTGGTCGCGCGCCACGGACTGGATTGCATTGAGGATCAGGCCAACCGTGAGTTGCACAAGGGACCAAGCCGCAATCACACCAGCGCGGGACTTGGCAACGGCCAGCCCCTGAGCGACTGTGGTGTTTTCTCCCTCAAGTGCCTTTGAGGCACAGGCTGCCAAGGCAACAGCGAAGAAGATCGCGGTGAAGGTGAGACCGTACGCGGCGATGAGGCCGAAGACGATGAGCGCCCATGTTGCTTTGTCATCCGCGGCCAGAATGGCGATTCCGGGCGCGAAGAGCACGAGGCCCACCAGAAGACCGGCTGGGATGGAAAGGAGTGGAAACGCCATCAACGACTTGTCGGATTTCAGCACTCCCCAGCTTGCCTTAGCAAGGTTGATGCCTCTTCTGATCCGTCCGGGTGGTTTAGCCACGCTCATGCCTCGCAGAGTACTGAGAACAAGGCTCTGTGTGGAGGATCCTACTTAGCTCCACATCGGCCTCCGCGGAGCCAATAGATAGAAATCACAGGGCCGGGCCTCATGTACTGGGACGGCCGGTAGTTGAATGAATCGTCGAAGCTGAAGGGCACGGGTGTCGCATCCGGCGTCCAAGGTTTAACGCGGAAGATGAGGTGCCCCTGTGAGAACAACCGCTGGTAAAAGCGGATTGCATCGGGTGCCGCTGCCGGGTCGCGTTCGACGCGCCCCCGCTGAGTTGAAGATGTAACCAGCCAGCACCAACCCTGCTGTGAATAACGTTGAGCAAGCTTGGGGTTGAGGACTCTTGGGTACTGATCCGGAGAAGTGATTCCCCAGTCGCGCATTGTCCAGACCTGCCAGCGGCGCTTGCGCAGCCTTCCCTGGGTTGACAGGCTCAGGTCCCTGAGCCATGCGTCGGGAACGACGCCGGGCTCAACGACCACCCTCGCCCCCTTCGGAATGTTGGACTTCATCCACTGCCGGGCAAGTGTGCGCGTGTCGGTCCGCGAGAGCACCTGGTCCAGGTGGATGCTCGCCACAGCTCCCTGAGCGGTGACGGCGAAGACCAATGCGAGTGCAGCAGGTATGAGAACTCTTGGCTGGCGCTCTTTGACGAATGTGAGCAACTCACTCGCCGAATAGCCAGCAAGCAGACATACGAATGGAACCGCTGGCATTCCCCAACGCCCAAACCACCTTGTGTGCAGGCCCATGAAGACCAGATACGCGGCCGGCGCAAGGAGGAGGACTCTTGCTTTCGCAAAATCCCTAGTTGCCAGCCTGATGGCTCCTGCCAGAGCAAACAGGGCTGGGACCCAACCGAGCCCCCAGGTCATGACACCGAGGTAGTAGAGCACCCCACCAGCACCTGTCTGTCCAAGCTTTCCAGGGCCGGAGCTTGCCTCTGACTGATGCCCCAGATCCGCTCTGAAGTGAGACCAATCAAGGATTGCGTATGGGTTGGTCACGAGGAAAGTGATCAGTCCGAGGCCGGCAACAGAGAGCATTATCTTCGTGCGATCGCCCCGTCTTGGCCAGGCGGCACAGAGGATCGCGATCGCAACCATCCCACCCGTGTATTTGATCGAGCAGGCCAGGCCCAATCCCATTCCTGCAGCTGCCCAGTAACGCCGCCCGCCACCCTTCAGAATCCCCGCAGCGCCGTAAAGCGCCAAGCACAGCGGAACCAGGAGTGGAGAGTCGTTCACGGCAATGTGTCCGTAGAAGACTGGGAGGAAGCCCACGGACAGAATCGCTGCAGCGAACAGGCCCACGCGGCGGTCAAACAGCTTTGCTCCAGCCGCGTAGAGCAGCCCTGCTGCTGCGGTTCCCAGCAGCGCACTTATCGTCCGGGCAAGGATCCAAACCGGCTCCGGGTTTCGAGCGTAGACCTCCGTGAACCCACGCCCGCCACCTGAAAGGACTTTGAACCCGGCCGCAAGGATGTAGGTGAATCCGGGCGGGTTGACAAACCATTGGGGGTTAAGGCTGCCGTTCACCATCCGGATGGCGCGCGTTACGTAGTAGTTGCTCTCGTCCAGGTTGTATGCGTACGGCAGGCCGTGGCTGATTCCAATAATCCGCAAGAGGAACGCGGCAGCCAGGATGAGGATGAGCGAAGCGAAGTACACACGCGGCATCGGCTCGCGCTGCGCAGCGATGATCTTCTCAGCGGGGGGAGTTGAGGAGGCTGACATCTTCTTGCCAGATGGTAGAGCTGATCTTGGCGACGGCCCCGCACTACGGGTCAAGCCGAACCGAGCCCCGATTGATTCAATCCACGATCTCCGACAGGCTGGCGCATTCTGAAGATCTGTCCGACCACACGACCATGTAATTGCGGAAATCGGATCAGCTTTGTATGCTTTAGGGACGCTGGGTGCTGATTCACCCGGCCACCACTCCCATAAACAAACTCTCCAGGAGAAGCCACATGCCCACAATTGGCGACACAGCACCAGATTTCACCGCTACGACAACTGAAGGAACCATCAACTTCCACGACTGGATCGGCGATTCATGGGCCGTTCTCTTCTCACACCCGCGTGACTTCACGCCCGTCTGCACCACCGAGCTTGGCTACATGGCCTCAATCGAGCCTGAGTTCTCAAAGCGCAACGTGAAGATCATCGGCCTCTCAGTTGACCCCGTTGACAACCACGAGAAGTGGGCGCAGGACATCAAGGAGACACAGGGCACCGCCCCGAACTATCCAATGATTGCCGACACCGACTTCAACGTCGCAAAGCTCTACGGCATGCTTCCCGGTGACGTTTCAGGAGACCCGACTGAGCGCACGCCAGCCGACAACCAGACGCTTCGTAACGTCTTCGTAGTCGGACCGGACAAGAAGATCAAGCTTGTACTGATCTACCCAATGACGACCGGTCGCAACTTCGACGAGGTCCTGCGCGTGATCGACTCGCTTCAACTGACCGCCAAGCACGCCGTGGCAACCCCAGCCCAGTGGCAGCCAGGTGGCGATG
>JBAXHG010000169.1:0-3537 GCA_037139015.1 Actinomycetes bacterium | reverse complement strand
AACCCCTGCAACAAGGAGACGGGTATCGCCTATCCGCGAGCAAACGGCGCCGTGGAGTTTGACTCAGGCAACCTCGGTTTCGGCGCGGGTACCGCCCAGCGGCAGTCGTGGACGATCCCCAACAACTTGAACACCGGGACCTACTCTTACTTCTGTCGCGTGCATCCGTATATGCGTGGCGCGTTCCGCGTCATTGCTGGCTAAACCCAAAGGCTAGAACTCCGCTGCGCCAAGCTTGGCAGGTGGCTTGCTCCGAAGCAAAGTTGTGTAAGCTTGAGAGACATAGTCCCTTGAAGGAGAGGCAGAGTCTTGACCAATAGAAGCCGCAGCACATTCGTAGCATTCGCGGCCACAGCTGCATTCGCTGTTTTGCCCGCATTTGCATCCGCTGCTGACGGACCGTGTTACGCACCTCCAAGCAAGCCAAAGGTGATCTCGCACGTCAATTACGCGGGGATGCAGTCCATCCTCTACTGCTACGGGCCAATCACAATCCGCCCTGGGCAGAACACGAACGACTACACATTCAGCGGCCGCCCTGGCGACCACAACCTCCTTCCAAATGCTCCAGGCTGGGTAACTCGATTTGATCCGGACCTGATCTACGCCGACCCAACTAAGGGCACGCATGGCGTCCCGAGTGTTGACGTTCTTCACCTCCACCACGCCGTCTGGCTTGGAATGGGCGATAGCGACCCACGCTGGGCTGCTGGCGAGGAAAAGACAGTTGTTCAGCTCCCAGCGGGTTACGGCTACCGCAACGACCCCACCAAGAGCCTCACGCTCAATTACATGATCCACAATCTTTACCCAACGACGGAGAAGGTCTACCTGACTTGGCGTGTTGACTTCATCCCAGACACAGCTCCTATTGCTGCGACAATGAAGCGTGCCCAGACCCTATGGCTCGACGTTGCTGGCATCAAGCAGTACCCGGTCTTTGATGCACTCCGCGGCATGGGCAGTGGCGGTAAGTACACCTTCCCAAATCAGGCCACAGGCGCTGAGACCGCGAAGGTTGGCTCACGCCACGAGTACACCGCGCCTCAGGGCATGACACTGCTTCAAACCGCAGGGCACCTGCATCCAGGCGGTCTCAGCACGACGCTGAAGGCAACCCGAGGCAGCCTGACCAAGACCCTCTTCACATCCAACGCTAAGTACTGGGAGCCAGCCGGCGCCGTCTCATGGGACGTAGCAATGGCAGGGACCTCATCCGCTTGGCGAGTGAAGCTGAAGGCTGGCGACAAGCTCGCCGTCAGCACCACGTACGACGTCTCCAAAGCCTCTTGGTATGAATCAATGGGCATCATGCCTGTGGCTGTTTACTTTGGTGATAGCGCTGGTGGAGCCGACTGGGCCACCAAAACACTCCCTCAGACTGGTGTCCTCACTCACGGACATCTAGCTGAGAACAACGGTCACGGTGGTGCGAGCGTCCCAGGAGCGGTCAATGCATCGCTGCTTCCTAACGGCCTCGCTTCTGACGGCAACACGATCGCCATCAATGACTTCATCTACGGCCTCGGGGACCTTTCAAACAGCGGCAGCACGCTTAACCCGCCAACCGTGCGTCAGGGCAATTCCTTCACCTTCCGCAGTGACGACGTGACAGGCAACCCTTACACGGATTACGCCTATCACACGATCACTTCGTGCAAGAGCCCTTGTAACAAGTCATCGGGTATCGCCTATCCAAGGGCTGACGCGGATCCAAGCGTGCTGTTCGACTCCGGTGAGCTTGGCTCAGGCCCAGAGGGCACGGCCGCATCTGGCCGTCGCACCTGGGAAGTTCCAAACACACTTCCACCAGCCACATACTCATACTTCTGCCGCGTCCATCCGTACATGCGTGGCTCGTTCCGGGTCGTTCCCAACTAGCTCCACTAGGGTGCGGTCTCTATGAGGACTGTTCCAAGCAGGGGAAAGTACACAGCAGCACTCGCGGGGATCCTCCTCGGGTGTCTGCTGGCCGGTCCGATTTCTGGGTCAGCTTCAGCTGCTGACGGACCGTGTTACTCGCCCCCTAGCAAGCCTGGGGCCATCAGCCACGTCAACTATTCAGGCATGAAGTCAATGCTCTTCTGTTACGGGCCGATGACCGTCAGGCCGGGACAGAACACGATTGGTGTTGCCACCAAGTATTTGATGCCAACGATCCCCGGATGGATCACCCGGTTTGACCCGGACCTGATTTACGCCGACCCGAGAAAGGGGACCAAGGGTGTTCCCAATGTGGATGTGATCCACCTTCATCACGCGATCTGGTCTGGAATGGGCGACGACTACCCGCGTTGGGACGGTGGTGAGGAAAAGTCCATCTTTCAGCTGCCGAAGGGCTTTGGGTGGTTGAACGACCCGACCAAACCCATCGAGCTGACTCACATGATCCACAACCAGTATCCGACGACCGAGAAGGTCTACCTGACATGGCGAATTGACTTCGTTCCTGCCACATCACCTGACGCAGCGAAGATCAAACGGGTTCAAACCCTCTGGCTCGATGTAACTGGGTTCAAACTCAACGGCTTCAGCGCACTGCGCGGAACTGGCTCCGGTGGGAAGTTCACCTTCCCGGACCAAGCGACCCCGGAGGCCTTGGCGCAGCGTGGGGATCACAACCGTTTCGTTGCCGATCAGGACATGACTCTTGTTGAAGCAGTTGGACACTTGCACCCCGGCGGACTGACAGCAGAGCTGAAGGTGCTCCGCGGGGCAGCTAGCCGCACGATCTTCACTTCCTCCGCCAAATACTGGGAACCGGCGGGGGCCGTTTCGTGGGATGTGGCCCTGACCGCCACCCCCGCCAATTGGCGAGTGAAGGTCAAAAGCGGCGATGTGCTTGTCCCGAGTGCCACCTACGACGTTTCCAAGTCCTCCTGGTACGAGTCAATGGGCGTTATCCCAGTATTTGCGAACTACGGCAACAGCACCCCTGGAAAAGATCCTTTCCTTAGTCGGCTGGTCTCGACAACAGGCAAGATCACGCATGGACATCTGGCGGAGAACAACCATCACGGTGGTAACGCAGTCACAGGATCGACAATCGCGACCGCACTCCCAAACGGGCTGCCCTCAGACGGTTTGACGGTCCCGATCAGTGACTTCATTTACTCGCTCGGGGACTTCTCAAACTCCGGCGCAGCGTTGAACCCTCCCACCGTCACCGCTGGCGGATCCTTCACCTTCAGAAACGATGATGTAACAGGGGATCCGACAACCGACTACTCGTACCACACGATTACTGCCTGCGCGAATCCTTGTAACAGGGCAACGGGAATCTCTTACCCCAGAGCAGACGGCCCCTTGGAGTTTGACTCCGGCCAGCTTGGCTCTGGGCCGATCGGCGCCACAGTCGCTGCTCAGCGACGGACATGGACAATTCCGAACGATCTCCCAACCGGGACCTACTCGTACTTCTGCCGCGTTCATCCGTATATGCGCGGAGCGTTCCGCGTCGTCCCGAGGTGAGAGACTCCCGGATATGACCCCATCCCCTTCCGCATGGCCCTTCGGCGCTCTTGGACTCCCGCCCGC
>JBAXHG010000168.1:0-3540 GCA_037139015.1 Actinomycetes bacterium | reverse complement strand
GCAGCACGGATCTCATCCTCAGTGGGCTGTTCGCCAAGGCTTGGCTCTGGTGTGATTTCTTCTTCGCTCATATGACTGTCCCGGGAGCATAGGTGGACTCGGTATCGCGGAGAGTCTCCTCGTAGATGTCACGCAAGGGCTGGCCGGACTCAAAGGCCGTTCGCTGGCGCTGAGTGCCATTGAACAGCGGGAACTGCGGGCTAATCCCCAGCTCGGACCGCACGGGCTCTGTCCAAGCCAGAAGGCGATCAAGGGTTCCTGCCGAGTCGTACTCCGTCTGCTCCTCAAAGTCGATCAGCTTTCCTTCAACTCCGTATCTAATCGCCCGCCAGAAGTTTTCCTCAAGCAGGCCTCTTGGAACATCAACGAACGGAACTCCCTCGTCATCGTCACGCGCAGCCTGAAGGACGCATCCGGTGATCAACGCTGCCAACGCGTCACTCTCAGCCGCAGTTGGCTGAGCGTCGCAAATCCGAACCTCAACAGTTCCATAGGAGAGATGAGGACGGACAGACCACCAGACCTGGGTGTATTCAATGATCGAATTGACCCGAATCAGAGTCTCAAGATAAGAACGGTAAGCCGTCCAACTACCAAATGAGTCTGGAATTCCGCAGCGGGGAAAGCTCTTCGTGAAGATCTGGGTCCTGACCGAATGGAGGCCACTGTCCCGGCCGTCAAGGAAAGGTGAACTGGAAGAAATAGCCAGAAGCTGTGGGAGCACGGTCCTCAGTCGGTCACAGACCCGAATCGCCCTGTCCGCACCATTCACACCAACATGGATGTGAAGTGAGAATGTGTTGTTGCGCCAAGCAACCCAGCGCAGGTCGCCTTCCACCCGCTGATAGTGATCCGTGCTGATTATTTCCTGATCGCGATAGTCCGCCCAAGGATGCGTCCCGGTAGATGCCAGCCGCAGACCTTGGGCATCTGCGATCTCGAACAGTCGCCGACGATGGCTTCTCTGCTTGGCCTGTGCGTCGAACAGATCCTCCCCACGCCCCGAGCGGATTTCAATCTCAGATCGAATCAGCTCCCCAGCCACCGCTATCGCCATCTCGGGGCCGGACTGGGCAGCGTCGCGCAGAACTTCAAACCCGGGTACAAGCTCAAGGGATTCTGGATCAACGATCCCGAACTCCTCCTCAATGCCAACTGTTCCGTTGACACTCCCATCGAAGATGGCTTCCGCCGCCTCAAAGTCAATTCCTGGGGACATGGTTTTTCCTGTGTTGGTTCTGACCGGTCTGATCAGGTCAGATAGAAGTAGAGCGCGTAAAGCAGATCAACTGCCGGAGACGACGTGTGGACCGTCACCGACGGTGGCACGTCGAGCAGCGTCTCGGAGTAGTTGAAGATGATCTTCACTCCCGCCTCAACGAGCAGATCAGCCAGTGGCTGTGCGGCGGCTGCAGGCACTGCGAGAACGGCGACAACAATCTCCTCGTCGACCACTGCCCGCTCGAGATCAACAGACTCCCGGACCGTGTGTGGACCGACACTCTCCCCAACCTTGGCCGGATCGGAGTCAAACAGCGCAACAACCCTGAAGCCGTGATCCGCAAAAATGTCGGAGCTTGCGATGGCCTTGCCAAGGTTGCCAGCACCGAAGAGGGCGATGTTGTGCTGCCCTGCCGTCCTCAAAATGTCACGGATCGCTGCGACTAGTCCATCAACGCTGTAGCCAACTCCGCGTTTCCCAAATTTTCCAAATCCGCTCAAGTCGCGCCTGATCTGAGTGGGATTTACATGCGTGTAATCGGAGAGCTCTTGGGAAGAGATCTTGTCCTTGCCCATCTTCTTAGCCTGGGTAAGCACCTGGAGATACCTCGAAAGTCGAGCTGCGACACCGAGCGCCAACCTTTCAGGCGTCCGTCCAGCTTCTGGGTCTTCAGTCACAGGGTTCATCGGCGGTCATCCTAGCCGCGCGGGCCAAAAACTCCTCAAGCTGAGCCTTGCTGATGTCCAGTTCAAGCTGAATCTCACCGCAGTGTTCAACCAGTGGAATGCGCTCGAGATACCGCGCATGCATCTCGTCATCAAGCTCAATGTTCACTTCAACGACCTCAAGCATCGGATATCCGACGACCAATTCAGCAAGTGCCGCTGAGGTCCCCTCACAAAGGTGACAGCCCGGACGGGAGTAGAGCTTGATTGTTCCAATTCCCTCCCGGCCGCTCATCCCAGACCCTTGGCTCCCGTCGAATACGCGTCGAGCGCGAGCATGTCAGCCCTGTCCAGATCTGGAACCTCCAAGGCAGCACGACCAATCATCGCCGCGTTGTCCGTGCAGTAGGCCCGATCTGGCACCACGAGATCAATGCCGGCTTGCACGAGTGTTTTCCGAATGGCGCTGCTGGCTGCAACCCCACCTCCAAAAGCGACCCGTGAAATCCCAGTCTCCTCAACAGCCCTGCAGGTCCTGTCGGAAAGCTGCCCGGCTATTGCAGCCTGATACGACGCGGCGAGATCATTTGTTCGCCGCACTGCCTCATCAGGTCCCAGATCCCGAATCGCGTAGAGGAGGCTCGTCTTGAGACCGGCGAAGGAGAAGTCACACCCGGCAACACCTTTTGCTCGGGGGAAGTCAAACGCCTCGGGGTCGCCTTCCAGAGCAGCAGCCTCCACCAAGGGCCCTCCTGGGTATCCAAGCCCGAGCATTCGAGCCCCCTTGTCGAACGCCTCACCTGCCGCATCATCAAGGGTCTGACCAATGATCTCCCAGTTGGGCCCCGTCTCAGTGACCTTGGCCAGCAGGGTGTGTCCTCCGCTGGCGACCAGACAGAGAAATGGGGGCTTCAGATCTCCCTCGGCAAGGTAGGACGCTGCGACATGCCCATGCAGGTGATCAACAGCCCGCAGCGGCAATCCCTTGGAGACAGCCAGGCCCTTGGCTGTGGCTATCCCAACCAGGAGAGCTCCAGTAAGTCCCGGCCCTTGAGTGACCGCCAGCCGATCAACTGCATCCATCTCGATCCCAGCCTCGTCAAGGGCCTTGAGGATCACCGGTTCAATCAGCTCCAAGTGCCGACGTGCTGCGAGCTCAGGAACAACTCCCCCGTAAAGGTCGTGAATCAGCTGACTGCCGACAACACTTGAAAGCACTTGACCGGAGACATCAAGGACCGCCGCACAAGTGTCGTCACAGCTCGTTTCGATGGCGAGAATCATCAGCTTTGCTCTTGGGCATTGGGAACGTCATCCAGTGACCCGCGAAGCGTGGCCGGAGTCCTCCACATGATCAAGGCATCCTCGCCAGACTCGGCGTAGTACTTGGTCCGCCGACCCGCTGCTAAAAAGCCAAATTTCTCATAGAGCTCAATCGCGGCCCCATTTGAGGGGCGAACCTCCAATGTGATTCTGGCATCAGGTCCCAGCGTCGACAAAAGGTCAACCATCAACTTCTCACCCACCCCTCCCCTCCGTCCGGAAGGCTCGACGGCAATGTTCATCAAGTGCCAGTCCTCGTCAATCTTCGAGCAGACGACATAACCGACGAGCGACCCAGATCTCTCAGCAGCGAGACACACGGACCCGGAC
>JBAXHG010000167.1:0-3552 GCA_037139015.1 Actinomycetes bacterium | reverse complement strand
ACCTATGGTGCCGTCTACGGCAGGATGCGATGGGATCAGCCGGCACCGACTTTGACTACAGGCTTCATGACCCCGGGCAGAGGCAGATTTACTCACCCTCTTGAGCGCCGCACGCTGCTGCCGCGCGAGGCAGCGAGAATCCAAGGATTCCCCGACAACTATCGATTTGAGCACGCCCAAGCTAAGTTGGGAAGGTCGGCGATCGCTAAGGGAATCGGCGACGCCGTCCCTTCAATTCTTGGCTTTGCCGCGACCTTGTCTGCACTGGCAAACCGCCCCGACTGACCCCGACATCCGGATACCTAACCAGGAATTCGTAGGTAAATCGGCGCGACGCGCGTCATGACGTAAGCAGCCACCGGGAGTAACTCGGCGCTGACAGGAAAGATTGCACACAGTTTGTGTTTGTGAACCGACTTGTCTGCGGCCAGGTCCGCGCGAGTTCCGATCTTCGTTGCACCCAGAGTAGTCAACACCGAAAACACGTCAACTCGCGCACCGGCGTCAAGTTCATCGCGTGACGCCTTGTACTTCTTAGCCCAGTCTCCGTCATTCATGCGAGCCTGCTCCAAAATGATCTGTCGCCCGTCAGGGTGCCGTAAGACGCCCAACCTCAGTCCACGTTCAAGCCGGTCAAACCTGGGCCCCGAGTCAGCGGCGTCGTGGACCCGGATCTGTCGCTCTCCATTGACGAACCGCTCATCCGCTACGCCGAGGACAACCCCGTCGGGACCTTCAACCTCATATATGAACCGTTCCCCCGGCTGTCCAGACTCGCCACCCGGTGTAGTTCCAACAAAAGCTTCAACCTTGGGCGTGCAATCAAGCTGGAACTGGCCGAGTTCAAGAACCTGACCGCTCTCCGCGCCGTCACCTGCCGGTGTCGACTGATTCTCTGAGTTCGTATCGCCAAGTTCAATGAGCTTCTCGGCTGACTCTCGAACTTCAACATCCGGCAATTCAGCGAGACGACGAACCAACGCTGCGCTTTCCGCCGACGGAACGACCTGCCAACGCTTGCGGGCTGGATCAAACAGAACCTGTTCAGGCGGCACCTCTGACAGCGCAGACTTCACCGCCTCAATCTCACCCTCCGTCACCCTGCTCTTTCGCTTCTTGTAGGCGATGCGAATCGCGGAGCCGGTACCCACGACTACAAGCGCAGGAACGCCGACCGGCGCGGCTAAAGCCCCGCTCACAAGGCCCACAGCACCTGCGGCGATCCCGGCAACTGCGCCAACGCGGCGCGTGCCACCATCCGCTGGTTCAGGCGAGTCAGGCTGAGCCTCGGACACCGGAACAACAGCGTCCTCCCAAGCTCGAGTCATCGCGCGCGCAGAATCAAACCGATCGGCCGCACTGGGCGACATCGCACGGTTGAAGAAGGCAACAAGCGCCTCGCCACAAGCCTCCGGAAACTGCTCCTCGTTGAGATTCAGCGCGCCGGCAGCCTCCGACGGGCTGGTCTTGCCGTCTCCCCAAACAGGCCGCGTACCGGTGAGAAGCTCGTGCAGCACGACCGCTGCTGAATAGCGGTCAGCGTATGCGTCGTAAGAGGCTCGACCTGGGTCGGAAGCAAGAAACGGGTCGCTGTAGCCGCGAGTTCCAAGCCGCAGATCATCAAGCGGCGCGTCTGCCAAAGAGAAGTCGAATAGCAAGGCCTGCTCGCTATCTCCGGCTTGGGTCAGGCCAACATTGTCGGGCTTGATGTCGCGATGGAACACACCGAGCCGCTCAAGGTGGTCTAGGGCGCCGAGCAAGTCTATGCCCCAGCTCGCGACCTGTTGGAGGCTTCGCGCGTCGCCGGACGCAAGCTCCGCTCTGAGGGTTCCGCGTTCAGCTTCCTTGAGGAAGATTGCAGTGCGTCCGCCTAGGTCAACCGGTCCATCAAGAAGTTCTACGACCGTGTGCGTTCGGAGCTTTGCGAGCAGAATTCCCTCGGCCTCGAGCTGGCTGTTGTTCTCTTTCTCAATCGCAACCTTCAGAACTCCCTGCCTGCCGTCGTCGTGGACTGCGCGCCACGCGATGGCTGTTGAACCAGTCGCCATTCGGTGGGTGACCGTGAAGCTGCCAACCCGGTCACCACGAGAAATCATCGCCGGCGCGAGCTGGGGCAGACTCACATCTGGCCCGGGTGCTGGAAGCGCCACCACTGGGCTACTCGTAGCTGGCTCCGTGGTAGGCAGCGGGCCCTCGTCAGCCATCACCAAAAATTCGAGAAGCTCATCAACCGTTCCGACTCGCTGGTCTGGCTGCAGCGCCGTGGCAGAGGCGACAACTTCACTTAGGTCTTCGTTTATCTCGGGATCATCAGCCGCTGGGTCAAGTGAGCCACCGCCAGCTTCAAGCGCTGCGCGCAGGTCAAGGGAAGGCGGCACCCCAGTGAGGATCAGGTAGCTGAGCGCGCCGAGAGCAAAGACGTCGAGCTTCTCTGGGTCGGGGTCTGCTGCATCCCTCGCTTCGGGTGCCTCGTATCGCGCAAGATCGGGATCAAACGATGGAAGGTGTTGAGTACCCTCCACCACTCCAAGGTCGGCCTCAATCCGCAGCCCCGTATGCCATCCGGTGACAACTGGCTGCCAGTAACCCTCGAAAGCACGGTTGACGAGCACAGCCTTCGGCCGCAGACTCCGGTGATACATGTTGCGCGAGTGAGCATGACGAACTGCCTCAATGAGGCGCCTCAGCAGGTCGATCCGCTGTTCGTCGGTGAGCACCGACCCCTCTTCGTCAAGGGATTGATCAAGCGGGCGCGACTCGGAACTCGCCCGATAGACCACGGCAGCTCCCCACGGGTGGTCAATGTCAACTTCGACCGGTTTTGCGAGGCCGATGTGATGTGTTTCCTCGGGGAAGAGTAGGTCGAACTCGCGCTTTGCGGCGGTTGCAGCCCTGCGGGTACCGTCGTCCTGATCAGTTGGGATTGGCTTGTGGAACAGAACTCTGTAGTGCCCTGAGCCAGTGCCACCGTCGTGATGGGCGGCGAACTCAAGGGCGTCTGGTGTGTCAGCCAGCTTGTGATTGAAATCAAGGACCGCCGGGCCTATCTGTCGGTAGCGCCCATAAGGACGAATCTCGAGCTCGTCGACTGCCTTGGCGATGAGCTCGGAGAGCTCGGAATTGATTGAGTCCCTGGTGTTCCAGTTCTCGAGGTAATGGACGACTCCGGGAAGACCACCCCCCTGGTTTGAGTCGGGCACCTTCGACTGGTCGATGCCGGTGAGCCGATCGCGTGCGTCCATGTCGATGCGACACTTGAAGTCCTCTTCGGAGAAGAACACGAGAGCTTCGACCCGAGGGACTCGCTTCCCCTTAAGTGCCTTGGTCTCCTTCAACAAGCCAGCCAGCTTGCGGGCCTTGGCGTTGGTTGAGATCAGCGGGTTGGTCTCGGACCCTCGGGGCACCTGCCATTCAACCTTGCCGCCCGTAAGCTCGCCGCGCCAACTCTTTATCTCAATCAGGAAAATCGCGTGCGTGGCGACCACGAGGCAGTCAACCTCAGACCACCCGCCCTGGCCAGACATGAACTCAAACGAGCTCCAAGCTCGGTAG
>JBAXHG010000166.1:0-3597 GCA_037139015.1 Actinomycetes bacterium | reverse complement strand
TCTGCGCTCGCTGCCTAGCTGCTCAGCTGGTTGGGTCAGTGTTTACGAACTGGTCCAACAATGGGCCGCTGAGTGCGTTGGCCTTGGCGATCCCGCCAAAAACTGAGGCGCTTGGTCGAGCGGTTCTAGCAAGTGTTGTTGGGTTGAACGAGTAGAGCCCGAACTTGGGGCGGTAACCGGCAACCCATTCGAAGTTGTCAGTAAGCGACCACTGGTAGTAGCCGAGGACGGAGACGCCGTTTGGCTTCTGCGCGGCGACTTGCTGCACCTGATTCAGGTGGCGAACAAGGAAGCCAGGGCGTTTGGCATCAGTTGAATCAGCCATGCCGTTCTCTGTGATGAGCAGGGGCTTGCCGTAGGTTGCTGCTTCACGCAGGACTGCTCCAAAGCCGTCGGTGTCTATCTCACTGCCAAAGTCTGAGCAGAGCGTGGGGCAGGCCGCTGCTGTTGGGTTGAGATCCCACGCGTAGGAAGTTGCCGGAGCAAAGTCAAGGAGTGGAATTGCGCTCGACAGGGAGAAGCCGAGGCCGGTTACGCGCCCACGGTAGTAGTAGTTGACTCCGACGAAGTCAGCCTTGTTTGCCAGATTGGGGTCCGTCTCGCCGGCGTCAACCCGTCCGTTTGCGTTGTGGTCAACGATTCCCTTGACCATTCCGTCAAGTGAAAGCCGGTTGAACACCTGGTCTGCGTGGACGGTGGCAGCCACATCTGCTGCGTTCGCAGCATTGGAAGGCACGAAGTGGATCATGTTCTGAACGAGGCCAACTCGGCTCTTTTTGCCGTCCTTGTCCGCGTCCTTGGTGTCCTTGGCGTGGACTTCTGTGTAGGCAACTGCGTTGGCCGCAACAAGGTTCTCCGAGGCCTTGATTGCGCACCGATAGCAGTAAGCGCCAGGTGGGAAATAGCCTGCGATTGCACCAGGGACATTTGCGTAGCCGTTCACTGTGACAACCATGGGCTCGTTGACGGGCGACCACCAGTCAACAAGATCTCCGAACTTCCAAGCGGCGTATGCGGCGTACTTGCGGAACTCGGTGACGGTTGATGTCGAAAGCCAACCGGCTTTGGTCAGGCTGGCCGGAACGGGATCATCCGGGCGACGGGTTGCCAGTGCGTCACGCGCCGCGATCGGGTCATGTGCCCAAAGAGGAAGGGTGAAGTGGTTCAGCGTCACGAATGGGTTCATTCCAGCTGTGCGCGCGGCTGTGATGATTGCCCGGTACTTGGCAACAGCTGCCTTGTTTGCGAGCTTGTCAAGGGCCTTGAGGTTTGCTGTGGAAACGGTGCTGCCGATCTTCACGGAGCTCGTTGAGCTGGGGAAGATCCGTGACCATTCAATTCCCATCCGCCAACTCTTCATGCCGATTGACTTTGCGTTGGCGATGTCCGCTGCAAAGTTGGTCTTCCAGCCGCCAGGTCCGTTCTCCGGCTGGTCGCCGCTGACATGGTGGGTAGCAATGTTCGCCGCGTCGTGGGTCCAAGCCCACCAATCTGTCTTTGTGTCGGAGTTGGCAGCACCTCCGCCCATCTCACTTTGGAATCCAGCCCCTGCAACACCCCAAATGAACCCCTCGGGGAACGCCTCGGGAGCTGAGGCTCCTGCGAGGGCGGAGGACGGCACGGCCAGAAGCGTCAGGGTCGTCCCGACGGCAGCAATGGTTTTAAGCAAGCGACTCATCTCATCTTCTCCGTGGACAACCTTACACCCGATGGGACACCAGACGGCGAAGTACGACTGAGGTTGGGTCTTTGGGATCCAATGTTTCCCGCCCCACATCTTCCGGCGCCCTTTGCGTCATGAGGATGGGGACCCAGTTAACTTGGTTGGCGGGCAGTTTGCCCAGATTGACCACGCCCCGCTTCTGGCGAGCAAGCGTGCTCCTGGAGCGATTGGGTCTGACTTACCTGAGCCGTCATCAACCCGATTGAGCTTGAAGGTCGTTCCGAGCCTGAATGGAAGCTGACTTGCTGTGTCCAACGGCCCGCCTCTGTCAGTTAGAGATGAAGCGGGCGTGTGAAGCAGCCAGAGAACTTTTACGCGAGCCGTTGTCTGTGCTGCGATAGGAAGGCACCGGAGGATTACTTCGCGCCCTCCAGCCTGGTCAATCACATGTTTGAGATCGGAATACATCAAGCGGTGATACGACTCGACTCGCTGGGCTTGCGCCTCTCTTTTTCTGATCGCGTCGACTCCCACTGGCACCACCAGTAATGCGGTTGCGACACCCATGAGCAGGTACACCGCTGGCTGCGGCACGCGGATGTGGGTACCAAGCCTGTCAAGCCCCGCGACTGTCCCAGCCGCTCCAATGCCTGCGACAAGCATCCAAAGGGTCTGGGGAACCAGGAGGTAGCGGAGAGTGCCCGACTCATGGGCAAGAGAGGTGTAGACGAGAGCAATCAAGGCGCAGAAGCAGAGCGTTGCAGTGATGGCACTGCCTGTAACGACCATGGCCGAACGAAGTCCCTTGCGCCACAGCTTCATCGAAGTCAGGGCGCCGATCACGATCAGTACAACCGCGAACAGGGGAACAGAATCAACTGTCAGCTTGAGCAGGTGAAGGAAGCTGGCGTCTCTTGGGTCACGAAGGCTTCTGCCCATCAGGTCAGATGTGGCAAATGGAGTAAACGAGGAAAGCCCGCCAGATGATGCGAGGAGGGGAGGGATGCCCCAGAGGGCTGCGACCGCGATTGGACCGAGGACGATTAGCGGTCGAAGGCGCCGTGAGTCTGACCAAAGCCATAGTCCGTAGCAACCGCTGAAGATCAGAAGTTCCGGTCTAACCAAGCTGGCCAGCAGGATCAGCGTCAACGCAGAACCTGGGCGGTCTGTGATGGCCCGCTCTAGCGCAGCAATCATGAGCGCTGAAGTAAGGCCTTCTGCAAGTCCCAGAAAGCTGGTCGGCAGCAGCAGCCAGAGGATGAGGGTTGCCGCCAGAAGGCCACCAACCAGTCCGCCTGACTTGTGGATACGCCCTTCTGGCATGCCCTCCCAGAGTCTGTAAACGAGCCTGAAGCCGAGGATCGCCGCAGCAATAGCGCCGGCCCGGGCGGTCACCATAAGTAGCATCAGCTCACGTTCGCCCAGTGGGCTGTAGGCCGACGCCAAAATAACCGGGAGCGGCTTCCAGCTTGTCGTGCTGTGCGTCAGGTCAAGTTGCAGGAAGCCAGCGCCCAGCTCCCGTCCCCATCTGGCCCAAGCCAGCGGATCGCCGACAAGAGCCGTGGCCCGATAGGTAGTCAGTTTGGCAACAGCCACGGAGGCCAAAACGATCCAGATGTCTGATTGTCGGAGCCCCCGTGCGCGCCGACCTAGCCTCACCGATGCGGACTCGGTTGTCTGACTCTTGGCCGTGCGCAACTGGGGCATTGGCCAATTATGGCCTTCGACACCGCATGCAGCTCCCACATATTGCGGGTCAATTGACTGGAAGCTAGGCGGCAGGACAACGGCCAAGAGCCAGCGAGTGATAGGGGACACCGGTTCCGCAACGCCCCTTGCTGGTCAGTATGACGCAAGAGTATTGGCGTTTGCCGCTGTAGAGCTGGTCCTGCCCTGTGGATTAGCCGGTTTTGCCGAGTCGGTACCAGGTTGAC
>JBAXHG010000165.1:0-3603 GCA_037139015.1 Actinomycetes bacterium | reverse complement strand
TAGATTGGCAGGTCACACGCTGAACGGGTGCTCTGCGGACCCGCAGATGCTACGTGACAGCCATCTAGTGCCCCATTTCGAGGGGCAGTATAGGGGCATAGACGAGTAGGGCTCATCCAGTGAAGAAGATGTCTGCGCAACCTGCGGACAGCAACTGAAGCTGCCCATTTGGTGGACGGCTCTTCTTCCTGAGGAAGCCCTTCTTGTGCCACTCTGTCCAAAGTAGACATTGTTCTCGTGGACTTCCTCTACGACCGCTTCAAGAAGGAAGTGGATTAACGATGGTCATGACCAGTCCCGTAGCGCGAATGGCCCTAGTGCCATGCATTCTCATTGCAGTACTGGCCTTCTCGGGCTGCACAAGTGCGAAGGACACTGAGATCTCCCAGCAGCTGCAAGAATTACAGGATGCAGCGGGCTCAATGGAAACAGCTACGCAGAGGCTAAGCTCCGAAGACTGGAAGACGGTTGTTCCTCAAATCAAGCAAGACCAGAAGGCCGCGAGTTCCGCGGCCATCGTCCTTGAAAGCAGTCTCCTTGATGCTGGCTCAAGCTACACTTCAGCTAGCACCCTTGCGACCATAGTGAAGGAAGACGTCTATCAAATCGACCAAGCCCTAGAACTCTACGGCTCTGCGGATGACTGGTCCTCGGCAACCACCCGACTTATCAGGTCGGTACAGACCCTTTCCTCGGACATGGAGCCTCTGGAGATGGAGATTAGAAGCAGCCAGTAGCGGATGATCCCAACGACCCATCATGAAGGGTTCATCGAATGCGGATCGTCACGTGGAACTGCTGCCAAGCTTTTCGCACCAAGTGGAATTACCCAGACTCCTTTGGACCCGACGTCATCGTTGTGCCAGAAGCTGAGTCCATTCGCAGACAGCCTCAAGCGCTGCTACAGCTCTATCCGAACCACCAATGGATCGGTGACAACGAGAACAAGGGCCTACTAGTTCTGTCCTCTGACAGCTACGACCTGTCGATCCACGAGAGCTATGATCCCTCCCACCGCTACGTGCTACCTCTTCAGGTGAGTGGATCTAGCGAGTTCACAATGCTTGCTGTCTGGACGCAGCGAGACAAGGGAGCCAGCTACACACAGCATCTCTCTAGGGCACTGGAGACCTATGAGCCTCTTCTTCATGGGGATGCCCTCGTAGTTGGTGACTTCAACGCCAATACGATCTGGGATCAGGAACACAGGCGTGATGTCACTCACTCAGAGAATGTAGCCTGGCTCAACGACCACGGGCTGGAGAGCGCATATCACTTTCTGACTGATGAGAACCAAGGGCAAGAATCCCAATTCACCCATGCTTTCAGGAGGAATCCCAACAGTCTGTTCCACATCGATTATGTGTTCGCAACGAAGTCACTTCTGGGAACTGGATCGTCTGTCACCATTCCACCAATCAGCGACTGGATCGGTCGCAGTGACCATGGACCCCTTGTTGTTGAGCTCCGTTCTGACAACACTCAGGAATAGTCCACTTCTTCTGAGCCCCAGCATCCGAATACAGGTGCGCTTGGCAGGCCGTACAGACCAGCCAGTCAACATCCTCCGCAACGAAGTTGCGCATCACTCGGAGCTCCAAAGGATCGAAAGAAACGGGCTTGCCTGTACTTCGATGATGCAACCTATGTCATCTGAGGACCCGTATATGACACGAAAGTTGATGGAAATGCTCTGTTGGTAGAGCCGAGCGACCACACAGTGGGAGCGGATGCGAGGACCTCGTCCGAGCTAGGGCGACTGACAAATCCCCTGCTAGACAGCACAAAGGGCCGAGCCTCTCGGCCCGACCCTTCGGAATTTGTATGGTGGCCAGAGACGGACTTGAACCGCCGACACGGGGATTTTCAGTCCCCTGCTCTACCAACTGAGCTACCTGGCCGTGCGCAACGCCTAGTGAGGATACCCGCGTGTCCGCGCGACGGTCAAGGTGAGCATGCCCGCGCCCCGCGCACCGTAGGTGCACGGTAGGCAATCCGAGGGGCGCCGCCTTGTTCGGCCGCGCCCCTCGATCGATCTGCATGCCTCTTGAGCCTACTTGCCGTTCGACACGAAGATCAGGACCGACGCTCCCTTCGAGACCAGCGCGCTGGATTCGGGAACCTGGCCCACGACTTCGTTGGGCGGCGATCCCGTGCCGCTCCACTGCACTGCAACCGGCTTTAGGCCCAAATCCTTGATCGCCGTCTCGGCTTGAGTAAGCGTCTTGCCCACGACGCTGGGAACCGAGACAGTGGCCGTTGTGGTGCTGGAGCCGTTCGAGACAACGAGCCCCACGATGGTTCCCGGAGGAACGGCCGTGCCCGCCGCCGGGAACTGGTCAGCCACTTGGCCCTTGGCGACAGTCTGGCTGAAGTTGCTCACCGTCTGATTGCCAAGGCCCAGCGACTTGAGCGTCGTCATCGCCGCGCTTTGCGACTGCCCCGAGAGGCCCGGCACGGTGACGTTTTGCGCGCCCTCAGAGACTACGATTCCAACGCTGGTCTCGGAAGGTACCTTCTGCCCCGCTTCAGGCGCCTGAGAGATCACGACGCCTTTAACCACCGTGCTGCTGAATCCCTTGGTGACCGTGGCCTTCAAGCCGGCAGTCTTCAGAGCGCTTTCGGCTTCGGACTGGGTCTTGCCGGTGACCGTCGGCACAGCGAGGAGCTTCTGCCCGCCTGAAACCGAGATGGCCATGCCCTTGGTCATCTTGGCCTCGGTGTTGGCGGCGGGTGTTTGGCTCATGACCTTTCCGACGTCGGAGGCCTTGATCGACTGGGTCATTTCGATGCTTTCGATCTTGAAGCCTGCTGCCTCGATTGCCGTGGTCGCTTCGGTCTGGCTCAGTCCGACCACGGCAGGCACGACGCCTGTCCGGTTCAGGTAGAGGTACGCTCCAACACCCAGGGCCGCCACCACGAGCACCGCCAGAAGGATCCAGAGCCAAAGAAGCGATCGCTTCTTTGGCATTTCGATCAGAGAAGCCGAGTTGGGGAGCTGCGCGATGACGATACCGTCCGGGATGTTGGAGCTGTACTCACGCACGAGTTGCGGCGAGAGCCCGGCCGCCTGCATCATGGACACGGCGTCTGACTCGGCAAGTCCGATGACGTTGGGAAGCGCGGTCGCCAGGGTGGGCGCGGCGGCAGGCCCGCTCGAGACCATGAGGACTGACTCCGCACCCGCTGGAACGCTGCCCCCCTGAGCAGGTAACTGCCCCATGACCTCGCCCCGTGGCAGCCTCTCGCTGTAGTCGTTGAAGACCTGCGACGGGAGCCCGGCCTCCTGCAGCCTGGCCAACGCGTCGCCCTGCGCCATTCCGACCACTTCCGGCACCGTTACAAAGGCCGACGGTGGCATCGGTGAGGGACCTCGTGACACCATCACGACGACACGTGATCCCGAGGAGATCACAGGGCCCAGGCCTGGCGAAGCCGGCGGGATGCCTGCTGATACGGGCGCGGCGGCGACGGCGGGCTCGGGAGTCGGAGCGGACTCGGGCGCGGCGGCGACGGCGGGCTCGGGAGTCGGAGCCCACACGGCAGTCTCTGCCGGAACTGCCGCTTCCTCGGGCGCTTCATACGCGGCGGACGGCATCGGAG
>JBAXHG010000164.1:0-3636 GCA_037139015.1 Actinomycetes bacterium | reverse complement strand
GGGTTCGTTTCGAATCCTGCAGCGGGGGACTAGCGGAGTGAAGTACCCCCGGCAGTGGATCGTGCCGCAGGCATGGTCTTTGGGGTTCGTTTCGAATCCTGCAGCGGGGGACTAGCGGAGTGAAGTACCCCCGGCAGGATTCGAACCTGCGACATCCGGCTTAGAAGGCCGGCGCTCTATCCAGCTGAGCTACGGGGGCGTGTGGCTTCAGTCTGACAGTCGCGGCTTTACTTCGGCGAAGGGGTTTGGGGTTTCCCATCACTTCACCATCTGGGCGAGACGCGTAGACTCACGCCAGCTTGGTGGGCGTAGCTCAGTTGGTAGAGCTCCGGGTTGTGGTCCCGGCGGTCGCGGGTTCGAGTCCCGTCGCTCACCCTTCGTTCCACAGTCGGGTAATGAACAAATTGTTTTTCTTCCCGACAGTTGCTGTTGTTTCGCTGGCCGCAGGCTGCTCGGGTCCCTTCGATCACAGTTCCCACATGGCGAGTCAAAGCACTGGAATGACAATGAACCATGCTCAGATGGGACCGGGCTCAGGGGCGGAACATCCGACTGATCCGATGTTCACGGCTCAGATGATTCCGCACCATCAGGCTGCGATTGACATGGCTGCGCTTGCTGCCACTCGTGCCGAGCATCCTGAGATCAAGCAACTGGCGGCTGACATCGCGAGCGGCCAAGCCTCTGAGATTGCCCTGATGAAGAGGGTTGGCAAGGCGAACAAGTGGGATCCCAATGCGAAGATGCAGCACTCGGGCTCGGAGGGGATGTCAACCAGTGAGATGGGAATGGACATGGACGTGTCGAAGTTGAAGTCAGCTAAGCCATTCGACAAAGCGTTCATAGAGATGATGGTTCCTCACCATGAGGGGGGCGATCCTCATGGCCAACCACGAGCTTGCCCGCGGTTCAAACTCCGAAATTCGGGCGCTGGGCAGACGGATAATCAGATCGCAGTCAGCTCAGATGAAGCAGATGCGAACGTGGTACCGGACTTGGTACCACCACCAGCTGCCCTGATTGACCGCCTTCGCAAGGGTGCGGTTGGCCGAGGGACAGCGGCTTTGTTCGGATCTTTTCTACTCGGCTTCAGTCCCCTGGTCAGAAGATCGACTGACCTCCGAAAGTGCCTTCAGCTACGGCGATCAGCTGCTCGCTTGCGCCCAAGTTGCCAGCCCAGCGCGGTTAGGTCAATTACGAGCGCGACCGCCCGCCCAGGGGGTCCTGTGACGGCCCAAGCGGCAAGTTTTTTTTGGACGGGCAAACGCGAAGGCATGAATCAACGCTATCGTGCCGCGCCGTGGCCCAACTTGTAACCGTAACCAGCAGCGACCTCCCCGAGAGCCGGGTTGAACTCAAGGTTCAAGTCCTTCCTGCTGCTCTCGACCTTGCCGTTTCTCGCGCAGCTGGAGAGATGGGGAAGTCACTGCGAGTCCCCGGCTTCCGCAAGGGGAAGGTTCCCGCAGCTGTCGTCGCTTCTCGATTTGGTCGTGAGACAATTCTTGATGAAGCCATCCGCGCAGAGCTGCCCATGTGGTACGCCGAAGCTGTTGCCGAGGCTGGGATTGAGCCGGTCGGAGACCCTCACATTCAGATTGGAGAGCTTCCGAAGAACGACGGCGAGCCACTTCCCTTCACCGTTGAGATTGGTGTTCGCCCAACCGCGAAGCTAGGCGACTACAAGGGTCTGAAGGTTGACAAGGAAGAGCTTGATGCTGGGGATCAACGCATTGATGAAGAGGTCCAGAAGCTCCGCGAGCAGGCTGGACGCCTTGAGCCAACCGATGGTGCCGCAGCAGACGGTGACACGGTCGTCATGAACTACGTCGGGTCAGTTGATGGTGAGGAATTTGAAGGTGGAACGGGATCTGACCAAGTGATTGAGCTTGGCTCCGGACGCTTCATTCCAGGCTTTGAAGAGGGTCTTGTGGGCGCTACGAAGGGTGACGAGCGCAGCCTGAACGTCACTTTCCCAGAGGACTACGCAGCTGAGCATCTGGCCGGCAAGGACGCTGTCTTTGCGGTTGAGGTCACAGATGTTCGTGCACGCAAGCTTCCCGAAATCGACGACGCCTTTGCTGAGGAGGTCGGTTACGAGAATCTCGCAGCGCTTCGCGATGACATTCGCGAGCGGCTCACAGAATCCGAGGACCGCCGAATCCGTTCAACTTTCCGTGAGGCTTGCATTGATGCTGCAGCTCAGAAGGCCAAGGTCGACATTCCTGACTCGCTGGTTGCTGGGCGCGCATCCGAGATTTGGGAGCAGACAATTCGGTCCTTGAGTGCACAGGGGATCAACCGCGAGGCTTACATGCAGATCTCCGGCAAGACCGAGGAGGAAATCCTCAAGGAGGCTGCTCCTGACGCCGAACAGAGTCTGCGCCGTGAGTCCACAATCGCTGCAATCGTTGAGGCTGAGGGCATTGTCCCGACTGATCTTCAGCTTGAGGAAGCACTTGAACACAGCGCCGAGCATGAGGGTGTAACCGCCCGGGAACTGCTCGTAACGCTCCGTGACGAGGGTCGTGCCGATCAGCTTGAAAAGGAGCTGGCAGCGCGTCTCGCCGTTGACCTTGTTGAGGAATCGGCCAAGCCGAATCCCGTCAAGGCCCAGCCCAAGGACTAGGGCTTCCGGCAGGGCGTTCGCCCGCTGTTAGAGTCGAACTTGCGTCCGGGAACCGGGGGGCAATCACGCCCGCCGGAAGGAGAATGGCCCGCGACGGGAAAGAGAGCCAGCCAATGAGTCCTTTGGTCCCAATGGTCGTAGAGCAGACCTCACGCGGTGAGCGAGCCTTCGACATCTACTCGCGTCTCTTGAGTGAGCGCATCGTCTTCCTCGGCACGCCCGTGGACGACCAGATCGCAAACCTGATCGTCGCGCAGCTCCTTCACCTTGAGAGTGAGGATTCGGAAAAGGACATCTCGATTTACATCAACTCGCCTGGCGGTTCGGTCTATGCCGGCCTCGCCATCTACGACACGATGCAATTCATCAAGCCCGACGTTCAGACGATCTGCGTCGGCATTGCAATGTCAATGGGAGCACTGCTCCTGGCCGGTGGAGCAAAGGGCAAGCGGATGGCGCTCCCGAACGCAAAGATCCTGATCCACCAGGTTTCATCCAGCTTCCAAGGTCAGGCAACCGACATTGAGATCCATGCGCGGGAGATCCTTGACCTCCGCCGCAGGCTCGATGAGATCATTGCCGACCACACTGGCAAGTCAGTTGACGAAGTCAAGGGCGACACTGAGCGGGACTACTTCATGTCCGCTGAGGAAGCCAAGGCCTACGGGGTTATTGACCGGGTGATCGAGCACCACTAGGTGCTCGATTGGGCCCGTTCAGGGGAACATGGCTAAGCCAAGCGAGACAAACGAGCAGCTGCTCTGTTCCTTCTGCGGGAAGTCGCAGCGCCAGGTCAAGAAACTGATTGCGGGCCCAGGCGTCTACATCTGTGATGAATGCATTGACCTCTGCAACGAAATAATTGATGAGGAACTTGCCCCGGTCCCGGTTTTTGATGTTGAGAACCTGCCGAAGCCAGCGGAGATCCGATCTTTTCTGGACGAGTATGTGATTGGGCAGGATCAGGCGAAGCGGACGCTTGCTGTGGCCGTCTACAACCATTACAAGCG
>JBAXHG010000163.1:0-3636 GCA_037139015.1 Actinomycetes bacterium | reverse complement strand
GGGCCTCGAGCTCCCGGACGCCGCCCTGCGGATCGGCTGCGACGGCGGGCCGTGCCTGTCGCCCGGCTCGACCGTCTCCGTGCTCGTCGATCAGACGGTATGCAGGCTTTGGGCCCAGCGCAGTAGCTGAGGTCGTTTCATATTCAAGGGTTGGAGTCCGAACTTCTCCATATCCGTCGGCAAGAACGAGGTCGAGCATTGCCCGGGTCATCTGCCTGAGTTCAGTCATTTCGTCCGGGAGGACATCGCGGGTGCCACTCGGGGTGGGCCGAGCGCTAGATAGATTCTTCACTTCAATCCCTCTCATCGGTGTCGGAAACGCGCTCAATTTTGGCGCCAAGCTCCCGCAGCCGCTCGTCAATGCGCTCATATCCACGGTCGATCTGCCTGATGTTTCCGATGGTGGTCGTTCCTTCCGCACAGAGAGCAGCAATCAACATTGCCATGCCGGCGCGAATGTCCGGAGACTCAAGGCGCTCTCCTCGAAGCTGCCGCGGGCCAACCACCAGGGCCCTGTGTGGATCGCAAATTGTTATTGCGGCACCCATCGCCTGCAGTTTGTCAGTAAAGAAGAGCCGATTTTCAAACATCTTCTCGTGGATAATCACTGAGCCTGAAGCCTGGGTAGCCAACGCGAGCGCTATTGATGTCAGATCAGCCGGAAACGCAGGCCATGGCCCGTCCTCAACCTTTGGCTGGTAGCCGCCCCAATCATCCTGAATAACGAGGTCCTGACCGCCTGGGACGAAGATGTCAACTCCTTGAAGTTCGCTCTTCAAACCGAGCCGCTCAAACACCATCCGAATCATCCGCAGATCATCAGCGACTACGTCTTTGATGAGCATCTCTCCGCCAGTAACGCCTGCCAGAGCCATGAAGGATCCAATCTCAATGTGATCCGGGGCAATTGTGTAATCGCATCCGGAGAGCGTCTCCTTGCCTGTCACGGTCAGAACGTTGGACCCAATGCCATCTACTTCGCTACCCATGGCAATGAGCATCCGGGCAAGGTCCTGACAGTGGGGCTCACTGGCGGCATTCCTGATGACTGTCGTCCCCGGAGTAAGCGCAGCTGCGAGCAGAGCATTCTCTGTGCCCATAACCGAAGGCTCATCCATGAGGATGTCTGCGGCAACCAAACCGTTTGCGGCAGTGATCACGATGTCGCGCCCATGTTCAACGACAGCACCGAGCGACCGGAAGGCATCAAGGTGTGGGTCGAGCCGCCTGCGGCCGATTACATCGCCTCCTGGGGGCGGCATGGTGGCTGTTCCGAAACGGGCGAGGAGTGGTCCCGCGAGCAGAAATGAGGCTCGGATGCGTTCAGACAGGTCGCGGTCCACTGCGCCCGCTCTGACCCCGGCGGAGCATAGGACAACGACACCATTCCCCTGTCTATCCACTGAGAGACCCAAGGCCTCCAGAAGGTCAATCATCGTTGCCGTGTCAGCTATGGCTGGGACATTGCGAACGGTCACGGGTTCTTCCGTGAGAAGAGCAGCGGCAAGTATCGGCAGAGCGCCGTTCTTGTTGCCTGCTGGGATCACGGTCCCTGACAGGGGAACGCCGCCTTCAATAATGAACTTCTGCATTAACCAATTCGCTTCCTAAATGGCCGACTCTGGTCGACCCAATGGAGCGTACCAGCGGGCCGCTGCTCGCTTCAGACTCCCACCTCGTAAATCGTAGGGCTCTCCCAATGCCCAGTGTTTACGGGCCATTCCAAGATCCCTTGCACAGGAGCTTGCAGCCCGTCCGACCGGCTGCGTACATTCGAACACATGTTCGTATCACTGCTCAAGGCAATTAACCCGTCAGCCCATACCGGCGACAGGGCCAAGGCAGCGCAGATCGATCGGGAGACTCGATCTGCCTTGGAGCATCCGCACCGTCAACCGCTTCGTCGGTTGCGGCCTGCAGAGTCGCGGCGGCCTGGAGTGCCGCCGCGGCCATTGCAGCCTTGCACGGCTGTCCTGCTTGGGCGCCCGGAGCCACATCCTTCGAGATTGGGCAAGCTCAAGCGATCTGTTTGAATCGCGCCTTCTCCGCAACCCGAGAAGCAAGGTTGTGTCCGTAGGCGAGTGTCCACCTCTCTATCCCGTACCAACTGATCGCGCCCAAGAGCAGGCTTAAGAGATAAGCAAACGTTGCATTTAGTGGGAACAGTTCGACTAGGCGGTGGTCCATGGGCGGGAACAATCCTCCGCTACCCGAGTCGGAAAGGTGCCGCAGCACGAAGAGATGCCACAGATACAAGCCGTACGAAACCGTTCCAACCCACAGAACGGCACGGGCTCGCAGGGCCTTCTGAATTAAGGATCCTGACGGTGACTTGGACAGCGCCGGAATCAACAACAGCAGGGCAATCGGAATCTTTCCGAACCCACTAATCAGAGCCTGCCCGGCTAGTGATCCCGTCACGGGAGTGCGTACGTCAACCGCCCAGCAAAGTATTCCGTAGAGGATCAAAGCAGCGAGCCACGCGGTCCCAGGGCGTCTCTGGATACGGGTGACCAAGCCCCAGAGCCTCAGATCTGGCCGAAGACTCAGGATCGCCAGTCCCATCCCGGCGGCAAAGACATCAATACTTGCCGGCAGGACGGCAAAAGAGGATCCAAACCAGGCTTCGCCAGAGATTTGTTCAGCCGCTACAAGCTTCCAAACCAGGCCCACGCAGATGAGGAAGACAACACCTACTGCCTCTACAGCGAGTGGCCGATCGAAGACTTTCCTAACGAGAGCAAGAAGCCCAGCCCAAATGGGAAGAAATATGTAGAAGCTCACCTCAACAGCAATGGTCCAAGTGGCCATGTAGGGATTTGAGGCGCTGATCAGACCGCCTGAGCTGTAGAGACTGCCGAACAGGTATTGCGACCACAACCCGTGAATAGAGAACGCATTAGTAGAAGGATCAATGATCCCTATGAGAGTTACGGCCGCCCAGTAACCGGGAAGGATTCTCGACGCCCTCCTGATCGCATAGGGAAATACTGCCCTGGTCGGTGCTCTTTCCAATGCAGCACGCGCGAAAGGCCGGTAGAGAAGAAACGCTGAAAGCAGGTAGAAGAGCGCAACCCCTACCTCTCCGAGGTGCAACGTCGCAGAGCTAAGACCGCGTACCCCATTGGCTCCAACTGAACCGACGGCCTCAATCAAGTCTGTGTACCTCAGAAAGATCCATGCATGGAATGTGAACACCAAGGTGGCCGCGAACGCGCGCAGCCCATCCAGCAGCGGATATCTGTCTGGAAACGGCCTCATAACTGCGAGCCTATTCTACGAGGCAGCAAGCCGGACTGGCCGACATCAGGGGTCCTCCTGACCTCAGGCTTGGGAACGACAACGACCACCTCAAGGGTGGTCGTTGATATGAAGAAACCGGCGGCGACCTACTCTCCCAGGCCCGTGAGGGCCAAGTACCATCGGCGCAGAGAGGCTTAACTGCTCTGTTCGGAATGGGAAGAGGTGTTTCCCTCTCGCCATGGCCACCGGAAAATTGTCAAGACCGCCCACGGGCGGACCCTCAGAACTACACAGTGCCAATGAACGGGTACCACTAGGTATCCGTCAAGCCCTCGACTAATTAGTACCGGTCTCCTACAGGCGTCACCGCCCTTCCAGATCCGGCCTATCAAC
>JBAXHG010000162.1:0-3667 GCA_037139015.1 Actinomycetes bacterium | reverse complement strand
ATCGTCTCCTCGACCGTTCCAGCGCTCGGAGAAGCCTGGCGCTTCGTCGGCGAGAACTATCTGGGGCACGAGCCAATCGTCGTAGGCCCGGGCGTCAAGACGGGAATGAGCCTTCGCTATGACAACCCCAGAGAGATCGGGGCTGACAGGCTGGTGAACGCCGTTGCTGCCTTTGAGCACTTCAAGACAACATGCGTCGTTGTCGACTTCGGTACTGCAATCACCTTCGACCCAGTGTCACCTGAGGGCGACTATCTGGGCGGCCTTATCGCCCCAGGTGTTGAGATCTCAGTTGAAGCCCTGACAGAGAAGGCTGCGAAGCTGCCCAAGGTTGACCTCGCTGAGCCACGCGAAGTAATTGGCAAGAGCACCGTTGAGGCATTGCGCGCAGGTGTGATCTTCGGATTTGCAGGGCTCGTGGACGGAATCCTTGAACGGCTTGAAGCTGAGCTTGGACCTGACATGCAAGTGATCGCCACAGGTGGCCAGGCACATGTGATCGTGCCCTCCTGCCGCCGGGTGAATGAAATTGATGACCTGCTCACGCTCACCGGGCTCCGCTTGATCCACGAGCGCAACGCGGCAGCTTGACGCTCTCGACAGCCCGTATCCTCACCTTCCGATGAGTAGAGACTTCAATGAACCATTCGAGATTGGCGGCGTTGCCATTCCAAACCGCGTGTCACTTGCTCCGCTGGCTGGGATTGGCAACTGGTTCTTCCGCCTTCAGGCGCGACGCTTCGGAGCAGGATTGCTCGTCTCGGAAATGGTCTCGAGCCACGCAATCAAGCACGGCAATGAAAAGACCTGCAAAGAAATGCTCCGAATCCACCCGGATGAGCACCCCGTAGCAATCCAGCTGTTCGGTGAAGACCCTGATGCGATGGAAGCAGCAGCTGAGATCGTCGCTGGAACCGGAGCGGACATGATTGACCTCAACATGGGCTGTCCAGTCCCGAAGGTCTGCAAGACCGGAGCTGGCGCCGCACTTCTGCGTGACCATGACCGGGCAGTAGCAGTGGCGGCCGCAGCCGCACGCGGCTCAGGCCTTCCCGTAACAGTCAAAATCCGCCCTGGTCAGAAGCCTGGAGAGACAGACGGAGTGACACTCGCATTGCGCCTTCAGGACGATGCTGGAGTCGCAGGGATTGGTTTCCACCCCCGACACGCCTCACAGGCACACAAGGGAAAGCCCGACTATGACCTCGCAAAGGAACTTGTGGAATCGCTCGACATTCCCGTCACGATCTCAGGCGGCCTCAAGGATGCTGACACCGTCCGTGAAGTGTTCGAACACACCGGAGCTGACGCGGTAATGCTGGCCCGCGGAATCATGGGCAACCCCTGGCTGTTTGAGGAAGTCCTTGGCAACCGCGACGAGCCGCCGAGCACTGCGGAGATCATTTACGAGCTTGAATGGACCATGGATCGAGCCGTTGAACACATAGGTGAAGACAGGGCCGGAAGGTACCTGCGGAAGTTCTACCCGTGGTATGTGGACAGGCTTGGCGGAGGCCACGAGCTACAGGACTCTCTTCAGCGAGCAGAGGGCGTTGAAGCCGCCCGAGAGATCATCCAGTCAGTTTCTGTGGCGCACGCAGTCTAATCCGGTATCAGTGACTGCTATGCTGCCGCATCCTTCCGGGTGCAGCATTCCACTGGAGAAGAGAACTTGCCAAGAGACGTAATCCTCACAAAAGAAGGCCTTGAAAAGCTCAAGGCAGAACTTGAACATTTGACGACCGATCGTCGGCGCGAAGTTGCCGAGCGGATCAAGGTTGCCCGCGAGTTCGGAGACATCTCCGAAAACTCAGAGTACGACGACGCCAAAAATGAGCAGGCAATGCTCGAAGCGCGGGTCGCCACGCTTGAGGAGCGGCTTCGTTCGGCCACAGTCGTTGACGCCCACAAGGGCGGAAACGAACAGGTACGAATTGGATCCGTAGTCAACATCAAGGATCAGAAATCCGGCAAGAGCATCGTTTACACGATCGTCGGATCAGCAGAAACCGACCTTGCCGCCGGAAAAGTCTCCAATGAGTCACCTGTTGGCCAAGCCCTGCTTGGTCAAAAGCGCAATGACATAGTGGACATTCCACTGCCAAGTGGCAAGAAGCGCCAACTCAAGATCACCAAGATCGGCTGAATCAATGACCGAAGGTCCTGAGGAGCCGACCGGCGAAAGCCGCGAGGAAGAACTTGTCGCTGCGCGTCGTGCGAAAGCTGACGCAATGCGCTCAGCCGGAACAGATCCGTTCCCGCACTCATTCGAGAACGTCGAACCCGTAGAAGCTGTAATTGCCCAGCACGAAGGCCTGAACGACGGAGACGAAACTGACTCCAAGCACAGGATCGCCGGACGACTCGCCGCCCGCCGTGGACAGGGTGGAGCCGTCTTCATTGACATGTTTGACCGAACGGGCCGGATTCAGCTGCTCGCCCAGACTGACCATGTCGGAGAGGAAGCCTTTGCAGCCATTGGCGACCTTGACCTTGGCGACCTGATCGGCGTGGATGGCACAGCGATGAAGACCAAACGAGGCCAGTTCTCGCTGAAGGTTGAAGAGATCTTCCTGCTGGCCAAGGCCCTGCGGCCGCCACCAGACAAGCACCATGGTCTCAAAGACATTGAGACCCGCTATCGCCGCCGTGAACTTGACCTGATCGCCTCAGAGGAGTCCCGTGAGCTGTTCCTGACCCGCGCCAAAGTGATCAGCACGATCCGCGCGTTCCTTGACCGCGACGGCTTTGTGGAAGTGGAAACCCCAGTTCTCCAGCCGCTCTACGGAGGCGCTGCAGCGCGACCTTTCACCACACACCACAACGCACTAGATCGCAATTTCTACCTGCGCATTGCAACAGAGCTCTACCTCAAGCGACTCATTGTCGGCGGGCTGGAGCGTGTCTACGAGCTGGGCAAGGACTTCCGCAACGAGGGCATCTCGCCAAAGCACAACCCCGAATTCACAATGCTTGAATGGTATGAGGCCTACTCCGACTACATGGTGATCGCCTCACGCTTGGAAGACCTTGTGCGTGAGGTCTCACGCGCTGTTGGTTACGAGGGTGAGATTGACTTCGAATCCCCCTGGCGCAGAGAGACTCTCCAAAGTTCAATCCACACACGTTGCGGGGTTGACATCCTCGCCAACCGCGATCGCGACTCGCTTGCTGCGGCGATGAAGGAGAAGGGTCTTGAAGTCCCAGAGACCGACACTTGGCCACAACTCGTTGATGAACTCCTCACCAAGCATGTTGAGCCCGAGCTTCAGCAGCCAACCATCCTCTTTGACTATCCGGTGGAACTCTCGCCATTCGCCAAGAGCCACAGATCCCAGGAAGGGCTGGTCGAGCGCTTCGAAGCCTATGCGGCCGGCATGGAGATCTCCAACGCCTTCAGCGAGCTCAACGACCCGGATGAGCAGCGTCGCCGGTTTGAAGCCCAGCGCGCCGACGCCGATGCTGGAGATGACGAAGCTCAGCCATACGACGAAGCTTTCATTCGCGCACTCGAGCAGGGCATGCCGCCAACCGGTGGAATCGGGATCGGCATTGACCGACTCGTAATGCTCCTCACGGGCAGCAAAACAATCCGTGAAGTAGTTCTGTTTCCCGCCATGCGGGAAGAGCAGTAACCGAGCACCCCGCTGCACAAGGCAGCGCTGCA
>JBAXHG010000161.1:0-3670 GCA_037139015.1 Actinomycetes bacterium | reverse complement strand
CCTACATATTTAAGAAGGACAACATCCCGGGCAAACTCCTCCCGGAGTTCCGGATCGTCCATCGCCGCTCCTCCGTACTTGATGACGATGGTCCGGCCGTGGTACTCCCGGATATACGGAAGTGCTTCAAGAAGTGTTGCGATATCGCGCATCGGAGTGCCCTTGGTCATGTGGTGTATTCGCTGTTGATGGTCACGTACTCGTGAGACAGATCTGAGAAGAAGACTTCGGAGACAGAGCCAGTCCCAGGAATCCGCACAAGGTATTCAACCTCATCCCCAGCAACGGCTTTTGCGAGCGCCCCTTCGTCATATGGCACAGCCGTGCCGGCAGAACAGACCAAAGTGCCCTCAATCTCAATGTCCACGGGGATCCGGCTGGAATCAGGCAACGCCATCCCGACTGCCTGAATGATTCGGCCCCAATTTGGATCACCTCCGTGAAGTGCCGACTTGACGAGCGGAGACCCAGCAACAGTTCGGGCCACATGCTCGACTGTCTGGTCCTCCCCACCCTCAACAACCAGCCGGCCAACGCGGGCCGAACCTTCCCCGTCAGCAACGATCATCAAGGCCAGTGACCGAAGGACAGTGTCAAGGGCTTGTCCAAAAAGCGCCTCAGCCTCGGTCTGTGGCTCAACAGCCACACCACTTGCCCCTGATGCCATCAGGATCACCACGTCATTGGTTGAAAGCTGACCGTCAACGCTGATCCGCTCAAAGGACCGCTTTACGACGGTCCCCAAGAGGAGATCGCAGGTCTCCTCAGAGACGACAGCATCGGTCTGCACAAAGCAGAACATGGTCGCGAAAGCAGGCTGAATCATCCCCGCCCCCTTGGCCTGAGCCGTCATCTTGACAGTGCCACCGGGGAGCTCGATGTCTACAGACACGACCTTCTCTCCCTTGTCGGTCGTAAGAATCGCCTCCGAAAGACTCGCTCCCCCATCTATTGAGAGAAGTGGAACAACCGACTCAATTCCGGCGCAGACAGCGTCTAAGTTCAGCTGCTTTCCAATCACGCCCGTGCTGCAAACCGCTGTCGAGTCGCGTGCGATGCCAAGCGCAGCAGCGGTGTGATCGCGCATTTGAACAGCGTTTTCGAAGCCCTCTTCACCAGTCGCAGCATTCGCGTTACCGCTGTTGGCGACAATCGCCCGGATCTGACCGGGGTTGACCAGCTCGCGGTTCACAAGGACAGGAGCTGCGGCGGCCGACGAACGGGTCTGCCTGATCGCGCTGGTAGATGAACCTTCGTCGCAGACAAGGACCGCAAGATCCGACCTCCCGGAGGCCTTCAGCCCAGCAGCTATTCCACCGGCCCGGAAGCCTTGCGGAAGCTTCTCGTCTCCTGGGAGAACGTGGGCAGGCCACTCGAGCCACCTCGATGTGTAGAGCTCGCTCATTCGAGCCCCACCGTTTCAGGCCGGCCGAACATCAGATTGAGACATTGAACGGCCTGCCCAGCCGCGCCCTTCCAGAGATTGTCAATCGCGCTCAAGACGATCACTTTTCCACTCGAGTGGGCACGTACCGTGATCCGACAGCGATTGGTTTCCCTGACATCTCTTACTCCTGGGGATTCAGAAGTCACCTCAACAAACGGTTCAGACGCGTAGTACTCAGCGAACAGGGCAAGCAGTTCATCCCCGTCCTTCCTCTCATCAAGCCCGACGTAACACGAGACCAGCTCTCCCTCATCGATTGGAAGAAGGTGAGGCAGGAAGACAAGCGGCACGTCTGCTTCCAGTCCGGCAAGTTGTTCGGCGATCTCCGGCTCATGCCGGTGACCCTCAAGTCCATAGGCTGAAACGTTCTCAGCCACGGACACAAAATGAGTTTTTCTGGAAGGAGCCCTCCCAGCACCGGAGACGCCACTTTTGGCGTCCACGACAACATCATTTATGCCTCCGGCCCTTGCCAACGGAGCAAGCGCCAGAAGCGTCGCAGTCGGGTAACAGCCCGGGCACGCAACAATGTCAGCGGCCACGATTCCGCTCCGATCAAGTTCCGGGAGCCCGTACGCCGCGGTCCCAAACAGGGCTGGCGCCCCATGTTCTCCATACCAGTGGGCGTAGGTCTTTGGGTCGCTCAGCCTGAAGTCTGCGGAGAGATCAACCACTCGGATGTCTCTGTTGCGCAACTCGGCAACAACTCCCGCCGCTGCCCCGTGAGGAAGCGCAACCACAGCAGCATCAAATCCGTCGAGAAGGCTCGGGTCAACATCATCAAGTCTCATCTGCACCCGATGCTGCGGGTACAGCAAGTCGTGCCGCTCCCCCACATCAGATCTTGCCTGGATCGACGCCAAGTCAAAATGGGGATGACGGTCAAGGATCCTTGCGGCTACCGCCCCAGCAAATCCTGCTGCTCCAATAACTGCAATCCGTTCAGGCACGTGCCTGCGCTCCGATCTGCGCTTCAAGCGCATTCAAGATTTCAAGTCTGCTGGCAGAAACCTCTTCCTCTGTGAGGGTCCTGTCGGTTGCCCGGAACTTCAGCCTGAGTCCAAGTGAGACCATTCCCTCTCCAATGTTCGCGCCCTCATACCGGTCGAAAATCTCAATTGATTCAAGGTTGGCTGCCGCGGTGGCCCGAGCAATCTCAACAACACTCGCCGATGTGACCTCAGCAGAGATGACGATTGCAAGGTCCTGCTCTACCGCCGGCTGCTGTGAGTACGGATTGAAATGAATTGTTGCTGGTGTCGAGAGAACAATCGACTCAAGGCTGAGCTCAAAGACAACGGCCCCTTCAAGTCCCCATTCCTTGGCAACTAGGGGATGAAGCTCCCCTGCCCATCCGGCCGGATACCCCTCAACCAGAACAGTTCCGGACCTTCCCGGGTGGAGGAATGGCTCCGGCTCATCTGAGCCAATGAGCTCCCAGTTGCAGTGGAGCGAGTCAAGGACTGAGCCGAGAACCCCAACGCCAGCGTGCATATCCACCTCAGCTGGGTTGGCGTTTCGCCAGTCAGCGGGCTGGCCTGATCCTGCCAGCAGCCCGGCGACATGCTGAGGCTCGTTAGCCAGTGGCCCTTCCGACTGCAGAAATACGGGTCCAGTTTCGAAGAGCCGGATGGAGCCAACGCCCCTGGCTGCGTTTGATCCGGCCGCATCAAGCAGAGAGCCCAGAAGCGTGGTCCGCATCACGGACTCCTCAACACTCATGGGATTCCGAAGTGACACAGCATCCCGTCTTGGGTCGTCCGCAGGCAGCCGAAGTTTGTCCCAGAGAGAGGGCGAGCTGAAATTCCAGCCGGCAATCTCCCACATGCCCGAACCCGCGAGCGAGTCGGCTACTTGTCTCCGGATGCGCTGGGACCGCGTTAGACGTCCGCCTCCAGAACCCCCACCAGGAAGGGTTGCCGGAACGGCATGCAGCCCGTCTATCCGGGCGATCTCCTCAATCAGGTCGACGTCACGGGTTACATCAAGGCGGTCCGGCGGAACTGTGACGCTGAGAGTGCCTCCAGTTTCTGAGATCGCAAATCCAAGCCGTTCGAGAGGCAGCCCTGCCTTCTCGCCCGAAAAGGGCGACCCCATGATTGATGACAGCTTGTCCATCGAAAGATCAACCACAACGGGGCCGCGGAGATCTCCGACTGCGAGGGTGCCCGAATTGGGCGCAATGCCGAATATTCGTTCAAAGAGTTGAGACGCGAAAGCCTG
>JBAXHG010000160.1:0-3687 GCA_037139015.1 Actinomycetes bacterium | reverse complement strand
CGAGTTCTTCGGCGATGAGGTTGAGCTCTGTCAGGCATTTGACCCCTTGACCGGTGAGCTGATTGAGGCTGACTTGGGTCACGTGGCCGTCTGGCCCGCCACCCATTACAACGTGGACCCGGACCTGATTCAGCGTTCGGTAAGGGAAATTGGCGCAGAGCTGGAAGCTCGCTGTGCAGAGCTGGAGGCTGACAACAAGATTTTGGAGTCTCAGCGGCTGAGGCAGCGAACCCGCTACGACATGGAGATGCTTCGTGAAACCGGGTTCTGCGGTGGCATTGAGAACTACTCAAGGATTCTGGACGGGCGCAAACCTGGGGAGCGGCCCTTCTGCCTTCTGGACTACTTTCCCGATGATGCGATCTGCTTCATTGATGAAAGTCATCAGACGGTCCCGCAGATCGGGGGCATGTATCAGGGTGACCGATCCCGCAAGGAGACTCTGATCGACTACGGGTTCAGGCTCCCAAGTGCGTTGGACAACCGCCCTCAGAAGTTTGATGAATTCCTTGCCCACACCGGGCAGCTGGTCTTCGTGTCAGCGACGCCAGGCAAGTTCGAGCATGAGAACTCGAGCAGGATCATTCAACAGATTGTACGTCCGACCGGAATCATTGAGCCGCCGATAAGTGTCCGGCCAACGCTCAATCAGGTGGATGATCTGATCGGTGAGCTGCAGAAGGTTGTGGAGCGCGATCAGCGTGCGCTGGTGACCACCCTCACGAAGAAGATGGCTGAGGATCTGACGGAGTATCTGCTCGAGGCCGGCCTTCGGGTTCGCTACCTGCACAGCGGGGTCGAAACTTTGGAGCGAATCCAGATCATCCGTGAGCTCAGGCTTGGTGAATTTGACGTGCTGATCGGAGTGAACCTGCTCAGGGAAGGCCTTGATCTTCCGGAGGTGTCGCTGGTGGCGATTCTTGATGCGGACAAGGAGGGCTTCCTTCGCGGGGAGACGGCGCTCATCCAGACAATTGGCCGAGCCGCGAGGAACATCGACGGCACAGTCGTGATGTATGCGGACCGCGAGACCGCTGCGATGAAGTCGGCGATCTCCGAGACCGATCGGCGAAGGATCATCCAGATTGCCTACAACGAGGCTCATGGGATCACACCGACGTCAATCACCAAGGGTGTCAGCGACATTGGCGAGTTCCTCCAGGGACAGTCGAAGGTGCCCGTAAGTCGACGCCGTCAGGTTGAGGCGGAGGGAATGACCGCGCACGAGATTGAGACGGCGATTGCCGATCTTGAGGAGCAGATGCTGATCGCGGCGGAGGAACTCAGGTTTGAGCAGGCTACAAAGATTCGTGACGAGCTTCGGTCGCTCAAGCGCCGGATGGACATAGCCCAGTCGTTGGGCCGCGCATAGCTGACCCGTTGGTTCGCGCCGTGGGGATGCGGGCCTGACGGCTAACCTTCCTCCATGACACAAAGCAATCCGATCTCTGAAGCCGCACTTCAGCTCAGGGCCGCAGCGGCTGAGCTGATTACCCGCGCTGAGTCCCTTGAATCGCTCGCACAAGAGGACGACTTGGCCGCTCCGGCTGAGCGTCTTCCACTGGAACCACCGGCGGACAGCGAAGAGGCCGCGGTACGGCTGATCGCGCTTGATGCGGCGACGAGCGGGCGGCCCCGCAGCGAGGTGGAGGACGAGCTGAAGGACAGCCATCCCACGGTCGATAGTGCTCCTCTGCTTGACCGCTTCTATGCCGTTGCGTCCAAACCGGACCTCGGTTAGGTCTTCGGGCGCAGAAGCACCCCCGTTCGGCGCTAGGGTCAACCGGTGGCACATCAAGACAAGATCGTCATCACCGGTGCGCGCGAGCACAACCTCCGCGGCGTTGACGTTGAACTTCCACGGGATGCCCTTGTAGTCATCACGGGTCTGTCGGGATCCGGCAAGAGCTCGCTTGCGTTCGACACGATCTATGCCGAAGGTCAGCGTCGCTATGTGGAAAGCCTCTCCTCTTACGCACGTCAATTCCTTGGCCAGATGGACAAGCCCGATGTGGACTCGATTGAGGGCCTGTCGCCTGCGATTTCGATCGACCAGAAGACAACCTCCAGAAACCCGCGCTCGACCGTAGGCACCGTCACGGAGATTTACGATTATCTGCGACTCCTATGGGCGCGTGTGGGCAAGCCGCACTGCCATGTCTGCGGAAAGCCGATCTCGGGGCAGTCCGTTGAGCAGATTGTGGAGCAGGTTTTGGAGCTTCCGGCTGACACAAAGTTCATGGTCTGTGCTCCCGTTGTACGGGGAAGGAAGGGTGAGCACCGGAACATTCTTGATGAGCTCCGCGGAGAAGGCTTTGCCCGCGTCAAGGTGAATGGGGTGATCCTTCGTCTTGATGAGGAGATAGACCTTGACAAGCGCCTGAAACACCACATCAGCGTCGTTATTGATCGTTTGACAATGCGTGAGGATGTAAGGCGCCGGTTGGCGGAGTCAATTGAGACGGCTGCTGCCCTTGCTGAGGGGTTGGTGGAGATTGAGGACGCCGAGACTGGCAAGGTGACGCTCTACAGCGAGCGCTTTGCGTGTACTGAACATGGGCCAGGGCTCGCCGAGCTTGAGCCTCGGGTGTTTTCGTTTAACAGCCCGCATGGTGCATGCCCAAGATGCACGGGCCTGGGAGCTCAACTTGAGGTTGACCCGGACCTCGTTGTTCCAAACCCATCACTTTCGATTGCCAAGGGTGCGCTTGCGCCGTGGGCATCCAGCGCGGCCGACTACTACCAGCAGCTCACCAGCTCCCTTGCGGAGAGATATGAAGTGCCGCTCGATGTCCCTTGGAACAAACTGACTGACGAGCAACGCGATGTATTTCTCTTTGGCACAGATGGTGAACGGGTGGATGTTGCGTACAAGAACCGTTATGGACGCAAACGCCGGTACTCGAGCAGGTTTGAGGGTCTCGTTCCGCAACTGAAGCGGCGCCATACGGAGACAGAGTCGGATCTTGTCAAGGACAAGATTGAGGAGTACATGAGCCTGATCGACTGTCCTGCCTGCGATGGCGCCCGGCTGAAGCCCGAATCCTTGGCCGTGACAGTAGGCGAATCATCACTGAGCGGTTTCACCGGGCTTTCTGCCCAGGGTGCCTTGGAGTGGATTGAGGGTATTGAGCTTTCAGATCACGATCGTCGTGTTGCGAAGCTGATCCTGCGTGAGATAGAGGAGCGCCTCCGGTTTCTCAATGACGTAGGGGTCGGCTATCTATCGCTTGATCGTGCTGCTGGGACATTGTCGGGCGGCGAGGCCCAGAGGATCCGGCTTGCCACCCAGATCGGATCCGCCTTGGTCGGTGTGCTCTATGTGCTCGACGAGCCATCAATTGGTTTGCATCAAAGGGATAACGAGCGGCTGATTGGCACGCTGGAGCGGCTTCGTGACATCGGGAACACAGTGTTGGTTGTGGAGCACGACGAGGGGACGATGAAGGCGGCTGATCATGTTGTCGACATGGGCCCGGGAGCGGGCGAACACGGCGGCCGGGTCGTAGCAGCAGGTACGGCCGCTGAAATCATGAAGGTCAAGGATTCCCTCACGGGGCAGTACCTTTCAGGTGCGCGACAGATTCCATATCCGGCCAAACGCCGGAAGGCTGCCGGTCATCTGACTGTCAAGGGGGCCACCGAGCACAATCTCAAGGACGTCACGGTCAAGTTCCCCCTTGGTGT
>JBAXHG010000159.1:0-3721 GCA_037139015.1 Actinomycetes bacterium | reverse complement strand
AGGCCTGTGATCGCGCTTGATGAGCCATTCGCTGCTCTTGATGCGCTGAGTCGGATCGAGGCACGCAACTGGCTCCTTGACGCACTGCCTGAGGCCGGCCGCACTGTGCTCTTGGTGACTCATGACGTTGAGGAAGCCGCGATCCTCGCCGATCGAATCCTTGTCCTTTCCAAGCGTCCAGCCTCCGTGATCGCGGAGATAGCTCCCGCGTCAGCAGCCCCACGGGATCGGACATCAGATGAGGTCTTGGGGTCACGCGAGCAGATACTTGCCTTCCTGGGGGTCGAAGGATGATCCGCGCCCTTCTGGTCATTGCAGCATTCCTTGGTCTCTGGGAGCTGTACTGCGTGCTGTCCGGAGTGGATCAGTTGGTCCTGCCATCACCCGTGGATGTCGGCGAGTCACTCTGGCGCGACCGAAGCCTTCTCTGGTCCGCCCTCCTGACGACGGCAGGGGAACTCATCCTCGGGCTCGCTCTGGCTCTTGCGGTTGCAACCGCGGCGGCTGTTGCCATCCACCTTTCCCGAACACTCAGGCAGTCGCTCTATCCCCTGCTTGTCGCAACCCAGACAGTCCCGATCCCCGTGATCGCAAGTCTGCTCGTGGTCTGGCTTGGCTACGACCTGGCTCCAAAAGTCGTGATTGTTGCCCTCGTTGCCTTCTTCCCAGTTGTCGTTGGAATCCTCGATGGGCTCGCAGGAGTGGACCCGGAGCTTGACCTCGTAACCCGCTCTTTTGGTGCGGGCCGCCTGAGGTCGTTCAGGCTGGTCGAAGCGCCGGCAGCACTTCCCGGGGCACTGACCGGAATGCGGATTGCAGTTGTGATCTCTGTAATCGGAGCTGTCTTTGCCGAGCAAGCAGGGGGTGACTCAGGCCTGGGATTTGTAATCCAGCAGGCGCTCCCCCAGCTGTTGACGGCCCGAGCGTACGCAGCAGTCGTTGTGCTCTCAGCACTTGCCCTTGCCGCGTTCCTGCTGCTCACAATCACCCAGAAAAGGCTCATGCCGTGGAGCCGGCTGGGAGAATCACAACGATGAACATTCGCGGCATCACCTTTACAACTCTTGTCATCGGGACCGCAACGTTCGCTGTCGGTTGCGGAGGCAAGGTTGAATCAACGACAACCAAGACCGATACCGCCGTGACTGTCGCTCTCCCAGCCCACCCGTCCCCAGCATCCCTCTGTCTCTACGCGGCCCTGGAAAACGGCGGATATGCCGGCTCCGGACTTGTCGTCACGCTAAGCCCCCAAGCGAACCCCGCAGCCCCACTTGAGATGCTGGGCAACGGGCGCGCGGACCTTGCAGTCACCACACCGCAGACGCTCATCAATCAGCGTGACGGCGGAGCCCCGCTGATCTCCGTTGCCGCATTGACCAGGCAGACGCTCAGCTATGGCGCGCTTAAGCCACCTGGCAAGTCCGGCAAGGCCAAGGCTGCTCGGTTGCGACATGCCTCGGCGCTTTCCGGCGGACCAAACGCTCCGGCAGTGCTTGTCACCTCCCGCGCCAAGGTCTCCGACAGCGGCGCCATGCTGCGCCGCTTCCTGCAGGCCACCGGAAGGGCCTGTCAACCGACTGGAAGCGCAGTAGCTGACGGACGCAAGTCTTGGAAAAAGGCGGGCGGCAGATCAAAGGCTGGCAAGGAGAAGGCGAGTGCTGCTGCCTTGGTGCCCAACAGTGCCCGGGGCGGAAACCCATGGGGTTGGCAACAGCCTTCACAGTGGACTGCACTCGTTGTCGCGCTTCAAACCAGCGGACAGCTTCGGGGAGCGATCGCGCCGGACACAGTCTTCACCAACGAGTTCCTCTCCGGGCAGGGAACTTCCTGACCTGAAGCACTCCCAGCCCTCGGCTGGGACAGACCTCAGCGCTCAGCGAGCCTGTGGATGTCGATCAGAATGCTGGTGGTTGACTCGATGGCGGGCATGCGGTCTGCCTTACGCCTTCCATTCAGTCGACGCTGGGGACTGTGGCTGTTGACTCGGGCGACTGCGGCTGCAGTCAGCGCACCGGCGGCGGCTCCCACAGTTGCGACTGCGGCCGCTTTGGCCACTGGAGCAAGCGAATGGGCGCGCTGAACTGCGGCAGCCCTGCGGCTTGTGATCTCGACCAGCTCGCCCTCAAGCAGCTCGTCATCCCTGTGATCGAAGGAATCCATCAGATGTGATCATGCCGACCGGTTCGGTCGGAGTGATTGAACTTCCCTGCACTACACCCCGAACGGCTGCGGGCGCTCAGGCACTGCGTCAGGCTCCAGCAAGATCTCGTAGACGCGATATGAACGGGTGACTTCACCGCCCATTCCCTCCATCGCCCGGTTCATGGGAATGTTGGTCTCAAGGATCCAGCCAGTTTCGCCCTCCGCTTGTGGGGTTCTGGCGGCTGCGTCGTAGTGCAGCGCGTACATCTTGGCCGCGACACCTGCGTGTTGGAATTCCTTGCGTACTCCGAGAGCAAAAACGCGAACGCGGTCAATCTTGCGCTTGTACCAAAGGGCTTTGGCCCAACCGAATGGCAAGAGCCGCCCGTTGAGTCGAGCAAATACTTGGTTCCAGTCAGGCAGCGTCAGCGAAGCACCGACGATCTCCCCGTCCTTTTCTGCGATGTATGCCCAGTTCTTGTCAAGAACAGGCTTCAGGCTCTTTGCCATGTGCTGCGCTTGGTCCATCTCGATCGGGACGAACGCCCAGTTGCGCTTCCATGCCTCGTTGTAGAGCTCGACAAATGCGGGAATCTCAACCTTGAGGTTGCGAGGATTCATCGGCCGCACCGTGATTCCGTGCTTGGACTCAACCTCGTCGGCGACTTGGAAGATAGACGGGTGGACTGCACTTCGGTCCTTTACGTGGAGACTCCACATATTCAGGTCGATCACCTTATGCAGGCCGGATCCCTCAAGCAAGGCTGGGTAGTACGGCATCGTCCAATCGGTGAGTACCGATGGCGCAAGGTCAAATCCGCTTACAAGCACGCCGCATTCCTCATTCGTGGTGAAGCTCATTGGGCCGGTCGCGCGGTCACAGCCTCGCGCGGTGAGCCACTCGCTCGCAGCCTTGATCAGGGCATCCGATGCTTCCTGGTCGTCCTCGCACTCGTAGAAGCCGAACAGGCCCCAGCGATTGTTCTGAAACTCGTTGAGCTTGTGGTCTACGTGAGCGCAGAGCCGCCCGACAACGCGACCGTCACGCCGGGCAAGGAAGTACTCGATCTCAGCGTGGTTGAAAAATGGGTTCTTCTTGCGGTCAAGAACCTGTTTGCGCTCAAACCTGAGCGGAGGAACCCACATCGGCTCGTTACGATAAAGCCGATATGGCAGCTCAACGAATTCCTTCATGTCCTTGCGGGACGTTGCTGGGCTGATCTCGACCGACACAGAAGGCACCCTACATCCCGACCATGCCAACTCCCCCTGACGTATTTGCGAAAGTCCGCGGCCATGACCGTGAGGAACAGCTGCGCGCTGCTCGGGAAGCGGACATCCTGCCTTACTTCAGGCTGGTTGAGTCACCTGCAGCACCAATAGTTGAGATGGAAGGCCAAGAGCGTGTGATGCTCGGTTCCAACAACTACCTCGGCCTTACCGGCGATCCGCGGGTCATCGAAGGAGCACGCTCCGCCCTTGAGACATACGGGACCGGACTCACGGGCTCCCGGCTCCTCAACGGGACAACACCACTTCATGTTGAGCTTGAGGAGCATCTTGCCCGCTGGATGGGCAC
>JBAXHG010000158.1:0-3755 GCA_037139015.1 Actinomycetes bacterium | reverse complement strand
ACGGGAGACTCGCCACTTCCTGTGTGGACCTTGAATGACTCAAGCGCAAACCCGGCCTCGTCGTGGCGAATTTCGTCGGTGACGAGCGCTTCAAGATCCATGGCTGTGACTTGTTTCTTCCGGTCCGCAATCTCCTTAAACCTCTTGAAAGCTTGATTGAGGGCCTGGCCCTCAACGCTGTATCCCAGCTGAGAGAGTGCATCCGCAAGTGCGTGACGCCCGGAGTGCTTACCCAGCACGAGCGAATTGGCATCGAGACCGATGCTTCTGGCATCCATGATCTCGTAGGTGGTCCGCTCCTTGAGCACGCCATCCTGATGGATCCCAGACTCGTGGGCGAAGGCATTTCTGCCAACGACAGCTTTGTTCGGCTGAACCGCATAGCCCGTGAGCCTGCTGACAAGCCGGCTTGTCTTGGCAATTTCTTCGGTGTTGCAGTTGGTGAAAAGACCGCCATAAGCATCACCTCTGGTCTTAAGGAGCATGACTACCTCTTCAAGTGCGGCGTTCCCTGCGCGCTCGCCGAGTCCGTTGATTGCGCACTCGATCTGGCGCGCACCGGCCGTCGCTCCCGCTACCGAGTTGGCAACGGCAAGCCCAAGGTCGTTATGGCAATGCACTGACATGACCACGTCTCGCAGCTGGGGAACAAGTTCATACAGACGGGCGAGATAGGCCTCGTACTCGTCTGGCGTCGTGTAGCCAACGGTGTCAGGGATGTTGATGGTCGTGGCGCCCTCCTCGACTGCAACAGCGCACACCTCGGCGGTGAACTCAATATCCGCACGCGTCGCATCCATCGGGGAGAACTCAACGTCTTCACAAAGTCCTCGGGCGTGCACAACTGCGGCCCTAGCTTGACCGAGCACATCTTCCCGTGTCGTTTGGAGCTGGTGGATGATGTGAATGTCTGATGTTGAAATAAAGGTGTGGATCCGGGGGCGTGCAGCAAACCGAACTGAATCCCAAGCAGCATCAATGTCGCCCTTGTGGGTTCGTGCAAGCCCAGCGATGATCGGGCCTTCAACCTGCTCAGCTATCGAGCGAACGGCCTCTGCATCACCAGGACTTGTTATCGGAAAGCCAGCCTCAATCACGTCTACACCCAGACGTGCCAGCTGATGCGCAATTTCCAGCTTTTCAGCTGTGTTGAGCGAGATCCCGGGAGATTGCTCCCCGTCTCTCAATGTCGTGTCAAAGATAAGAACTTGCTTTGGGTCCCTCATGGCTCTGCTTCCTTTCTGCTCTCGTTCCGTGGGTCTGATCCGGTGTGGCGGCAGTCAGCGGCCGCCTCGCATTATTCCCCGCGTAGCGGAAGGATCAGAATGGAGCGAATTGTGTGAGCAGAACGGGCCATTGGACCCAAGATTAGCACTGTGTGACCAGCCCGCACGGGCTGGTCACAGTCCTCCTGACTCGTCAATCCCCTGCCAGTACTGCCGGATCGGCCACCTCACGGTGGTTCTCCTTGAAGAATGCCTTGTGGGCAAAGTTCGCGTAGAGCATTCCAAGCACACCAAGAAGCAAGGCTCCGACACCGATTACAAGAGGAAGGCCGTAACCAAAGGCCGACGCACACTTGTCATTGACGCATGCACTGTTGTTCGGATCGGCATAGAAGAAGACGGCCTTGATGAACACACCGGTAAGCGCGACGGCCCCGAAGAGCGGCAGCACTCCGACCAGAAGGAAGTTCTTCGCCGACTTGAACAGCTCACGCCGGAAGAAAATGACGCAGGCGAATCCCGTGAATGCGTAGTAGAAACAGACCAGGAACCCGCAGGCCGTCAGCGAATCTCCAAGGACATTCTGGGACGTTTGGTTCACACCGACAAACCAGATGATCGAGATGACGCCGAATATCCAAGTCGAGTGACCAGGGGTCTTGTACTTGTGGTTGATTTCGCCAAGGTAAGCCGGGACAGCCTTCTTGCGCGCCATTGAAAGAGCGGTCCTCGCCGCAGGAAGGATGGTGGTCTGTGTCGCCGCAGCGGACGAGGAGAGGATCGCGATGATCAAGAGCTTGTCCCAACCATTTCCAAGAACCGCATTCCCCAATCCAGTTGTGAAAATGTCATCCGGATTCTTCGTGAGAGCTTCAGCGCCTCCGAAGGACTGTGCTGCAGCCGTAACCATGACATAGATCAGGAGAAGCAGAACCGTCGAGAGAACGGCTGCTTTCCCGGGAGCATTTGCTCCATCAACCGTCTCCTCGTTGACCGATACGCCAGAATCCCAGCCCCAATAGAGGAAAACCCCAAGCAGCACGCCGTCAAGCATGGCCGATGGGCTCGAAACTGCAAAAGGGTTGAACCAGTCGGCAGAAACCCTGATAGACCCTGAGGGCGCGTCAGAGTAGACCTTGACAAAAGCCACTACTGCAAACGCGACCAACGTGACGATCTCAGCGAGCAGAAGGCCTTGCTGTGTCCTCGCCGAAAGCTCAATCCCGATGTAACAGATCAGCGTCATCACGATGATCCAGACCACGCCGATCAAGGTGATCAGAATGGTTGTCTTCGTAACTCCAAAGAGGTCAAGTGAATAGGAGCCTGCGATCTGCGACTGGGTGGCCATCACGACAAGATCGGCTACAAGGAGCCCCCAACCTGCAACCCAGCCCAGATGTGGACCCATCGCCTTGGTAACCCAAGAGAAAGTGGTGCCAGCGTCAGTATCTGCCTTGTTCATCCACCGGTAGGCAAAGGCGACACAGAACATTGGAACAAAACTCACGAGCATGACCGCCGGAGCGTGAATTCCAATTCCGGGAACCAGAATGATCCATCCAACGGTCGCGGCCAAGCTGAACCCGGGTGCAGTTGAAGCCACCCCGATGACAACGTTTGAAACAAAAGTGATCGCGTTCTTCTTCAGCTGCGGTTGTTCACCTGACTGCTGTGGCGCTGTTGCTGCTCCCATTTGGCTCTCCCCCTCTTAGTGGACCATTGGAATGATTCGAAGATACTCCTGAGCACGGCACGACGGGGTTACCTGCCGATGCGATACCCAAGCCGATCGGGAATTCCCGCCAGACCTCTGGCTACTGCGCCAGAAGACACGCCCTGCTCCCCTGAACGCTCTTGAGAGTCAATCCCGCGTCTGATCAACTCACCGCCCCAGCGTCTGAACGGCTCAGGGGGCAGCCGCTTTGGCTTGGAGAGAAGCAGTGGGGCAGCAACGTGATCGGGACCGAACTCCCCAAGGCTGAGGTCAGCAAGAGCCTCCCCACACAGCCGCGACGGGCCCACCCCATTCCCCGTATATCCAAATGCGGAATGCCATCCGGGTGCGAAGGCCCTCAAGCCTGGAAGATGCCTTGGAGACGCATCAACTGGCCCACCCCAGGAGTGTGCAATCTCGACGCCGTCGAGTCCCGGGAAGAAACGAACAAGGTCTTTCCTGACTTGCGCAATGACCTCGGCATCGACCGACTCGCGGGAAGAAGGTCGAACTCCGCTGGCTATGCGCCCCCCACCCCAGCCAAAGAGAACGCGACCATCAGGCGTTGGACGGAAGTAATGGACCAAGTGCCGGGCGTCTGTAACAGCAACTCCGTCACTCCAGCCCAAGCTCTCAACCAATTCCGGCACGGGTTCGGTCATCACAATGTGGCTGGATGTCAGAGTCACCTCCCGCTTGAGCCCCTTAAAGGCGGTTGAACCGACGCCAGCAGCCAGAATCCCACGGGCCCCCTCGAGAACACCGTCGGCCGTCCTCACCTGAACACCAGATGACTTCGAGCTGAGCGCAGT
>JBAXHG010000157.1:0-3840 GCA_037139015.1 Actinomycetes bacterium | reverse complement strand
GATCACGGGCGAGCGAGACCAGATGCGCGAGGAACTGGCTGACCAGAAAAGGAGGTTCGACAAGCTAAAGGTGGCCGCCGGAAGCCGTGCCCTCAAAAAGGCTGGGCTTGAGTAGGAGGATTCCCCCTGTCAGGGTCCAACCGGCGCATTGTTGCATGTTGTGCAACATGATACAGTCGGGCTTGTGATCGAGTCCCGCGACATCTACGTTTTGGCCGGCGCCATCGCTTCGGACTCTGTCTCGCCCTCACTACGCGACCTCGCAGCTGAGCTGCACGTCGACCACACGCTCGTCCATCGGTCGCTCAAGCGGGCATTTGAGGCTGGCCTCTATTCACCTAGCTTGCAGAGCGTGAACCTGCCCGCCTTTGAAGAACTGGTCATCCATGCAGCTCGTTTCATAGCCCCAGCTCCGCTCGGCCCACTGGTGGCCGGCGTGCCAGCAGCCTGGGCAGCTGAGCCGATGGCGTCACGCATTCGTCAATCCGGCGAAGACCCGCCACCGGTCTGGCCCTCAGCGGATGGGACAGTCCGCGGCCAGCTGTTTGAACCACTTCATCCATCGGCCCCGGCAGCAGCAGCCGAGCACCCGCAGTTCGGTGAAGTACTGGCTCTCATCGATTCGCTGCGCGTTGAGGACCTTCGGGTCAGAAAGGTCGCTGCAAAGATCCTCCAGGACCAGCTGGCAGCGGGGAGAGGCAAGGTTGTGGCATGAGCGCCGAACTTGTGCGGACCGCCGCAGCACCACCTGCCGGAGCGATCCTTCCAAAGCCATCAACACAGTGTAAGGATCAGATGCTAAACTTACACTGTCGCTAGACCAATGTAAGGAACCCGATGCCGCGCAAACCAGCTCACAACCCGCACGAACCCCTAGGTGTTCATGTCGAACAGTTCTGGCCTCGCGACTACGCTGCGCCTGTCGGAGCCCGCAAAGCTGGCAAGTTCAAGGCCTTCGTCCCTGCGGCAATAGCTGGCCTAGAGTTCGCGTTCGGCAGTAACGCTGTTGCGGGGCTCTCCGATGCAACCGCGGCACTCCAACGGCTCAAGGACGATCCCCTGCGGCGGCCAACCCTCACCCTCGCGCGAAGCCTCTTGCGCTCGGAGAGTTCGGCTTCATCTCGAATAGAGGGAAAGGTCTCGTCCCAGAGGTCACTCGCTAGGGCGGCATACGACCGTGCCAGTGGCCGTAGTGGCGACCCAAGGGCAGCTGAAGTGTTGGGCAACGTCGACGCGATGGAGACCGCAGTGAAACTGGGTTCGGAGGCGCGCAACGTGTCGGCGGACGACTTGCTCGCCATTCACCGTGCCCTGCTCAGATTTACAGTGGACGCGGAAATCGCGGGAGCCGTCCGAACCGAACAGAATTGGATTGGTGGCGACGACTACAGCCCGATCGGTGCCGTGTACGTTGGCCCGCCACCGGAGCTCGTCCCCGAGTTACTCGGTGACCTCTGTAGCTTCATCAATCGCACCGACCTGCCTGCGGTGGCGCAGGCCGCTATCGCTCACGCTCAGTTTGAAAACATCCACCCGTTCGTTGACGGAAATGGACGAGTGGGGAGGGCCCTCATCTACGCCATTCTCCGTCGCAGAAAGTGCGTCCTAGACGAGGTGCCTCCGATCAGTCTTTTGCTGGCAGCCCGGCAGCGCAACTACATCGGCGGCCTGGGCGCCTTCAGCTCTGGTGACGTGAGCACGTGGTGTAAGCGCTTCGCGGAGGCGACAACTGGGGCGTGTAAAGGAACAGCGCGTCTTGCCGAAACGATCCGGACCCTCCAAGACGAGTTCCTCAGTCGACTTGGGAGCCTGCGCAGCGACTCCACTGGCCGTCAGCTAATCAACCTGATTCCCGAGTACCCAATCCTTGACGTTCCGAGCATGCAGCGAGCGACCGGGCGCTCACACGTTGCCGTAGGAAACGCGCTCACACAGCTGGCCGACGCAGGCGTCATCCAACCTCTCAACGGAAGGCGTTGGGGGCGAGCGTGGGAGTGCGGAGAACTGCTCGACGCGATCGACGATTTCGAACGCACCATGTCGCAGCGCGCGTGACCGCGGGGCGGTTTGAGGCGCACGCGGCGCCTGTCCGCCCTGAAGTCAGCGGCGACCTCAGGCCCCATGCCCCGGAGGACACTTGGTGCCCTTGGGGAGATCCTTTGGAGTGTTGAAGTTGGCGAGTGCGATCAGCTTCCACTCGTTCTGGTCATTGAGGCGATAGGTGAGGAGACGTGGCGAAAGGGCCTCGGCGTGCTTCGTCCCTTCGACTATCTGGCCGGCCGTGACCGCAGAGTAGGAGGCGACCAGCAGGTTGTCGTTGCGCGTGATGACGACGTATTTAGGCTCGTAGTTCTTCGCTGGTGACCACTTGATTTTGGCTGCGCCTGGGGTTGGCCAGCCCCAGCCACTGCCGAGCTGGATCTGGTTTTGTGGATCGCGGACAAACTTCTTGATCTTTCCTATGGCGATGTCCCGCCACTCATTCACGAGTGCTTCGCCTGTAGCAACGTCCTGCGCGCTAGTCGTCGGCTTCTCTGTGGTCTCCTTGAAGGAAGTCTGGCTGCAGGCCGCGGCTACCGGGGTGGAGAAGTCGGCATCGCTGACAACTACCCAGTGGCCTCGACCCTTGTCCCAGCGGAACACAGAAAGCCGCGGCTCGAAAGAATCGCTGAGAGCGTCCTCATCGGCGGGCGTCGTCACGCCTGGGGTGCTCGCGCGGTAGCGCACAACCCTGATTTCGTCTGTTGGCTGAGTAACCACAACCTTGGAGAGCGTGAACTTGCGAATGTCTCTGGGCACTTCACTGCTGGCAAGGAAACGCTCTCCTGAGTCCCGCTGGAGCTGGTAGGCCGGGTCAAGGTAGGGCTTGACCACGTCTGCCTTGCCAGCCGCCGCTTCGAGCAGGCCGAACCACCCATTCGCGATCGCCTCACCGCTGGCGCCACGGTCGGCCAAGGTTGATGACACGGCCGTTGGCACGGCACTTGCGCTGGAGCTGGTTGACGAGGTTCCGCTTCCTCCACCGCAGGCTGTGAGCAGCAGTGCGGAGAACGAAACGAGGAGGGCGAGCCTGAGGGGGGTTTTCATCCGCGGGAAGTTATCCTGATCTTTCACTCATCTCTCGCTCCGGTGACACGGACACAGTGTCGTGACGCGCGACCGTACGTTGTGGGCTGCTGCCAAGAGCCCGAGCAAAGTTGTTGCGAAAATTCAGCGGATCCCTTGTTGGGGATCAAGAGGATCAGGCGGGGGTGGTGCGCGATTCGATCCAGGCGACGATTTCGCCATGGCTTGCGCTCGAGGCTGCAATTGACTCCACCATGGAGGCGTCTAGGTCGGCGTTGGAGGGGCTCCAAAGGAGTCCATTCGCTTCCAGAAATCGGACAGTCAACAAGAAGGCTGCCCGCTTGTTCCCGTCTGGGAGCGGATGATTTTGGGCCAATCGCGCAACCAAGACACTCGCCTGCTGAACCGTGCCTTCGTAGGCCGGGGTCCCGTCGAATTCCGCGAATGGAGCATGCAACGCGGAATCGGCAAGCGGAAGATTCGGGAACCTGCCCACTGTCTCCGGGTCAAGCCCCAGTACCTTTGCTGCAAGGCGCACATAGTCGCCAAGGCGGGGCACCCACAAAGATTGCATGGCTCTAAACCGCTACTTACTGAGACGATCAAACGTCTCAGCGTGCTCGGCCATGAAGCGGTCAGCGAAGGCGTCGTTCTCAGCCTGCCTTGTGGCCTCGTCTTCGCTGAGCCGTTTACCGACTTGGGAAAGCTGGTCGGGGCTAAGCTGGTACTTCTCAGCAAGTTCCTTGGCGATCTGGTCAATCAGTTCATCTGTGA
>JBAXHG010000156.1:0-3863 GCA_037139015.1 Actinomycetes bacterium | reverse complement strand
CCGCAGGACTCCTTCTGTGGCCACATATGAGCGTGAACTCCGCAGGGCGCAGAAGAATGAAGCCATTGAATCGTGGGAGCGAGTCAACCACGACCTTGACCTACTGAGGCGGGCACACCGCGAGAGGTTCCCGAATGCCTCCATGCCAGCTGATCAAGGGGCCAAGAAGATCGATGCAGAAAAGATTGAGTCGTATGCCAGCGCCGCAGCGGTGCTGGGAATCTCCGTGTTCAGGCGTAAGGCTAGGGCCGAGGCTGTCGAGGATTCAAAGCTGGCAGCGGCGGAGGAGATCAAGCGCCTTGAAGAGGAGGCAGAGGCTGAGCACCGCGCCCAGCGCGCTGAGCTCCAGGCTGAGTGGGACCTCCTAGCCTCGAATGATCCTGAGACGGTGATGGTCGCGGTTGAGGAGGCATTTGCTGACAACGATGTGTCTGCCGCGCCAATTGACTGCGACGGCGCCGCAGCAACAATCCTGATGCGAATTGGCCCACCCACTGACCTAGTCCCTGAATGTTATGTCACGCTGACTCCTGGTGGAAGAAAGACAGTCAAGAAGCGTACGAAGACTGATTTCAACGCAGCTTATGCGCAGGTGTTAGCCAGTAATGCATTGGCAACGATCAATGAACTATTTGCTGTTGCGCCTGGGATTAGCGAGGGACGCCTGCTTGTGATCCAGGACTCTCCGTCGAATGGGGCAAGACGGGTGGCGCCGCTCTATTGCGGACGTTTCTTCCGTGAAGAGCTTGCGGGGGCAAACAGCGGTCCGAGTAGGGACCCACTGGAGATACTTGAGGCTGCGGATGGGCTTATCTCATTCAAGGGTAGGACGCGAGAGGTAGTCCCGCTTGACCTTAGGGATGAACCTGAGCTCAGCAGCGTGGTTGTGGAGATTGCAAGCTCAATCGGATGGTTGCCGCCAGTGAATATCGCGCATGACGTTATGCCCCCGCTAGGGCAAGGGATCAGCGTGAGTGCCACAGCAAGCCCAGCTGCTGCGCTGGAGGAGGTAGCTGCCTCCGCACCCGCGCCGGTTATCCCAGCGCCGGGCGAGATTGGCGTGGCGAAGCTCGTATCTGACTACCAAGGACACCAATACGAAATTCGACCGCTTGAGGTGCTTGATTCTCTCACCCCTCTTCACGAGGCCGTCACCCTAACCCGCGGAAAACGACTTCTCGGGGTCCGAATGGAGATCCGCAACTTATCGTCCGAGCGCCTAGATGACACTCCAGAATGGGATCTGGTCTTAGTTGACGGGCTTGGGAAGAAGCATGAGAGCGCTCATATCGCTTCGGTAGAGCCTCCGCTTGGCGGGTTACATTTGGAACCAGGAGATAGGCGAGTTGGCGTAGTTTGCTGGGAGCTCCGAAACAAGGAGCGACCCGACCGAATCCAACACAAATATGCGGAGTCCACATGGTTGTTAGGTGGTGGTCAATTCAATCCGCATGGACGAGGAAGTGTGGATTCTGATCATGTGGCCGATGAGCTGCTCCCGCTGATGACTGAGGACGGATGTGCACTAGAGGTAGGCGTTGCCAGCGTCAGCAAGTACGACCCTCAGGCGTATTGCGAGTATCCCCTCGAGGAAGTGGAAGGTAATCACTTCGTCGTCGAGCTGAAAGTTGGAGCTATCGGACCACCACCTTTGGTCGTTGAACTCTTTGATCGTGCCTATTTAATCGACGACCTTAACCAGCAATATGAACCGGTCTTCGCTGAACTGCCCGGACAAAGATTTGATTCCCTAAGGCTCAACGCTGGGTCATTTGGGTCAGGGCAGGTTGGATTCCTACTCCCATTGGAGCGTAAGCCTGTGTCTTTCCAGCTGACGCTTGACGGAGTGAAGGTAGGCCAGTGGCGGGTACCGCCTGGAGGTTGAGCAGCATTGAACTTTGCCCTGCACAGGGTAACTGGGCGAGAAGTGGGGTTCCAGTTCATGCGCCAGCATTTGCGGAATTGAGTGAGCTCAAGTAGTTTCCGGTGGAGATCGTCTAACCGCGCGTTCGTCCACTACGCAAGGAGTCCCCATGACCACGCACCGGGTAACCACAACCGCCGAGCTTGAGGCCCAGATTCGACTCGTCCTGACCTCAGGGGATCTAGAGTTTGAGGTTCCTGCTGGAGCTGCAGCGACAATCACAATTGGATCTAATCAGGTAGCAATTTTTGCGATGCAACTCGAGGGCGGAGACCTTCTCATTCGCCTAGCCTCCATCTTGGCGCGCGGCGCAGCCCCCGGATCCGAGCTTTTTGAATACGTGGCTCGGGGGAACGCTGAGATTCTGTTTGGGCGCATGTCGATCATGGACAGCACAGAACTAATGGGCATGGTTGACCTTTGGTTCGATCACATGATGTTCAGCGAGGACTTTGATCCAGCCGACTTCATCAGAACGCTTGACCTCTTCGCTAAGGCTGCTGATCTGCGCGACGATGACATTGTGGCTCGCTTCGGGGGTGTGTGACTCTCCCTAAGAAAGGACATTCTGGCCTACCGTGCTCGAACCTGGCGCTAGTTCCGGCCCCAAGTTAGGCTGGGTAAGACAGCGCTCTTTTATAGATCTTGAAGTCAACCGATGAGAGTGGGCAACACGGCGCGGCCCAAAATCGGCCCACGTTCGAATCCGGTTCGCTTCCGCTCGGCCACCAAGGTACGCCGATGCTGAGGCTCATCGACTTTGAGGTCAGAAGCTGAACTTCAGCCGGGCTGTGTCTCGGACCGGCTACTTCTGGCGTGAAAAGTCACTCAGAGGCAGCCCCGCCGCTGACAGCAGTCCCGTAGCCTTATCAGGTACGATTGCTCGCGAGTCAATGCTAACTGGAATCACCTCACGAATCCAGTGGTGGCAGGTCTACGCCGCCACTGCGAGGTCAGCCTTCATTGCGTCCGCCCTGCTGTTCGGTCTTGCTGCGGCGGACTCGCGTGCTGCCACAGGGGGCTACGAGTCAGCCTTTCAAGCAAATACGGGGCAGCTCATTGTCTTTGGTGATCTCCTGAACGGCAACACCTATCAGGGGATGAAGCGCGTTACTAGTCCCTCGATTGCTGCGTTGGCCGGGGGCGGTTATCAGACGGCGTTTCAGGCGAACACCGGTGATCTTGTGGTGTTCGGGGATGCCCTCAACGGCAATACTCGTCAGGGGATGATGGCTGGGACCAGTCCGGCGATTGCAGCATCTCCGGATGGTGGTTACCGAGTCGCTTTTCAGGCGAACACCGGGCAGCTCTACATCTACGACTCACGGTCCGGATCCCGGAACCTCCAGCAGGGGATGAAGCCGGGTACGAGTCCATCACTGACCGCTATCGGCGCCTCGCCCGGCGGCCAGGGTCAAGCGATCGTGAACGCTGCGAGATCGATGGCCGGCCAGCCCTACTGCTGGGGTGGCGGTACGCCGAGCGGCCCAACCCGTGGCTGGGCCGAGCAGGAAACTGGGCGAATTTGCCCGAGCGGCGTTGTCGGGCTTGACTGCACCGGGCTGGCGATCTACGCAGTTGCAAAGGCGACTGGGATTGTTGGGCTGCCACACAGCGGCTGGGGGCCGGGGTGGGCTGCCAAAGGTACGCGAATCTACAATCAACGAGATCTCCAGCCAGGAGACATTGTGTTCTTCAGGGGCTCGTTCGACAGCTTCAAGCACGCTGGCGTCTACGAGGGTGGAGGCATGATGTGGGACGCGCAAAACTGGGGCGTCCCCGTTCAGCGCCGAGCACTCGCCTCGGGATTCGTAGGCGCCGTCAGATTCAGACGCTGAACATCTCGGATGCAACCCCCGACTGCTCCGTCGCTGGACTATGTTTGGAGAACAAAGGGGCAGGGTCTTGGCGGAGGCTTCAGCCCCTGCCAAGGTGACTG
>JBAXHG010000155.1:0-3863 GCA_037139015.1 Actinomycetes bacterium | reverse complement strand
CTCGCCGAAGGCGGATTCGCAGGCGTCACATGGCCAGCCGAATTTGGTGGTCAGGGACTTGGCCCACTCGACCAGGTGATCGTTGGACAGGAGCTTCAGGCTGCTGGCGTTCCCGGAATCCTCGACGTGATTGGCATTGGAATGCTCGGGCCGACAATCATCGCCCACGGAACCGATGACCAGAAGCAGCGTTATCTCGCGCCAATGCTTCACGCAGACGAGGTTTGGTGTCAGCTCTTCTCAGAGCCCGCAGCCGGATCCGACCTTGCTGGCATCCAGACCAAGGCAACGGTTCAGGAAGATGGCAGCTGGAAGTTGAGCGGCCAGAAGGTTTGGACGACCAACGCCCACTTCGCCTCCTTCGGACTGATCCTCGCCCGGACGAACTCTGATGTGACCAAGCACAAGGGCATGTCCATGTTCATCGTGCCAATGGACGCCGCTGGTGTTGACATCCGTCCACTTCGTCAGATCACTGGTGAAGCTGAGTTCAACGAAGTGTTCTTTGACGATGTTCACATTCCAGCCGACGCGATTGTCGGCCCAGTGGACGGCGGTTGGATGGTTGCGCTCACCACGCTTCTGTTCGAGCGCCTTGCAATCGGTGGTGGCAGCGAAGGCTTCGGCTATCGCGCTGACCGTTTCGCAAAGGCGATCGCGGACGATCCAGTTGCAAGCGCCGACGCTGACGTCCGTCACCGTCTCGGCAAGCTCGCAACTGATCTGCTGGCACTGCGTTACACCGGCTACCGCCACCTGACCGCAATTGAGCGAGGTGGACTTCCCGGATCGGAAGCCGCACTTGGCAAGGTCACTGCCGTCAAGGCAGCGATTGAAGCCGGTGACCTGATCGCAGATGTGATCGGCCCGGATGCACTCGCCGAAGGCGAATGGTCCTACCTGATCTCCTTCCTCCCAGGACTCAAGTCCGCGGGTGGAACCGAGGAGATTCTGCGCAACATGGTCGGGGAACGAGTCCTCGGCCTTCCCACCGAGCCGCGACTGGACAAGGGAGTCCCGTTCAGCGAATTGCGTGCTCTTGAGCGTGAAGGAGCGAAGTCATGAACTTCGATCTGTCAGACGAACAAAGGTCACTTCAAGAAGCTGCCCGTGACGCCCTCGGCCGTGAGGACACGGTCGCAGCTGCACGCGAGGCACTTGAAGACCCGAGCAGCCTCCCCGACCTGTGGGAGACAGCAGCCGCAGCAGGCTGGACTGGACTCCTCGTCTCTGAGGACCATGGCGGAGTTGGCCTTGGACCACTGGACGCAATGCTCGTGGCCGCTGAGTGCGGACGCCGCCTTGCCCCAGTTCCATTCCTTGGACACCTGCCAGCAACCCTTCTCGCTGAAGGCGATGAGCTGCAGCAGCTCGCCGAGGGCGAGAAGCGTGGGGCTTATCTGCCAACAATGCCGCCGTCCGACTTGGACGACGCATGGACGGTTGACCCGCAGTCAGGTCTGCGTCGTTCACCAGCCCCAGCTTTTGCTGACGGCAAGGTGACCGGTCGCGTCCACTGGGTTCCGGATGCAGCAAAGGCTGACTATCTGATCGCAATCGCAGTTGATGGCGGAGTACCGAAGGCCGTGCTGCTTGAGACAAGCCAGCCTGGAGTGAAGATCGAGCCGACGATCGCCTACGACTCAACCCGTCCAATGGCACATGTTGAGCTGGACGCTGCTGAGGGCAAGGTCATGAGCGCGTCTGCTGACGACATCACGCTTGCGTGGTCCGTCGCACAGGGTCTGATCGCAGCCGAATCACTTGGCGCGGTAGAGGAATCCCTTGAGCGCTCAGTCCAGTACGCGATGGAGCGCTACACGTTCGGTCGTCAGATCGGCTCATACCAAGCCGTGAAGCACTCGCTTGTGGAGATTCTCCGTCTCATGGAGAACGCTCGCTCGCTGATGTACTTCGCAGGTTGGGCAGGCGAGTCCGCCCCAGAGCAGTTCACGCTCGCAGCTCACACGTTCCGCGTGGGAGCCGGGGAGGCACTTGACTATGCCGCCCGCGCGCTGATCTCCGTCCACGGTGGCATCGGAGCAACATGGGAGCACGACGCCCCATTGTTCTTCCGGCGCGCACAGCTGTCCCGCCGCCTCCTTGGCGGAACGGGAGCAGCAGCGGACCGCGTTGCCGGCGAGCTGCTCGCACAGGCAGGAGCTGCGCCAGCCAGAGGCTGACCAGCAGACGCAAATTGTTTGAATGCAAAATGGCCGTGCCCTCAGGGGCGCGGCCATTTTCTTTTCAGCTCAGCGTGCTGTGTACTTCGCTGCGATTGGCAGCACAAGAGATCGCGGAGCGATCCGTGCCGCGATTGCCGTAAGACGGTTTGCAAATCCTGGTGTGACGGTCCGCGTGCCCTTGAGCATGCCCTCAACGGCCTGTCTTGCCACCTCTGACGCCCCGACCACTGCAATTGAGGGCATTGAGTCCTCAAGGCCTGCGGAGCCTGCGACGTCGGCAAACTCAGTCTTGACCGGACCTGGGCAGAGGACTGTGCATGACACTCCTGTGCCGGCAAGTTCGGCGCTCAAGCCTTCTGAGAAGGCGATCACGAAAGCCTTGGATGCCGCATAGGTGGCCATGTTCGGAAGTGGCTGAGCTCCTGCGGTTGATCCCGTGTTGAGGATCGCTCCCTCGCCGCGTTCGACCATCCCTGGCAGGAGGCGAATTGTGAGGTCGTGGACTGCCTCAATGTTGACGGCGACCATCTCCCGTTCCCTGTCAGCGTCAGCACTCGCAACATGACCAAAGGTTCCAAAGCCGGCGTTGTTGACCAGTCCGACGACGGTGGGACCCGCGTTGAGGGACTCGACAAGGGCCAAGCGCTGCGCCCGGTCGGAGACGTCACAGGCGAGCGTGGTTGATGCGACTCCATGCTTGTCGCGAAGCTCAGCAGCAAGTGTTTCCAAGCGGTCTGTCCGCCTTGCGATGAGTGTTGTGGAGAAGCCCTTCGCTGCCAGGCAGCGGGCGATTTCCGCCCCGATCCCGGACGAAGCGCCTGTGATTGCAACGGTTGTATTGGCTCTTGGTGTAGTGAGTGGCATAGGTCACACATTACGGGTTCCCGATCAGTTAGGATCCCGTCCGTAGTCAATAAGCCGAATCCATTTCCGACAGTCGATTGGAAATGGAACGGGGGACCCAAAGAGACCAATGGTCTCAGGGGCGAATTCCGCGGATCACCCCGCGGATAGCGACAGAGAAGCAAGTCGCGAGCCCGTCAGCTCACCTCGCAGGCACGCAACGACAACAGATCAAAGACAAGGCGCAATGCGTCTCGCCAATGAGAATTCGTAGAACAAACACCCCAAACCCCCAGGCTGCTGCTCATCGCGGCCCGACAGCCCATGTCGCGGCTTCGCTCGCGCTGCTGGTCGTCGCCGCCGTATTCGCCTTCACTCCGGCCTCAACTCTGGCGAGCTCTCTAAGCCCAACTGCCCACGCAGCAGTTGTTGCCCATGCAGCCGAAGACACGTCAGGTGGCACTGGCCCGGGAGATACCCCACCCCCAGTAGTTGGCGTGCCAGCAATGGACGCCGCCACCGGATGGGTATTCCCAATCAAGGAAGCGCACCAAATGGTGGGGCCATCGAGATGGACTCTTGACCAGGGCGTTGACCTCGGGTTCGGAACAGGATTCTCCAGGTCATTCTGCGGAGCAAAAGCAAACCTTGTGGCCGTCGCCGATGGAGTCATCACTCAGGTAGGAATCAGCGGATTCGGAGGACAGTCCCCGGTCATGAAGATCACGAACGGCAAGTACAAGAACCGCTACATCTACTACGGCCACTCACAGCCAACAATCGTCAAGAAGGGTCAAGTCGTAAAGCGTGGGCAGATCATCTCCCACATCGGCT
>JBAXHG010000154.1:0-3940 GCA_037139015.1 Actinomycetes bacterium | reverse complement strand
CAGGCAGAGAATTTGACCTGCTTGAAGTGTTCGCCTCCAACCCTGGAATTGTCCTATCCCGCGAACGGCTGCTTGAGCTTGTCTGGGGTTATTCGTTTGACGTCCACACAAACGTCGTGGACGTATTTGTCGGGTACCTGCGTCGCAAGCTGGAAGAAGGCGGCCGCGAGCGGCTGATCCACACGGTCAGAGGCCAAGGCTTCGCGCTGAGGACCGGATGAGCATCCCCTTCTTTCGGAGCCTCAGAGCCCGAGTAGCGGGAATCGTGTTCGTCTCCACATCATTGACACTCGCAGCCGTCGGTTTTGCGCTGATCACCGGATACCAGTCGAGCAACATCGACCGGATAGACAAGAGCATTCACTCCCGAGTTGACAGAGTCCAAGACTCCATCAATTCGTACGAGCAAGCGGCGGCCAAGCAGGCCGAGCACGCCAAGGACGAGGAAGGCAGCAACGCGGAGAACGGGGAAGGCGCCCCAGTGCTCAACCTTGCTGCGGCAGCCGCAGAAGCCGACCCCAACGCCGTCGACCCGACAGGAATTCTTGTTGTTATTGACGGGAAGCTCGCATATGCCCGAGGCAAACTTCCCCCTGAGGTCTCCGAGGCTCCGGCCGGCAGTATTCGCACAGTGAACACGGAGCAGTCCGGCCAGTGGAGATTGCTGGCAACCGACGTTGACGGTGAACGAATCGTCACCGGCACCTCGCTTGAACCAACCAAGGCCCGAGTACGGGATCTGACGGAACGTGGTCTGATCGTCGGTCTGATTGGCCTTGTCCTGGCAGCGTTTGTCGCATGGCTAACCGCCACTCTCGCCACAGGATCTCTGCGCCGCCTGAAGAACTCCGCCGACCGCGTCACCGGAACCGATGATCTTGACCTGCGAGTCCCAGAACCTCCTACCCCGACCGAGGTCGCCTCGCTAGCCCAAGGCATCAACAACATGCTTGAACGACTTGAGGACTCCTACGATGAGACCGCCCAAGCACGCGATTCAGCCCGTCGCTTTGCTGCTGACGCAGGGCATGAGATGCGAACGCCCTTGACGGCCCTTGGAACCAACATTGACCTTCTGGCACTCCCCGGCGCGCTTGAGAAGCCCGAGAGCGCCGACTTGATCACACACATCCGAGCGGAGCACGTTCGCCTCGTGCGACTCCTCGACTCACTTCAGGCACTTGCCCGCGGCGAGGCTGCAGCAGACCTGCCCCGAGACAGGATTGACCTGGCTGACATTGCGGGAGCAGCTGTGATGGCCGTCGGATCGGGCAACAAGACCTTCGACCTTTCAGTTGACGCGCCCGAGGACGGCGTCCCATACACGGGCCAGCCGGAGGGTCTGCGGCGGATGTGCGAGAACCTGCTCGAGAATGCAGTCCGACACGGGAAACCCAATGGCAAGGCAGTGATCAGCGTGACTCCTGACCCCAGCGGCACGGGTGTCACCTTGGCCTGCGACGACGATGGTCCGGGAATCCCCGCTGACGAGCGCGAGATCGTCAAAGGCCGATTTGAGCGCGGATCAGCCGCGACCGGCAATGGCTCCGGGCTGGGGCTGGCCCTCGTGGAACAGCAGGCGATCCTTCACGGAGGCCACATCATCATCACCGACAGTGCCCTTGGCGGAGCCCGCGTCGAAGTTCACCTCACCTGAGGCTGACGAGACTCCAAGTCAGGCCGGGCAGTTACTGGACGGGCGACCGCCGGCAAAAAGGTTCTGGGCCCAAACGAGAACCTTGGGGGCAGCTGCCAACCCAGCATCTGGGTGCTGAACTCCTGGCATGAGGACCGACAGCACGATTCGCCTGCGGGCACACAGCGTGGTCACTACCTGAGCGGTTGTCTGGGGCCGGATCAGCGTGTCCGCAGTGCCCTGGGCAATGAGCAGAGGTGGTCCAGCCGCAGGCAGAGGCGGAGTGTTTTCAGACTCGATCTGCGCCCAGACAGGATTGGCCTGAAGCTTTGCTGGATCAATTGCGTGCAAAGCCAAAGCCTCTGCTGCCGCAGGCAGATCCTCGAGCAAGCCCTTCTTGGAATTGATGCAGCGGCTTGCAATCGAATCGATCAGGTCGCGCCCTTCCTTGCCCACTACCGCAGAAAGGTCCGCCCCTGGCTGCGTATGCGACCACGACCAGAGTGCCAACGCGGACACGATCACACCGGCAGTCTCATTTGCATCCAACTGCAGAAGCTCCTTCAACTCCGCTGCCGGCGCGACAGCCGATACTCCAAGAAGCCTGATTTCCGGGGCATATTGCTTGGCAAGAGCGGCAGCAAAGAGAGCTGACTGCCCGCCTTGAGAGTGGCCGGCCACAATCGCGCGGTCACCCGCTCCAGTGCCAGGCAACAAGCGGGCTGCCCGGATTGAGTCCAGAACCTCGCGCCCAGAGCTGTTGCCGATCAGATACGGATGTGGCCCCTGCGTTCCTAGCCCCGTGTAGTCAGTTGTCGTGACAATCCAACCCTGACTGAGGAAGCCAGCAAACCCGGGCTGAGCTACTTGGGAAGGGTTCGCCTGCAGGGACGGCGCGCACGGGGAGGCAATGCCAGTTGTGCCATGCGCCCAGGCGACAACCGGGCGACCACCCTTCGGGAGCGGGCCGGGCGGTGGCTGGTAGATGACACCGCTGACAGCAATTGGCTTGCCTGTCACATAGTCGCGAGATGTATAGAGAACCGCAGTCGCCTTGGTGCCAACAGGAGCGCCCATCGCCTTCGGGACGAGATGCGGTTGTGACCTGATGATCGTCCCGGCCGGGCCAGAGGGAACCGGGTTCGGAGCTGTGTAGAACGCGCCTTGTGGTCGCGTATCGACCGACTCTGAAGCAGTGACGAAGGCGAACTGAATCAGCACAACAGTGGCAATACCCACGATGGGAATCAGGATCAACACACGACCCCACCGTCGCGTCCTCTGTCGTCGTTTCCGTTGCCCCATGCTCGACGGACAATAGACCGGGGGTCACGTGGGGTTTACTTGGCTTGATGCGCCGTCTAATCCCACCGACCGCCGCCCTTTTGGGCTTTGCTGCCATTTGGCAATTGGCAGCCAACGCAAAAACCAACAGTCAGGTGCTTCCTGCCCCCTCGCGGGTCATCAGCTCCGGCTGGGCTGACAGGTCTGACCTTCTTGCAAACACCGTTCCCACACTTGGGGCGACGCTGCTGGGCTTTGCCCTCGCGATGGTCCTTGCCTTCTCGCTCTCGATCCTGATTGACCGTTGGGCATTTGCCCGTGGGACTGTGATGCCGTTGATGGTCATCAGCCAGACACTTCCAATCGTTCTGCTGGCTCCCCTGATGGTGCTGTGGTTTGGGTTTGGCTTGCTGCCAAAGCTGATCCTCGTTGTCCTCGTCACGTTCTTCCCGTTGGTTGTGTCCTTGGTGGAGGGTTATGCGACCGCAGACCCTGACGCTGGCGCTCTCTTCCGCTCCACGGGAGCCGGTTGGTGGCGGACCTTCCGCGGCCTCCGCCTGCCCAGTGCCCTCCCTTCCTTCTTCACAGGCCTGCGGATTGCCATCACCTATGCGGTTGTGGCAACAATCTTCGCGGAGTACGCCGGCTCCGAGCATGGGCTTGGTATCTACATGCAGGTTGCTAAGAACTCGTTCCGCACAGACCTTGTCCTAGCCGCGGTGATTGTCACTTCAGTCCTGACTCTGCTGCTTTTCCTCCTCACGCACCTTGCTGAATGGGCTGCGATGCCTTGGCGCCGTGCCGACAACCGCCAGTGGGATGGGCCACGATGAACCGCGCTGGACTTGAGGTGAAGGGCCTGACAGCCCACTGGGATGACCTCCATGTTCTGGACGACCTTTCCTTCAAGGTTGAGCCCGGGCAGTTCACCGCGATTGTTGGCCCGAGCGGCTGCGGGAAGTCGTCCACGTTTGCCGCGCTAACCGGCGAGATTGGGATTGAGAAGGGCAGCGTTGAGGT
>JBAXHG010000153.1:0-3942 GCA_037139015.1 Actinomycetes bacterium | reverse complement strand
CTCTTCTCTGGTGTTCTGGAAGGAGGTTGGATTCCCGCAGGAGGCAAGCTTGTGATCATCCAGGCGGCTATCCCCAAGCGGGGCTGGCAGACCTTCGGTGTAGCCCGGGCAGGTGCTGACGGTCACTGGGAGCTGCCCTATCGGTTCAGGGCGGCGGTTGGGCGGGTCAAGTATTCGATCCGCTCTGTGGTTCCCGCTGAAGGCGCCTATCCGTTTGGTTCATTCACGTCGAGGCCAATAACTGTCACGGCGGTTGGATGAACAAACCGCAAACAGCAGGGTCATCTCTGGGCAGGACGCCAAAACAGGGTCTTGTCGTCAGGGGGTGGCCGTAAGGTGAAACCCGTCCGCCGCCCATTCGAGTCCACTGGAGAATCTCCGTGTCACTCTGCTTCATTGAACCTCAGAACGCAATCAGGGTTATTGCCGATTCAGTCGGTAAAGAAGCACGGCGCCAACTGCTTGGTGAGATCGTCCGAGCTTGGGTTGACGAGATCCCCGAAGGCGAACTCTCGACCCACTATGCCAAGGCAGTCAATGACCTGGACGAGGACGACCTCTCCATGCTTGCCGCCTGGCACGCTTCGCTCGAGGTCGGCCAGCCAGTAGCCAACCGTGAGTTCCTGACCGGCGTATTCCACAGCCTTGGCGAGAACCGCCGAGAGGCACTCCGCCTCGCAGCCGAAATGCGTGGCGAAGATGCGTTCGACCAGGGCGTCGGCGAAGAACAGTGGTTTGAAACGGTCCTTCCATGGCTTTCAGACGCTCGTTGTCGCGAGCTTGCCGAGGAATGTGTCGGGCTGTACTGCTGGGACCGCCTCGGTTCCAACAACTGACGCTTCGGTCAGTTACAAGCTCAGGCTGAGTTTGCCGCCCCAACCCCGAGCGTCTTTGACCTGCGTTCAAGGGCCGCGTTCGTACTTGCAAACTCGTCAATCAGCGTTGGAAAGTCACCGTCGCAGGCTGCGAATGCTGGCCTGAACAAGGCCGCGGGGAGCAGAAGCGCAGCTGCAAAAGCGTTCGCCTCTGCTTCGGCAAGGGGCAGCGGGTCATCATTTCGCACCCCGTCGGAACTGATGATCGTCGCGCGCGGGGTTTCCTTGCTCGGAGGTGCGTCGCGGTGGAGAATCCAGTGGGCCAGTTCATGGGCCATGGTGAACCTCTTCCTGTTTGGCCACTTCGCCAACTCGCCCTCGTCCACAAGGATCACACCCCGATCTGGGAGGAGCAGCCCGGACATTGTCTTGCCTTCATCCAGCTTTACGCCGACAACTGAGGCGATGTCCCCATGGTTCATCACATGGAGCCCATAGAGCTCCTTGACAATCCAGTTGATAGGAACTGGGGGAGTTCCATCCCAAACCTCAGCGGGGACGGATTGAAGGACGGAGATCGCAGCGAGCTCCATGGCAGCAACGTCTGCGCCGTGATGGTCAAGTGTTATCGCCGGCCCTCCATCTGGGTCGACAAAGCTTCGGGCCGCTGTCATCCCCCCAGGAAAAGGCGGTCTGTGTCGTCCCAGTCAGCGGCCTTCGGCGGGTCGAATTCGCTGTCGTTGACGGTCATTGGCTTTGACTCACCAACGAGTCGCGCAAAAGCACGTTTTGGCAGTGGGCCACCTTGACTTCGCTTGATTCGCTTAGTCCAATCACTTACGCCCGCGGTGCCCGATTCGTAAAGTTCATCGGCGTCCGTTTCGAGAATGTCAGCAAGCGCCTTCACAACACTTGGGTCAACGTTGGTGGCCGGAAGGCTGCCCCATTCCAGCTGGTGGTAGTAGGTCTCAAACTTCTCAACAGATTCCGGATGTCCAAGTTCATTGGCAAGGCGTTGCGCAAGCTGCTCGCGGTCGAGCGATGCTTCCTCACGCAGACGCGGCAGGAGCGCTGGCCAGATGCCGGAGAGGCCGGAGGCTGAACGCGCGACACGATCAAGGATTGGGTTGTTGGTGTTGGCGAGACTCTGAGCCTCTGAGCTGAGGTTGTCGAACTTGGTCAGCCGAAGAGTCAGCTCCCTTTGCTCATCCTGAGTCAGCCCTTCAACAAGAGATGTTGGGTCAACCTGAGCGCCCGCCCTTGTCGCAGCGGTGTACTGCTCGAATCGTTGGTCAACGTTGCTCATGAGTTCTCATCACCATTATGCCCAGTATCGCCGTCGGTTCCGCCGGGATCCTCGGAATCAGCCCATGCTGCAGCAAGAGCCTTTTTGAATCTCCGCATGACCTGGTCAACATTGTTCGCAGTCGTATTCGTCAAGCGCGCCGTGTCCTTTGATGGATAACCGGCGATGTAGCGCAGGTGGATGATCTGACGATGAGTCGGATTGAACGTCGCCATCACATGGTCAATGAAGTCCTCGGCAACCGTCTCGATGTAACCATCCTCGTCATCGGGATGGTCCCAACTGCTTGCAGCCCCATCGTCGTCAACCTTGTTGTCAAGTGAAACGGTGAAGGCGATGCCTCTCCGTCGGCTCTCCTTGTCGCGGTAATCGTTAATCACATTGCGCTGGATCTGGTAGACGTAAGCGAAGACTTCGTTGCGGGTTGTGCCGCGGAAAGTCTTTGCGGATGTAAGAGCTCCTTGGACCGCGCGAAGGATGGTTTCGCTTGCAATTGACTCCGGGTCCGATTCTCCCTGCTGCATTTTGTTCCGAGCATTTGACATCAGGGCCGAGAACATCTTCCCTGCGAGCGTGCGCATGATTGCAGCGGCACCTTGAACATCGCCTTTGCGTCTGGCCTGGACGAAGAGGTCGGCAAGAGTGTCCACGTCGAAGTAAGGCAGGTCAGATTCAGACCATGGAATGCGTCTAGGCATCAACAAGGATCCTTTCCCGCGTGATTCCCCGGCTCCAGCTGGCCCTCTCATGGGCCGAGCACCGCACGCAGCAACCCAGCGAAGATAGCAGTGAGAGGGAGGCAGCCCCAAAAATATTTTAGGAGGACGCGGTCTTCCGCTTCCAGCTCTGGCTTTAACGTCGCGGTCAGTCAGAGATTTGCGGCTGGTCCATGTCGGTGGCTGTGCCATCCACATCGTAGGCCTGACGTGGAGCGGGTTGCTGTGAATCCCCATCAGGCGTTCTGCCACGGCGTGACTGCCAAGCGTTCCCAGCGGATGCTGCTCCGCCAACTGTCATTCCAACCCAGCTCCCGCGAATGAATCGAGCGGACGCGAACGTCCGAACGAACGCCCGAACAGGGGGGAGGAGCAGAAGAATCCCAAAGGTATCCGTCAGGAAGCCGGGTGTAATCAGAAGCGCTCCGGCGACAAGCAATATGGCCCCGTCAGCTGTTTCCTTCGCGGGAACGCGACCCGCTTGGATCGCATTGCTGAAGCGCTCCCATGCGGCGCTCCCCTCCCGCTTGACGAGCCATGCCCCCGCAATTGAAAATGTCAACAGCAGAAGAATCGTTGGAATGGCACCGATCAGACCCCCAACCTGGATGATCACGAAGAGCTCCGCAAGCGGGATGACTATGAGGGCAATGACGACCATCTGCTCCCAACACCTTAGGAGGTCAAGCCGCCATTCCGGCCGTCGCGGCCGTCTCCCGCTAATCTCGCCTTATGCCAACTGATGAACAAGTATGGGAAGCGCTCACAAACGTGATTGACCCGGAACTCGGTCTCGACTTTGTCGAACTTGGTCTGGTCTACGAAATTGCGGTTGACGGCGGAAATATCGGTGTGACATTCACCCTGACTACTCCAGCCTGCCCAATTGGGCCGCAAGTGTCAGAGCAGATGAAAGAGTTCGTTGGGGAGCTCGAAGGAGTTGAAGAGGTGACACCGACAATGGTGTTCACGCCGCCTTGGACTCCAGAAATGATGAGCGAAGACGCAAAGTTCGCACTCGGTTACTGAGTCGCTGGTTGGGGCCGTCGGGCATCGCCTCCGACTGCACCTCTTAACTGCCACGTTTGTCGGAGGCGAAGACCCG
>JBAXHG010000152.1:0-3986 GCA_037139015.1 Actinomycetes bacterium | reverse complement strand
TACCGACACACTCGAACGCTTTCAGTCTCTGCCGGCCTACATCGAAAGCCTCAAGAAGACGAGAGAGATGACCTTGGGCACGGTACTTCCGGGTCACGGAGATGCCTTTGATGACCATGTCAAGTTGATTGACGAACGCCTTGCAATGACCGATGACCGTATGGAAAAGATGCTCGCTTCCTTAAGCGATGGGCCACTCACAGCACTTGAAGTCGCCGGCCACATCTGGGGAGCTGTTGCCGCCGCACAGCCATTTCTCACCTTTTCAGAGGTAATTGGGCACATGGACATCCTTAAGGAGCGAAATCTCGTGGAAGAGACTTCCCCAGACAATCAGGGCGTAATACGCTTCATTCAGCTCTGAAATCCGCCGTTTAGGGAAGACCCCCTTGCGCTCACAGATACAGCGTGTAGCCTCTGTGAGAGTAACGGGCGCAGGAGAATTCGATGACCATTCCATTTTTCCTCAAGATTGCACTAGCCGCGGGTATCGCGGTCTCGGTCTCAGCCGCCGCAGCCGCCCGGCCGCCGAAGTCCGTGCGCCCAGGCTTGACTGGCCTTGTGCTCGGCGGGAGCATTGTGCTCTACGCCGTCGCCGCAGGGTTCCTCGCCAAAGGAAACCCGAATATTGGGGCTGCAGCCCTGGTGATTGCTTCTGAAGGAATGTGTGTCGCGGCTTGGCTTGGACGCGCAATTGTGGGCGGCGATGATGACGAGGGCCGCGGAGGCGAGGGACGTCCTCCGTTGGGTCCCACTCCAGGTGGCGGTCCAGCCAAAGAACAGGTTGATTGGACTGCATTTGAAAACTTCCGGCGTTCCTGGTCGCGTGAGCGGACGACAAAGGGAACATCCACCGACGAGTAGTTCGCCGTTGGGGCGCTGAGGCGACCGCTCAGGCCGACTGATGTCCTGAGGCTGCTGTCTGCCGCAGCAGGGCCGAGAGATGGATTCGTGGATCCCCGATCAGTTCGGGGTGAAAGCTGATTGCTGTCCTGTTGCGCTGTCTGACAGCCACTATCGCCCCATCAATCTCAGCCAGAATCTCCACATCAGGCCCAACAGACAGGACTTTGGGCGCGCGAATGAAGAGGGCCCTCAACGGTGGTCCCTCTATCTCTGGAAACACCATGTCCGCCTCAAATGAATGGATCTGACGCCCAAACGCATTCCTTTCGACCTCCATGTCGATCAGCCCCAAGTGATCCCGGCCCATCAGTACGAGCCCGGCACAGGTACCAAAGACTGGCAGCCCCGCCTCACTGAGCTCTCGGATCGGCCCTGAGAGCCCTTCGCGTTCCAACCCCATGGCAATAGTTGTTGTCTCGCCTCCTGGCAGGAGCAGGCCAGAGATTCCCTCAAGGTCGTCAGCCGTCCTGACTTCACACGACGCGATTCCCGACCCCTCAAGCAGCTTGGCGTGTGCACCAAAGTCTCCTTGGAGAGCTAGGATCCCGACTGGGCCCGACACCGCGCTCACCAGCCGCGGTTGGAAAGAAGCTCGCCCTCGGGAATCTTCGAAGACTCAATGGAGACCATTGCCTGCCCAAGTCCCTCTGATGCGGCAGCTACACGGGCGGGGTCACGGAAATTTGTTGTTGCCTCCACGATTGCCTTGGCCCGCGGGGCAGGATCGGCGCTCTTGAAGATCCCCGAACCAACAAAGACCGCCTCAGCACCAAGCTGCATCACAAGGGAGGCATCCGCAGGTGTGGCAATGCCCCCTGCACAGAACATAGGAACTGGCAAACGCCCGTCCTTGGCAACCTGTCGAACAAGCTCTGCAGGCGCCTGAAGGTTCTTTGCCGCAACGGCAAGCTCCATCTCATCCAGTGTTCCCAGGCGACGAATTTCGCCGTTGATGGTCCTCAGGTGCCGAACGGCCTCAACGATGTCTCCGGTTCCAGCTTCGCCCTTGGACCGAATCATTGCGGCACCCTCGCCAATTCGACGGAGGGCCTCTCCGAGGTTGGTTGCGCCACAGACAAACGGAGCCTTGAAAGCCCACTTGTCAATGTGATGCGCCTCGTCAGCGGGGGTAAGGACCTCTGACTCGTCAATGAAGTCGACTTCAAGAGATTGAAGAACCTGAGCTTCAGCAAAGTGTCCTATGCGGGCTTTGGCCATGACAGGAATGCTGACCGTTGCCTGGATCTCCTTGATCATCAGCGGATCGCTCATTCGGGCAACACCGCCGTCACGCCGGATGTCTGACGGAACGCGCTCAAGGGCCATGACTGCGCATGCACCGGCGTCCTCAGCAATCTTCGCTTGTTCGGCGTCAATTACGTCCATGATTACGCCGCCGCTCAACATTTCTGCGAGGCCGACCTTTACTCGGAAAGTGCTTTCATCGTGCATTGTCATCATCCTACCTACGGAGCAGATGCGAGTGCGGCCCACACGAGGTGGGCCGCTAGAGAAACTTTTTCCTTTTGCCTGTGCTACTTCAGGCGATAGGCCTTGATCCGGTCATCAAAGTTCTCACTGTCGAGGGAGTAAACCCCGTGAGCCAGAGACTGGATAAGGCTGAGAAGTCCAACGTGTGAACGGACATACGCCGGGCTGCTGGATGACCACCAGAGACGGTGCTGGGTCAGCTTGCCGATATCCGAAAGCGTTGCGTCGCTGATTGCCATCGTTGAGGCTCCACGGTGACCCGCGAGCTTCAATGTTCGGCTGACAAGCGGGTGAGCGCGTCCAGCTGAAAGTGCAATAACAAGTGTCTTGTCATCAATCCGGGCAATTCTGCTCAGGGCCTCCTGGGAGGTTCCCGCGATTACATCTACACGGAGATCAAGAAGAAGAAGCAGATGACGCAGGTACGAAGCGAAGAAAGCCATCTGGTCGATTCCGATGACAACAACGCGCTCTGCTGCTGCAATGGCATCAATCGCGTTCTGGAGCGACTCACGGTCCAACTTTGCTGCCGTTTCGGCAACGTTGCCGTGATCTGCAGCTATTACGGACTCAGCGGGAGACTGGTCAAGGTCAAACAGCGGACCTGAGTCCTCCATCCCACCTTCTGATGGACGGCGACGGTATTCCTCACGTGCAGCTTGCTGCAGTTCAGGGAAACCATCGAAACCGAGAGCCTGTGAAAACCGGACCACGGTGCTCGACGAAGTGCTGGCCCTGCGGGCAAGCTCTTCTGCTGTTGAAAATGCTGCCTCGTCAAGGTGATCCACGATGTACTGAGCCACATCACGCTGTGAACGTGAGAGGTCATCAATCTGATCCGCGATGAATGAGGAGAGGGTGCGCGTTTCGCGCTCTGGAGTGATTTGTGTGTTCGCCATAGGCCTTCTGGTTTCGACACCGTGTCGCGACCTCCTTCCCAGAGATTGCAAACAGTTACGATGCGAGGGATGGAAGTACTCCCCACACGGCTGTCAGGCCTCGTCCTTGTTCAGCCCGATGTTCACGGCGACGAGCGCGGTTTCTTTGCGGAGACTTGGCGGGCTGACTCTTGGCCGGCCGCAGGCGTAGACGCAGAGTTCATCCAAGACAACCATTCACGGTCACGTAAGGGCACGCTCCGTGGAATGCACTTCCAGACCGCACCTGGCCAAGCCAAGCTTGTGCGATGCGCCCGTGGCAGCGTCCTTGATGTTGCTGTGGACCTGAGGGAAGGCTCCCCCACATACGGAGAGTGGGAGGCCGTTGAGCTCTCCGACACGAACATGCGCCAGTTCTTCGTGCCGGTTGGCTTCGCCCACGGATTCCTTGTCCTCTCCGATGAGGCGGACTTCACTTACCGCTGTTCTAACTATTACGACCCGGCAACTGAGGCCGGGATTCTTTGGAATGACCCAGAAATCGGAATTGAGTGGCCAACAGACTTGGACATTCTTGTTTCCGACCGGGACAAGGAAGCGCCCACGCTTTCCGAAATACGGGACACCATCCCGTTCCGCTTCAACGCCTGACGCGGAGCGTGAATGCCCCGGGCGGCACGGCGGGCCGCAGGCCTGCCGATTGGCTTAATA
>JBAXHG010000151.1:0-4004 GCA_037139015.1 Actinomycetes bacterium | reverse complement strand
GTGTAGAAAGCGCCAGCGGGGCGCGTGTCCACTGACTCTGACTCATCGACAAGAAGCACTTGAGTGATGAGCAGAGCAACAAGCCCCGCGACCAAAAGAGCCGCTGCCAGGAACACAAGACGGCGAGACCATTTGCTTGACAAGGGTGCCTTCATGCCGACGGGAGGATAGCCCCGTCCCCACGTGGGGTTTACTTGGCTCAATGCGGCGCGCCATTCCGGCAACAATCCTCTTCCTTCTGCTGCTCGGCACATGGCAGCTCTACTGCACGCTGGGACACATTGGGAATGATGTCCTTCCATCGCCAACGCATGTTGCACGCGCCGGGTGGGATGACCGGGGCGACCTGTGGGCAAACACATTGCCGACCCTGTTGGCGACAACCCTCGGGTTCACGCTGGCCACCGTGTCTGCCTTCCTGCTTTCCCTGCTGATAGACCGCTGGAACTTTGCCCGTCAGGCAGTCATGCCGGCGCTGATAGTCAGCCAGACGCTGCCAATTGTTGTGCTTGCACCACTGGTCGTCATCTGGTTCGGGTTCGGATTGACACCCAAGCTGATTCTGGTCGCCTTGGTGACCTTCTTTCCTGTCACCGTTGCACTTGTTGAGGGCTACTCAACTACAGACTCGGACGCAGCCGCACTATTCCGTTCCATCGGGGCAGGCTGGTGGGCCACATTCCGAAAGCTGCGCCTTCCCACAGCACTGCCCAGCTTCTTCACTGGCCTGAGAATCGCAATCACATACGCGGTTGTCGCAACTGTCTTCGCTGAGTACGCCGGGTCAGAAAAGGGTCTTGGCATCTACATGCAAGTCGCCAAAAACTCGTTCCGCACGGACTTGGTCCTTGCGGCCGTCGCGGTGACATCCGCGGTTACCCTGGCACTCTTCCTGCTGACCCACCTGATTGAACGGCGTGTCATTCCGTGGCGCACTGCAACGGACGGGCGTTGGGAGGGAACGAAATGACCTCCGCTGGCCTCAGCGTCCAAGGCCTCTCCGCCCATTGGGATGACCTGCATGTTCTCGAAGGACTCTCATTCACCGTTGAGGAAGGACAATTCACGTCCATTGTCGGCCCGAGCGGCTGCGGCAAGTCATCCACATTTGCAGCGCTGACCGGCGAGATCCCGCTTGAGTCAGGCAATGTGAGCGTCGCAGGGCGTCCTGTTGTGGAACATGGCCGTGAGTTCGCATGGATGCCCCAAAGTGGCGCGCTTCTTCCCTGGCGATCAGCCCTTGACAACGCAACGCTTGGCCTTGAGCTCAGCGGCACGCCAAGGGCTCAGGCCAGAGAGCGGGCGCTCCCCTTCCTGGAAGGCTTCGGACTTGAAGGGTTTGAGGACTCATGGCCGAGTGAACTCTCCGGCGGGATGGCCCAAAGGGTCGCATTGCTCCGCACGGTTTTGATGGATCGGCCAGTGCTCCTGCTTGATGAGCCGTTTGGCGCGCTTGATGCGCTGACAAGGCGCGCCATGCAGGACTGGCTTGAGCGGCTGTGGGAGAAGCATCGCTGGACTGTGGTGCTGATCACCCACGATGTGCGAGAAGCGGTCTTCTTGTCAGACCGGGTCTTTGTCTACTCGGACCGCCCTGCTGCCGTCGCGGCAACCGTGGAAATCGACATTCCTCGACCGCGCAGACTAGAACTGATCCAGACGCCGCAGTTCGCGCGAATGGAGAGTGAGATACTCACCCACCTTTCCCTTCCATCCTCAGGAACCAAATGACCCTCCGTCGCATCTCCCCCGTCCTCCTGGCGCTCGCGTCAGCCCTCGCCATCTCCGCATGCGGTAGCAGCAGCAACAGCACCCCAACGCATTCGGCTGCGCCTACAAACAGTCCCAAGACGGTCAGCGTTGCTCTCTCCTGGACTCCGAACACGGATTACACGGGCGTCTATGTGGCACAAGAGCTCGGGTACTACAAGGATCGTGGCATCAGCCTGAAGGTCCTCCCATACGCGTCAACGCCCCCAGAAACTCTCGTCGCGGCTGGTAAGGCTGATGTTGGGTTCTCCTACCAGGCTGGACTTGCCTACGCCCGCGCAGCCGGCAAAGACATCGTCTCGATCTTCTCCCCAGACCAAAAGAGCGCCTACGCGATCGGCGTCCGGGCAAACAGAACTGACATCAAGACCCCAAAGGACCTTGATGGGAAAACCTATGCTGGGTTTGGCAGTCCAGATGAGGGACCGGAGCTCAAATCAGTCATCCAGAATGCGGGTGGCAAGGGGAACTTCAAGACGATCACTTTGAACACCTCCGCTTACCAGGCTGTCTATTCGGGAGCGGCCGACTTCACGATCCCGGTCACAACTTGGGAAGGGGTCGAGGCCAAGCAGTCAGGCAAGCCACTCAAGTACTTCCGGTTTGAGGACTTTGGGTTCCCCAAGCAGTACTCGGTTCTGATCGTTGCTTCCAACAAGTGGCTCAAGGAAGACGAGCAGACTGCGCGAGCGTTCACGGAGGCGACCACGATGGGTTACGAGTACGCCGCCAAGAACCCAGCCAAAGCCGCGACCCTGATGGTCAAAGCAAACCCTGGGGCCTTCAAGAACGCCAAGCTGGTGACTGAGAGTCAAGAGCTGCTTGCCAGCGGCGGGTACCTGACTACCGCTGACGGAAAGGTTGGCGTTCAGAGTGCCGAGCAGTGGACCAAGTACGGACACTTCCTCTACTCCAATGGACTCCTGACCGACTCCAACGGAAAGCCGCTGAAGGCTGAGCCCGACTGGTCAGCCTTCTGGACCAACAAGTACCTGCCGTAGCCCCGTATGGACAGCCAGCGGAAAGCATCTTTTGCAGACTCCACCGCTGAGCTGGTCACGGTTGAGCTGGCCCTGAGTTCCTCTCCTGCCTGTGGGGACACATGCGTGATCGCCATTGACGGTCGAAGCGCCTCCGGCAAGACGACACTTGCAACTGCTGTCGCTGCCAGATTGGAGGGCGCGCCCATCATCCACCTGGAAGACCTCTACGGAGGCTGGGATGGCCTGTCAAATGGCGTTCTCCGCGCACAGGTTGACGCGCTGATGCCACTCTCCCAGCGGCAGACGACAAAGGTCCCCGCCTACAACTGGACCACGAAGGCCTGGGGTCCAGAGACAACCCTTGACGCACCACCATTTCTGATCGTTGAAGGCTGTGGCGCCGGCTCCGTGGGACTTGCAAACTGGACTTCAGTGCTCGTCTGGGTCGAAACAGATGCCGAGTCGCGTAAAGCGCGCGCCCAACAACGCCCCGACTGGACTGACTTTGCTCCGAGGTGGGATGCGTGGGCGGCTCAAGAGGATGAGCACATTGCACATAACAAGCCCGCCGACAGAGCGGACCTGGTCGTTACTGGCTGAGGCTCAAGCCCGCGGCCTTGAGTGCAACCTCAAGGTCAACAATGCGGTCCTGCCCCCAGAAAATCTCATCCCTGAAGACGAACGTCGGGACTCCCCAGTGGTCATGGCCTTCAAGGGCAGCCACATTCCCATCAACGCGGGAGCGGTAAGCCTCATTTTCAACCGCTGACTGGACCCCCTCCCAGTCAAGACCTGCGCGCTCGGCAACCAGCCGCAAACCCTTGTCCGTTGAAACGTCAACAGCCTCAGACCAAATCCCCTGACTTGCAGACAGCAGGAACTCCCGCTCAAGAACCTTGTCAACCGCGTACTCGCCGACAAGAAGGCATCGCATAGCCCCTTCGCCGACAGGGTCGTAGACGGGACCAAAAGGCATGCCGAGAGCATTCGCCTCACGTTTGGTGTCGCGGAGCGTGTGAATTCCCTTCTCGCGTGGGACAGCCTGGCCGCGCATCACCATGGGAATCACTCCCCGATAGACGATGTTGACTGCATAGCTCTCCGGAAGCGCATAGACACGCGGAACTGACAGGTACGAGTAAGGGCTGCGGTATGAGAAGAAGTACTCAATTGGCTCGGTCGGACTCATGCGCCGACCTTCCAGCCGAGCTCGTCAAGGGTCTGGGCAATCCGGTCAAGGCGTTCATGCGC
>JBAXHG010000150.1:0-4013 GCA_037139015.1 Actinomycetes bacterium | reverse complement strand
CCCGGCTGCCGTTCGCTCGCATCCTGCTCGCTGCCGGGAAACGCCGGATCTGAGTTAGACGCCACCGCCGGTCTGAACGGATGTCTCGTGGGGTGGTCAAGGGCTCGCAATTTGCCGTGGGGCAATCAGTGGGAGTGTCGGGTGAGGGTCCTGGATTTAGACTTGGGTTCTGATGTCGGGGAGCTCCACTGATTCGATCCGCACGATTCCTGATCCTCAGGAACCAGTCCCGCTGGTCGCGTTACCGACGCTCCTTCTGTTTGTGAGTGCGTTGACGATGTATGTCGGGTCGTGTTGGCTTGTTATTACTGGTGTCATGGCATGGCCGTTTGGGACTGTTATCAACGGTTTGGCCGGCTACATGATGTTCACGGTGACCCATGAGGCAAGCCACCATTCGGCATCCTCCAACACGCGCCTCAACAACCTTCTGGGTCATCTGGCGCTCCCATTCTTCGCGCCGCCAATCGGGTACCGGGCGTTCCGGTTCATTCACATGCAGCACCACCAGCACACCAACAAGGTGGATGGGAGCGATCCTGACGAGTGGACCATGGCCGGCGGGAACCGACTCTCGACAGTTCTCCGCTGGGCCACCCTTGACCTTCACTACATCGTCTACTACCTGCCGAGGTTCTCCAAACGTCCAGCGGTTGAGCGGGTGCAGGCGGCTGTCGAATTCACCCTGTGGGTGGGAGTTGTCGCAGCAATTGTGATCTCGGGCCACTTCTTTGACCTGCTGGTTCTCTACCTGATCCCCAGCCGGTTGACGATTACATTCTTGGGACTGGCATTTGACTACCTCCCTCACCGGGGGCTAGACGCGACACCGAAGGAGAACAAGTTTCAGGCCACACGGAATCGGATTGGCCTGGAAGGCGTCCTGAAGTTCGCGCTGCTCTACCAGAACTACCACTTGGTTCACCACCTTCATCCAGTCGTTCCGTTCTATCGATACATCCGTGTTTGGCGCAGATCGGAAGACGAATACCTGTCGCATGACCCAGCTCTTTCCACGGTCAGCGGACGCTCACTCACGGTTGACGAGTACCGTCAGCTTCGCGAGTTGCAAGCGCACCACTAGAACATGTCAGAACGCTTCGAAATACAAGCCCGCTCAAGCGGCTCCCAAGCCCGTTCAGGGGTCCTTCACCTGCACAACGGTGACCTGCGCACGCCGGCGTTCGTTCCGCTGGCGACCAAGGGGACGATCAAGTCGCTGACTCCCAGGGAGGTTTCGGATCTGGGCTTTGAGATGGTCCTCGGAAACACATTTCATCTGATGCTTCAACCGGGGGCCGACCGCATTGCAGACTTCGACGGACTCGGGAATTTCATGCGTTGGCCGGGGCCGATCATCACCGACTCCGGTGGATTCCAAGTCTTTTCAATGGGCCACGGGACGGTTGCTGACGAGGTCAAGGGGCGGAGCTCCAACGGTGCGGCGCGGCAGGGAAGCATCATCGGCATCGATGAAGAAGGTGTTCGGTTTCGGTCCTACATCGACGGTTCGAAGATGTTCATGGGCCCGGAAACCTCAATGGAAGTTCAGGCAAAGCTTGGATCCGACATCGCTCTCGTGTTTGACGAGTGCACGCCCTTCCATGTCACGCGCGACTACACGGCAAAGTCAACGGAGCGCACTCACCGCTGGCTTGACCGTTGCCTTTCGTGGCACAAGGAGAACGGCCCGGACTGGCAGATGGTTTACGGAATCGTTCAGGGCGGAGTCTATGAGGACATGCGCCGTGACTCAGCTGCTGCAGTTGCATCCAGGAACCCGGATGGGATCGCGATCGGCGGCTCGCTTGGTGAGAACAAACCTCAGATGTACGAGGTTGTCAGCTGGGCAACGGATGAGCTCGACAAGACGGCACCCGACAGCCCCCGGCACCTTCTGGGGATCGGCGATGTGGATGACCTGATCCGTGGAGTGGAGTTGGGAATCGACACGTTCGACTGTGCGATGCCAACCCGGATCGGCCGCCATGGGACCGCGGTGGTTGCTGATCCGTCCAAGCGTTGGCGGCTTGACCTCACTCATGCCACCGGCCGCGAGGACAAGAACATTCTTGTTGATGGCTGTGGCTGCCCTGCCTGTGCTGATGGGTACTCGCGGGCGTACATTCACCATTTGCTCAGGGCCAAGGAACACACCGCAATGCGGCTTCTGACTCTGCACAACCTGTTCTTCATCGCTCGACTGATGGATGTCCTTCGCGATGCTGTCGCAAACGACACACTTCCCGCTGCAGCTGCGGCGCTCCGCGCTGGCGCAGCCCCCTGGGAAGTCTGAGCTTCCTTCTACTTGGTGTTGGAGTCGACGAGGTCGCGCATTGATTGCACGGCCTCGCCTGCAGAGTTGCCACTGACCTGCTTTAGGCTGACTCCGGTGTTGCTGTTCTGAGTCGATAGGTAGGCGGCAGTTCCACCAAAGAGGAGAACCGCGATCACTGCCACGAACGCCGTGAACCTGCGGGCGGCAACATTCTTTCGCTTGGCTGGGGCAGCGTTTGCCCCCTGTGGCTGTTGGTCGGCCTGGCGGGGTGGTTGGGCTCGACGGGGCTCTGCTGAGGAGATGGAAGTTTGAGCTGCCGCAACCGCCGTGGCACCGGTGAGCACGCGTGTAGCGGAGGTCGCCTGCTCGACGCTTTGGCCTCGGAGCATGGCCGCGAACAGGGCCGCATCCTGTGGCCTTTGTGCAGGGTCAAGGGAGAGAGCGCTTTCTACTGCGTCAGCAAAGGCGCGGGGAACGCTTGGGTCGACAGTGTCGAGTCTCGGCGGCTCTTCCTGCTGCTGCTTGAGCACCAGTTCAGAAAGTGAGGTTGCCTCGTAAGGAAGTCGGCCTGTTGTCAGCTGGTAGGCGACCACGCCCAATGCGTAGATGTCGCAGAGGGGAGAGGCTTCCTCACCGCTGGCCTGCTCCGGGGCGAGATAGGCCGCTGTTCCCAGAACAGATCCAACCTGTGTGACTGATGACTGCTCGGTGGCCTTGGCGATCCCGAAGTCTGCGAGCTTCACCCTGCCGCCATCAGTGACGAGCAGGTTCCCTGGCTTCACATCACGGTGGACAACCCCGTGGCGATGAGCGTAGGCAAGGCCCTCAGCGCAGTCGGCTGTGAAGCCGGCGACCTCTGCTGCAGGGATTGAGCCGCGGTCACGAAGAAGTTCTGCGCAGGAGTGACCGGAGACAAATTCCATGACGATGAAGTGGCGGTGTGAGGATTCGTCAAGTCCGAAGTCGAAGACCTGAACGACATTCGGGTGGACGAGCCGTGCGGCTGCCAAAGCCTCATGGCGGAAGCGCGAGATGAACGCTGGGTCGTCTGCAAGGTGTTCTGCGAGCAGCTTGACGGCAACCTTGCGCTCGAGTCGTTCATCCATCGCGAGGTGAACGGTGGACATGCCTCCCGATCCGAGCCGGCCCTCGAGCCGATATCGGCCTGCGATGCTTTCGCCGTCAACCATCAGCCGATTGGGCCCACTCCGCCGCCAGTAGTGGTCGTCGTCGGAGTGGTTGTGGTCGTCGGAGTAGTTGTCGTGGTGGTCGGCGTTGTCGTTGTCGTCGAAGTAGTTGGAGTGGTTGAAGTTGATGTGCTCGTTGACGAACTGGTCGTGGACGAACTCGTTGTCGTTGTGGTCGCGTTTTTTGAGCAGTCGGTTAGCGCGAGGTTGCCAACTGTGGCCGACCCCTCACTCAGGTTTCCCTTGAGGGCACCGTTGACGTTCGACGGCAGCTGGGCGGTTATCGCCCGCAGCCTTGCGGATGCCTTGTCTGCTGCGGTGCAATCTCCAGCGTCAACTGCTGAGTTGACCTCATCGAGCGCAGCGTTGAGTGAGTTGGCCTGCTGTGGGTCCAGAAGTCCTGCTCCCGTAGACCCGCATCCGGCCAGCGCAAAAGCCAGCATTGAAGCTGTGACTGCAAGGATTGAGGGACGAATGAAGCGCATTTGACTGATGCTAGACGCCAAGGCGGAGTCGATCCGCAAGTGAGTCGGGAAGACCGGCAGTTC
>JBAXHG010000149.1:0-4016 GCA_037139015.1 Actinomycetes bacterium | reverse complement strand
ACCGTGATTGCGCCGACAATTCCAATTCTTCGCTTGTTGCGGGTAATCATTTGTCTGACTGCATCAAGACCGTAAGGAGTTCGCCGACGGCCATGCCGCTCTCCATCGGATGCCGCATCAGCTGGCGATGCTTGACCGAGTAACTGTTGCGACGCCCCTCGCGACGGCGCTCAACATAATTCTCATCCACCAGCTCGCCGACTATCCGCTGAGCGGCCCGCTCGGTGATACCAACTCTGATCGCGATTTCACGCACTCGAACGCCCGGATCTTTTGCAATGCAGATCAGCACGTGGGCATGGTTGGTGAGGAAAGTCCAAGTGGCCATGGGCCAAGCCTAGACCCTGCTACCAGGGCTGGCCGTCACCACAGTGCGGGCAGGGTGTGCCTGCCGCAACTGCTGCGGTGAAAGTCATGCCACAGCCGCAGGTGTAAAGCGCGTTGTCGTCCGGGTGGTCATGGTCACGCGCACGCTTGGCATCAACTCTGCCAAGTGCGGGGACAGGAGCAACCACCGGCGCGACCACAGCTCTTTCGACCATGGGGCTAAAAGCGGAAAGGGGATCCATCAGCCTGTGGGCTGCTGTCCGGATTCCTGAACGATTGGCCATACCATCAAAACGCATCACGATCCTTAAAGTTTCGGCAAAGGGGTCATGACTCCTTCCGCGCCGGGTGTGAGGGACCCAACCCCTCATGTCGGGTACCCTCCATCCTTAGCGATGGACCCCTCCAAGAAGCGAACTATCCGTCTTGTCGTGGCGCTTGTGTGTGCGCTTGGACTCGCGACCGTACTTGTCTACACGTCATTCAGTGCAGGCAGTGAGGCCAAGACCCCAAGTCAGCTGATCAAAAGCTCGAAAGTCGGCAGGTCATACCAGTTGACCGGCAAGGTTGTGCCCGGATCAATCAAGCGCGGAGAAGGCCAAATGAGCTTCAAAGTCCGCGACCGGGTAGGGACGGCAAGCGTTCCGATTGCATATACGGGACAGGTTCCAGACCCCTTCCGGGACGGACGCGAGATCATCGTGACGGTCAAGCGTGGCCCAACCGGGGCAGCGTTCGTCGGTGAGAAAGACTCCCTTCAGACCAAGTGCCCCTCGAAGTTCAAAGCGGCAAAGGCAGGGGCCTGAGTCGCAATGGCGGTTGTAGGTCGCGCACTTCTGTTCATCGCGTTTGCAGTCTCCATCTGGGGGCTTGTCGCGACACTCGCTGGAATCAAGACCGGCCGACGTGACATAGCGCTATCCGGACGGCGGGCAATGCCAGTCCTTATGGCCCTGCTGATTGGCGCCTTCGTGGTGCTGGAGATCGCCTTCCTGCGGGATGACTTCTCCTTCCAGGTGGTCGCCACTCACTCGTCCACGACGACGCCCACCCTTTACAAGGCTGCTGCCACATGGTCATCCCAGGAAGGCTCCCTGCTTCTTTGGGCAATGCTCCTGACCATCTGGTCAACCATCGCTCTGCGTTCAATCCGTGGGCGCCTGACGGAGGTTGTGCCCGTCGCGACAGTGGTCCTCTTCACACTCTCCGCGTTCTTTGTAGGCATGACCGTGTTCCTCGCAAATCCGTTCACCACGCTTGCTCAGGTGCCGCTCGAAGGCACTGGTCTCAACCCGCTGCTCCGCCACGCGAGCATGATGATTCACCCACCAGCGCTCTACTCCGGCTACACGCTGTTCTCAATTCCCTTTGCCTTTGCCATTGGCGCGCTTGTAACCAGGCGAGTTGGAGCCGACTGGCTGCTGGCCACGAGGCGCTTCGCGCTTGGTGCCTGGCTTGCCCTCGGGCTTGGAATTCTGCTCGGAGCCCGCTGGTCATACACCGAACTTGGTTGGGGTGGTTACTGGGCCTGGGACGCAGTGGAGAACGCTGCACTGCTCCCTTGGCTCCTCGGCACCGCGTACCTTCACTCGGCGACCATCCAAGAAAAGCGGGGCATGCTGAAAATCTGGAATGTCTCACTCGTTCTAGGCGCAGGAGTGCTCTCAATCCTCGGAACATTCCTGGTTCGGTCGGGGATCCTCAGCTCCATCCACGCATTCGTAGAGCCGGGAGCGACCCTCCGCTGGCTATTTGTTGCCCTGATCGTGATCGAACTCGTCGTCTCGGTCGGTCTCGTCATCAGCCGTCGTAGCCTTCTCAAGACGGAACACCACTTGGACTCGGTGCTATCGCGCGAAACATTCTTCCTTGCCCAGAACCTGATCCTTGTCGCCCTTGCCTTCGTTGTGATGTGGGGAACTTTCTTCCCGCTGATCAGCGAAGCGATCACGGGAACGAAGTCAAGCGTCGGACCGCCCTGGTTTGACCAGTATGTAGGGCCATTGGCGCTGGTCCTTGTCGGATTGACTGGAATTGGACCTCTTGTCGCGTGGAGACGCTCGGGATTGAGGGAGTTGGGTCGTTCCATAGCCAAGCCGGCCGCATTCGCAATAGTAGTTGGAGCGATCCTCGCGCTCAGCAATGCGGACATTCGCGGTGACTGGGCAGCACTTCTCCTATTCACACTCGCAGCGCTGGTGGCAGGCACTGTCACACAGGAATTTGCCCGGGGAGTCAAGGCCCGAAGGGCGATGGCCGCGGAATCTGCTCCCGTTGCGCTTGTCCACCTGGTCCAGCGCAACCGCCGACGCTACGGCGGGTATGTCGTCCACTTCGGATTCGCCCTATTGCTCTGCGGGGTCGCAGCATCGTCATCGTTCCAACGGATTACAGAAGTTCCTCTTAAGGTGGGGCAGACCGTCAACACTCGCGGCTACGCGATCACCTACGAGCGACCAACCGCGACCGTAACAAGCGAAAATGTGTCACTTGGGGCCGAGCTTGCCGTCAAGCACAACGGCAAGGCGGACGGCAGCTTTGATACATCAAAGAGCTGGTACCCAGCCAATGCCACAGCGACCGTGGGCGATGCGTTCGCAGGAGAGACTGAAACCGATGTTGGTCTCCGGGCAGGAGCGCTCCGTGACCTCTGGGCCGCTGTGGAACCGGACACCTCACGCATCATGCCGCTGGCAGACAGCATTGACAAGAAGTTCGGCAACCTCACCCCGGTTGCCCGCGCCGTTGGCATCAGCGCTGTCGCACGGGCTTATCTAAGGAACCCTCCACCAGCAACCTTCCGCATTGTTGTTTCACCGCTTGTCACATGGATCTGGGCTGGAGGAATAGTTGTTGCACTTGGTGGCCTGATTGCCATCTGGCCTCCAGGCGAGCCGGTCCGAAGGCGCTTCCGCGTTCCGTCATCAATCCGAGGCGGTTCTGGGCCCGCATGATCCCGCTCATCATTGTTCTTGCTGCCGTGATGGCCGTTGTGACGGTCCTGATCGCTCCGATCTATGCATCGGCCATGGAGGAGCGCAAGGGTCAAGACAACCATCCATCAGCCGATGTGGCAGAGCTTGAAGCCGACCGTGACGCGAAGCTTCGAGAGGTCAGGGACGCTGAACTGGACTGGCGCACTGGGAAGCTGAGCGAGGCTGACTGGCAGAACCTTGACGCTGAGCTGAGGGGAGAAGCCGCGGTGATTCTGAAGAAACTTGATGCCGCTGGAGTCAAAAAGACGGAAGGGCTGTAACCTACGGACCATGTTTCTGCTTCTCGGAATAATTCAAGTCTTCTTCTCAATCGTGTTGATCATCCTGATCCTGATGCACTCAGGCAAGGATGCTGGTCTGTCTGGTGCCTTTGGTGGCAGCAGCGGCGGTGGAGCATTCGGCGGAGGTTCGCTCGTGGAGCGAAACCTGAACCGCTGGACAGTTGGTTTTGCGGTCGCTTTCGGCCTCAACACCATCCTCATGCTCAAGGTCTGAGACCGACCCTCTACTCGCAATCCGCTGCTGCGGTGTCGGTCAACTGTGGAGATGCCTGACGCGGTGACCCGGTTGTGGCTCGGGCCATGCTCTCCCTCATGCGGACATAAAGAAGCCCCGCCAGAGGCGAGGCTTCATATCCAATGCGCCCGAGAGGAATCGAACCTCCACGTCCTTTCGGACACAAGGTCCTTAACC